>DBFQ01000103.1 GCA_002294665.1 Candidatus Aminicenantes bacterium UBA876
TGCAGGCCCCCGAGCAGGCGCGGCGCATGTTGCGGCGCAGGGGCTACGATGTTTTCCTGACCGGACGGGCTTCCTATCCCGACAACTGGCAGCAATTCATTCCCGGTCCGGACGCGGAAACCCGCACCCGGCTGATCGCAACCGGGGAGGAGATGACGCGCGCCTTCGCCCGCAAGCTGCTGTCGGAAGAAGCATCCCGTTACCGCGTGGCGTCCTTTCACCAGCTCTGGTCACGCGTGGTGGGCAGCCTGTTCGCTTTTTTCGGCCGGCGTTTTATGGGCAAGATGTTCATCGCCGACAGGGATTGCACTGCTTGCGGAATCTGTGTCCGGGCGTGCCCGGTCGGGGCGATCCTTTTGCCTGCGGGAGAGCAGCCCCGGCCGTTCTGGAAGATGAATTGTGAATCCTGCAACCGCTGCATCAACATCTGTCCCGAGAAGGCGGTTGTCTGCTCTCCGGCCCGGATCGCGGTGTTGATCACGGCGATCATCGGCATGGTCATGGCGGTGCTGGGGCTTTACAATGCCTACCTGAAGCCATTACTGGTCGCAGCCGTTCCCGCCATGCTTTCCGGTATCGTGAATTTCCTGGCGGCGGCGGCGCTGGTGATCGGGGTCCACTTCCTGGTGATCGGTCCCCTGGATCGCTTCGGTCTGCGGTACCTGCAGCGACTTCCCGGACTGGAGCGGATCTTTACTTTCGGCTACAACAAGAGGTCACGGCGTTACCTCATGCCGGGGTACCGGCCGCCGCAGAGCCGTTCAGGCCGTCCGGTATAAAAAAAGCCCCCCGGCCGCGGGGGCCGGGGGGCGGATCTATCGCTGATTTCTGACGAAATCAGAACTTGACGCGCACACCCAGGATCATCTGCCAACGGCTGAGGATCTGGTTGAGGGTGTAACGGGCGTCGTCGGAAGCGGTCTTGCCCCAGAACTCGAACATGGGCAGGCCGGTGTCTGCATCCATGCCGCGATAGGTCAGGGGGGCGTCGTCGTATTGGACGTACTTGTACACACCCCATTCCTTGTTGAACATGTTGAGCAGGTTGGTGATGTCCAGGGTGAGCTGTACCTTGGCGTTCTTCAGCGCCGGCAGGGGGATATCCTGGGCGAACTTCAGGTCCAGGCGGTGATACCAGGGGTCACGGCTGGCGTTGCGCGGCAGGATCTGCCCGCGGTGGCTGTCCAGGGCGGGATCGGCCTTGATGTAGGCGTCCAACTCTTCCCAGGTACCCTTGAGCAGGATCAGCTCGTTTTCGCTTTGGGGCACGTAAATCGAGTCGTTGCTGGTGCCGTCACCGTTGAAGTCGTTGTAGTAGCGCGTGGAATAGGGTTTGCCGGAACGTCCGGTGTAGAAGAGAGTCGCGGTTGTGGGGGCCTTGGGGATGAGGTTGAAGCGCTTGGTGACGGACATCACGAAGCGATGGCGGGTGTCGTGAGCGGAGTAGGAGAGTTCGGGATTGTTGGGATCACCGGTGTGGATGTTGTATTGCCAGTTGGAGATGGCGCGTGAGGATGTGCCGCCGAAGAGGTCCTTGGCCATGCCGTAGGTGTAAGCGGCGTTGAAGTTGTTGCCGCCGCCCCATTCCTTCTGGATCTGGAAACTCAGGGCGTACTGGTAGCCTTTGTCGGTGTTGGTCAAGAGGATCACGTTGCCGAAATCGGGGTCTACGTAGTCGGGGCGCCCGTAGATGTAGGACGCCGTGGACGGCGTGCCGTAGAGCGGCCGGCCGTCAAAGGCGTATTCGCCGTTGGGGGCGATGTTGACGTTCTGGTAGAGAATTTCGTTGATGCTCTTGGAATAGACGAATTCCACCGTGCCGGTAAAGCCCATCGGCAGTTTCTGATCGACCGCGAGGTTGAAGCGCCACAACTGGGGAAAGCGGTAGTCATCGGAGATCAGGTTGATGTCCGAAGCGATACGCGCGCTGGCGGAAGTGGGCTGGTTGTAGGGATCGGTGATAAAGAAATCCGGAGCGTAGTTGCGGTAACGCGCCAGCTCCGTGCCGGTGTTGCTGTACTGGTTGGAGATCCACACATAAGGCGTGCGGCCGGAAAAGATGCCGATGCCGCCGCGCAATTGCGTGCGCTGATCCGAGAAGATATCCCAGTTGAAGCCCAGGCGGGGCGACCACAGGATGTTGCCGCCGGCGTTCTGATCGGTGGGAATACCGAAAGCGGCTTCAACCGCGGGGTTGGCCGGCGGGGTGTCGGGCATCAGCGGGACGTCGGCGCGCAGGCCGATGGTCAGGTTCAGGTTGGGCATGACGTTCCATGTATCCATGGCATACAGGCCCAACTGAAAGACGGAGAATTCCGCCGGCGCATTTGGATCGTTCGTGGTGGAATAGTAGCGGTCATAATAGCTGGGGGTTCCCGCTTCCAGGTCATCCAGGGAGTCAAAGTCGTACACGCCGAATGAGCGTTGCACGAACACGTTGTAGAACTTGAAGAACTCGTTGTGGGTGCCGAACACGAAGGTGTGGTCGCCGGAAGAGAGGGTGAGGTTGTCGGTGATTTCAAACAGGTCCTGGTCGAGCTGGTTGGCGGTGGAATACTCCTCGGTACCGGCGGCAAACGAGACATTGCCCACGTCGACGTTGATGCGCGGAAAATCCGCGCCCATGCCGTGGCGGGTGTCGCGGATGGTGGTGAAATTGAGGATCATCTCGTTGAAAAGGTTCTGGCTGAAGGTGGAGTGGAGCTGCAGGACCGTGGAGTTGGTCTTGGACGTGAAGTCATAGCCGCCGTTGCCGAATGTGAGCGAATAGGGGCTGGAACGGTACAGCACTTCCCGCGTGGCGTCCACCAGGTTGTGGCGCAGGCTCAGGCGGTGTTTGCGGTTGATGTTCCAGTCCAGGCGCAGAAAGAGCTTGTCGCTTTTTTGTTCGTTGGCGATTTCGCCGTACGTGCCGGGATCGTAGCCGTATTTGCTCTGCAGGATGGAGGTGAAACGGTCGGCCTCGGCTTTGTAACCGAAGTCGGAAGCGGAACCGGTGCCGCTGATAAAGTAGTTCTCGGGGACCGTTTTCTTGGTGGTTTCAAACGAGGCGAAAAAGAAGAGTTTATCCTTGACGATGGGGCCGCCGAAAGTGGCGCCCATGATCTTTTCGGTGAATTCCGCGAATTCCTGGTCGTCCGGGCCGTTGCCCACCAGGTTTTCATTGCGGCCGTACCAGTAACCGGAGCCGTGGAATTCATTGGTGCCGCTCTTGGTGATCACGTTGACGCCGCCGCCGGTAAACACGCCCTGGCGTACGTCATAGGGAGCGAGGACAATCTGGAATTCCTGGATGGCGTCCAGGCTGATGGGGGTGGTCAATGCCTGGCCGCCGGGGGCGCCGGTGTCGCCCAGTCCGAAGAGGTCGTTGTTCTGGGCGCCGTCGATCTGGATGTTGTTGTAGCGGCTGCTGCGGCCGGCGGCGTTGAAAGCGCCGTCCACTTCGTCCGCGGAGGTAAATTGCGGTGCGACGCGGGTGAAGTCCGAGATCTGGCGGGAAATCGTCGGCAGGGATTCGATCAACTCCTCGGTGACGTTCTGGGAAGCGCCGGTGCGGGAGGGGTTGATGATGGGGTCGGACGCGGTCACAATGATTTCTCCGGCGTCAATGGTTTCCAGTTTCATGGAAAAGGCCAGGTCCTTGGTTTCACCCAGCTTGATGCGGATGTTGGCCTGCTTTTCCACCTGGAAGCCTTCCAGGGTCGCCGTGATTTCGTAGGGACCGCCGACTCGGACCGATGGAATAAAGAAGCGCCCGTCCGAACGTGTAACCGTTGAAAAGACCGTGCCCGTGGGGATGTGCACGGCACGGATTTCAACGCCGGGCAGCGCGGTGCCGTCGTTGTCGGTCACAAGACCGGTAAAGGCACCGCTGACAACGCCCTGGGCGATGGTCAGGGCGGGAAGCAACAATGCCAGCATGAATCCAATAAACATGCATTTCTTCATCAGAAATCCTCCTGTTTATCCGAACAGATTTTTATGAGATCATCCGGGATTCTGGGCGATCCCGGTGTCTGTCTGAATTCTCGCTCTTTCATGCAAAGTTTCGGTTAATTCTATAAAATGAATGGTAAGCGCAAGCCTTTTTCCACCCCAAGTCCGGGGAACAGAGTCGCACACAAAGAGCAAGTTTATTGTAGAGAGGGGAAAGCGGCATGTCAAGATGGAAAAAACACAAATATCAGCGCCTACCAGCCGCCCGAAGCGCCGCCGCCGCCGAAGCTGCCGCCGCCGCCGGAGAAACCGCCCCA
>DBFQ01000061.1 GCA_002294665.1 Candidatus Aminicenantes bacterium UBA876
ACGACATGCAGATGCGCCTGGAAAAAGGCGCCATCAATGTGGCCATGCCTTTTTTCGTCAACAAGCTCGACCAGGGCATAAAGGACCTGAACCAGGTGCTCCAGGGCGACAGCACAGACGAACAGAAGGCCCAGGCCCTTTATTACCTGGGACTGGCACACCAGAAGAAAATGACCACCTACTGGATCCAGGTGGCCAAGAAGTACGCGAAGACCCCGGCCGCGAAAGAAGTTTTCGCCGCTCTGCGCCCGGCCATGACCCGCTTGTCTCCCGGGAACTTGCACACGCCCTGCGTGACCATTGACTTCGTGCTTGGATTCAGAGATGAACTGGCCCCCCAGACCGCTGTCTGGATTGAAAAAGAAGAAGGGGAATTCGTCAAGACCGTCTACGTTTCCGGGTTCAGCGGCTGCGCCAGGGAAAAGCAGGTCAACCTGCCCCAGTGGGCCAAGTACTCCGAGTTCCGCGACGTGGACGGCGTCACCGGTGCCAGCATCGACCGCGGCCATCACATTTACATCTGGGACCTGAAAGACTTCCAGGACAGAACGGTGCCGCCGGGAAAATACCGCGTGCGCGTGGAAACCTCTTTCTGGCCCAGCGGGATGTATCAACGCAGCGAAGCAAAAATCGAGGTCGGCACGACAAGCAATTCCGCGTTAAGCGAAAAGGGCAACATCATCCCCTATCTCGAGGTCCGCTTTCATCCGCTTCAAAACCAGGTCGAATAAAAGCATACCCCGCGCCTCTTCCGGCCTGTTGTTTTGCAGACCCTTCGGGGTTCAGGATTTTTCCGTCTTTTTGCGCTTTTTCTCCTGACGCTTTTCCTTCAGAGTTTTTCCGCCTTTTTCTTGGTTGTTTTCTGGGCGTCCCTGCCTTTGGCCATGATGTGCTCCTGATGGTTTTCCGTATCATTGTACAATTGCGACCCAAACTCTGCAATCACTGATTACGGATTCCCGGCAGCGGCTTCGCTCGTATTCAGAAAAAAGTTTTGAGTAAAACCACACAGCATCAGGTCTTCTTTTTTCCCTGTAATCATTTCTGGTGACCGCTTCCACCTTTGAACGGATGGCAAAAAAGCGGTAATCGCGGTATTCATGATCCCGCTGAAAATGCATTACGCAGTTGCCCTTATCGTTGATACAGGCGTTTCAAATTTTCGATTCCTTTCTCTCCACATCCGCCGTCAGCCGAAGAATTCAACTTTGCAGAAAGTGAATACGCGGACAGGCAAATCCGGACAACGCTTACGCATGCGCTTGATTCTGGTTTCAGACCCAGGATTTCTCTACAAATCCGGCCTTTTTCATAACGTGAGACCGGCGGCTTGAAATCAAGTGTTTTGCATACATAGTGTATACAGGGGGCAATTTGGGAAATTCTTCCAAGACAAAGGTAGAAAAGCTGCTTCTAGCGGCTGACGTACGCATCAACGGGGATCGCCCATGGGATATCCAGGTCCATGATGAACGCCTCTACAGGCGCGTCCTGCGCCAGGGAAACCTGGGGCTGGGAGAAGCCTACATGGACGGATGGTGGGACGCGGGACAAGTGGATCAACTCATTTACCACTTACTCGTCGCGAAACTGGACCGAAAGGTCAAAGGACTGACAAAGTTCTGGATCGCGTTGAACGCGGTTCTGTTCAACCTGCAACGCAAGTCAAAAGCACACCACATCGGCAGGAAACACTACGACACGGGCAATGAGCTTTTTTCCCTCATGCTTGACCGGGGCATGAATTACAGTTGCGCGTACTGGCACAACGCCCGCACCCTGGACCAGGCGCAGAAAGCCAAATTGGAACTGACTTGTCGCAAGCTGAAACTGGAACCCGGCATGAAAGTGCTGGACATCGGCTGCGGCTGGGGAGGTTTCGCCCGTTACGCGGCAGAAAACCATCAGGTTGAAGTGGTCGGGATTACGGTTTCCCGCGAACAGGTCAAACTGGCGCGTGAATCATGCAGGGGATTGCCGATCGAAATCCGCCTGCAGGATTACCGCGAATTGAACGAGCCCTTTGACCGCATCGTATCCATCGGTATGATTGAACATGTGGGTTACAAGAACTACCGCACCTTCATGCGCGTTGCGCATCGCTGCCTGCGTGAAAACGGGCTGTTCCTGCTGCATACCATCGGCAACAACCAATCATCAGTGATCGGAGACCCCTGGATGGACAAGTACATCTTCCCCGACGGCATGCTGCCCTCACCCCGGCACATCACCCGGGCGATCAACGGCTTGTTCGTGCTGGAGGACTGGCACAATTTCGGTACCCACTACGGGCGTACGCTGAAGGCATGGCATGCGAACTTCAGCCGCAACCGGGAACGCATTCAACGGAACCCGAAATACGATGAACGTTTCCGACGCATGTGGACCTATTTCCTGTTGAGCTGCGCCGGTTCTTTCAATGCCCGTAACAACCAGTTGTGGCAGATCGTGCTTTCCAAGGGTTACCCTGAAGGCTACGAACGCGTGCGCTGACTTGCGCGTGAGTTTTCGGGCGCGTGTCTCTCAAAAAAAACCGCCATGCAAAACCCGGCGCCTCCCCCGGATTCCTGTCAGGTAAGAACAGTCCGCCTTTTCCCTGCGTATACAATGTGGACTCGACTGGTTCCCTTGATGGAATTCAGTTGAAGTGTGAATCGTGATGCCTGTGTTACCGCATCACGATTCACAACAAGGAGAATGATGATCATGAAAAAAGTGTTGTTTGCTACCGCTTTCCTGACGTTGTGCGGGGTTGTGTTCTCCGCCGACCTGATCCCGTTGCGGGATTTTTTCCGGAATCCGGAAAAGGCGGCGTTCCGCCTCTCCCCCGGCGGTCAATACCTGGCCTTCCTGCAGCCCTATGAAAACCGGCTCAACATCTTTGTCCGGCCCACGGCCGGCGGCGAAACGGTTCGCGTCACCGGGGAAACCGACCGCGACCTGGCCGGCTACTTCTGGAAAGGGGATGACCACCTGGTCTACATGAAAGATTTCAAGGGAGACGAAAACTTTCACCTGGTAGTGGTTGACCGCGACGGTGGAAACCTCCGGGACCTGACCCCTTTTGACGGCGTACGCGCCAGCGTCATCGATGACTTGACCGACAACCCCGGGGAGATGCTCATCGGTCTTAACAAACGCAATCCCCAGGTCTTTGATGTCTATCGTATCAACGTAACCAGCGGCGAAATGAAGCTGGTTGCAGAAAATCCCGGAAACATCATGGGCTGGGTCACCGACCATGAGGGCAGAATCCGCATCGCCATCACCAGCGACGGCGTCAACTCCTCCCTGCTTTACCGCGACACGGAAGACCAGCCCTTCAAACCCCTGCTGACCACCACTTTCAAGGAGACCCTGGCCCCCCTGTTCTTTACCTTCGACAATAAGAATATCTACGCCCTGTCCAACCTGAATCGCGACAAGACCGCCGTAGTGGAATTTGACCTTGGCGCGGTGAAAGAGAAAAAGGTCATCTTCCAACACCCCGAGGTCGATGTCAGCAACATGAGTTATTCCCAAAAGCGCAAAGTTCTGACCGCCATCTCCTGGACCACCTGGAAACGGGAGTACAAGATTCTCGATCCCCGGTTTGAAACCATCTACACCACGCTCAAGCAGAAACTGCCCGGAACGGACCTGGCGGTTTCCAGCACGGACCTGGACGAAACAAAGTTCGTCGTGACCGCCTACAGCGACCGTGTCCCGTCCCGCATCTACCTGTACGAAAACGAAAATAAGAAACTCACCAGACTGGGCGACCCCTACCCCTGGCTGGACGAGAACAAGCTTGCCGAGATGAAACCCATCCAGTACCAGAGCCGCGACGGTCTGACCATCCATGGCTACCTGACCCTGCCCTTGGGCAAAGAGCCCGCAAATCTGCCGGTGGTGGTCAACCCCCACGGTGGCCCCTGGCACCGTGACTCCTGGGGTTACAACCCGGAGGTGCAGTTCCTGGCCAACCGCGGCTACGCCGTATTGCAGATGAACTTCCGCGGTTCCACCGGTTACGGACGCAGTTTCTGGGAGGCCTCCTTCAAGCAATGGGGAAAAACCATGCAGGACGACATCACCGATGGCGTTAAATGGCTGATCGGCCAGGGAATCGCCGACCCGAAGCGCATCGCCATCTACGGTGGCAGCTACGGCGGCTACGCCACACTGGCCGGCATCACGTTCACTCCGGAGCTCTACGCCTGCGCCGTTGATTATGTCGGCGTCTCCAACCTCTTCACCTTCATGAAAACCATTCCACCCTACTGGAAACCCCTGCTCGAGATGATGTACGAAATGGTCGGCGACCCGGAAAAGGACAAGGAGTTGATGAAGTCCGCTTCCCCGGTCTTCCACGTCGACAAGATCCGCTGCCCCCTCTTTGTCGCCCAGGGCGCCAAAGACCCCCGGGTCAACATCGATGAATCCGACCAGATCGTGGAAGCCCTGAAAAAACGCGGCATCAACGTGGAATACATGGTCAAGGAAAACGAAGGCCATGGTTTCCGCAACGAGGAAAACCGCTTCGACTTCTACGGCGCCATGGAGAAATTCCTGGCCAGGCACCTGGCTCCGGAAAAATAGCTTTTCTCAGCCCCCTTCCCGTCCCTGGGAAGGGGGCCCTTTCCCATCCATGAGCAAAGGCTGGCGGCAGGCCGGCTAACATTTTTCAGATTACCCCGGCGTACCATTGGAAAGAAACTACCGAAATCTCCTGTGGGCACAGCCGGCGAAACCGCCGCGTTGCGCCCGGATTACGATCATTCCAAAAGGGCATCAACTGCGAAAAGGAAGCACGCACAACCGGGTATGATAATTCCGTTAGATACGGAATTTTCCGGGAGGATCAGCCGTATTCAACCGCAAAATCGCAGGAACGCCCGCCCCGGAGCACCGATGAGAGGATCTTCGCCCGTACGGGCTTGCCGATCACCGCGCTGAAGGTTTCCATCTGCCAGCCCAGGGAACATTCGCAGAACGCCGGGCTCATGCGTGCTTGATCCACAAAGGGGCAAAAACACCTGCCGGTCTTTTCACCATAAGTGACAACCCTTTTGCGGACGGGATCATGCTCGCAGTTCATTTTCCAATCCTTGCGGCACATGTTCAGAAAGCCCTCCAGGTCGCCCCTGTATTTTGCGTAAATCGGGGCGAATTCCCGCGAACACTCGCGTCCCAGTTTTTCCAGCAACCGCTTCAACTCTTCAGATGACAGATCATTTTCAAGCATGCCGATCAGTTTGGCAAAACGCGGATGCACGAACGCGATCCTGCGCTGCAGGTCCTTCAACTCAGGATTCTGCTTGACCGCCTCCGCTTCTGGAGAGGGCATTCCCGCGCAGGCGCAAACCCCGCACAAAGCGGCGGTTTTCAAAAATTCCTCTCGTTTCACTTTCACCTCCCGGGTTCATGTTTGCAGACGCACATACCTCCCCGCAGGATGACCGCATGGTCTGAAACTCCCCGGCCGGTTCGCGCTGATGATTTCTCCGGGGCGGATTTCAAAAAGAAACACGCCATGACAAACCGTTTCCCGGACCTCTGCGCGCCCTTCCGCATTCTACCAGGGCGAAAATTCGGAATGGCGGCAGGAGACGGCGGCAGAATGACGCAACCAGTTGATCCGGGTGGTTTTCTCGAACCGGTTTTTTACCCGATCATGAATCCATGAATGAAAAATCCACAAAGGTTTTGTATTCGCAGGCGGCAAGGTTACCGTTTTCGTCCAGGATTTCCATGACGATCAACAGATCGTACGGTCTTTCCGGCAGCATGTAATAAGGGCAGAAAAAGTCTTCACCGCCGGAACTTTGACTCAAATTGAAAAAGATATCCCTCCCGGCCGGGATATAGAAGCGCCCCTGCTCATCGTAACCTGCATTGGTCTGGATATAGGGGGCATAGGCAGTATAGTTCAGGTTGTTTACTTCCACGATCACGCGTTCATCCGTTTTAAATAAAAACTTCCAGGAAATGATGGTTCCGGCGACTTCATTCTGGCACGAGACATCGGCCCGCATCGCAAAATAGGCATTGCCGAAGGGAGGCCATCCCACAGTGGCGCTCCCGGAGGTGATTGAATAAATGCCCGCAACGACTTCACTGCTTTTCTTGCAGGAAACCACCAGCAGCAAGACAAAAATAACCAGGATACTACCGATTTTTTTCATGCTCGCTCCCCCTGGGATGAATATGCCCGCGGCGATGATTTGTCAACAGGTAAAAAAGGGAATTGCAAAAATAAGGTATCAGCTGTCAGGATGCAGGAAAGGAAGTTTGCAAAGCGGGCAAATGAATTAAACCATTTTAATTTTCAAACATTTGCATTTGGAAAATTTGAATTTGTCTGGTAATCGGGATTTCGAAATTGTCGTTTATGTTTTTCTCAAATCTCAGATCGCGAACTTTGAATTTGAGTTGTCCTGTTCACGCTTCCGGCGTGTTTCGCAGGGCGTAGTAGCGGATGTCGGGGTGGGGTTTGAAACCCAGGCGCGAAAACAGGGCGTGGGATTCGGGGTTGTCGCCCTCGATCAGGATGGCGGAAATCAAGAGATTGCAGTCCTTTTGGAGGTAATTCAAAGCGATTCCGGCCAGGCTCATTCCCAGGCCGCGCCGGCGCATGCAGGGATCCACGGCCAGGCGGTTGATCCAGCCCTTGCGAAAATCATGGGTCGCCAGCACCGCTCCCGCAATGCGGCCGTCCACTTCCGCCACCCACAGTTTTCCCGGACCGTTGTACAGTTCCGCTTCCAGACGTTTTCGGGAGTCGCGCCCGTCAGGTTTGAGGGGCAAATCACAGGTCCGCCACAACGCGATCAGCGCTTCGTAATCCGCCGGCATATACTCACGGATTCGCGGGGACAGAATTTCCCCGGGCGGCATGGCTAAAAAGCCTCGTAGATAGAGAAATAAATCCCCGATGAATCCCTGCCGAAGCCGACATCCATGCGAATCACGATGTGCTCTTTCTTATCGAACACGAAGCGCAAGCCGGCGCCCCCTGAAAACATGGGCTTCAGCAGATCCAGTTCGCCCAATGTCGGCGCAACGGTTCCGACGCCGGCAAAACCCACCAGGCCAAAGCGGCTGAAAAGGGGCATGCGGTACTCGACCTGAGCCATGACCAGGTTGCGGTCGCGGAAACGCCCATCGTAATAGCCGCGCATGGCGTTCATGCCGCCGAAGCGGGCCAGGTAAGAAAAGGGGACATCACCGCTTTCCAGCTCCAATCGGCTTTGTACGGCCAGCACATGGCCGCGGAACGGTGAAAGATATTTGCGCGCGTCCACGATCAGGTGGGAAAACGAATATTCACTGCCGAACACCCTGGAATAAAAATCCGCTCGTGCGGTGACCAGCGTGCCGGTCAGGGGCGAATACACACGGCCCCGGGTATCCCATGTCGCGGCCAGGCCGAATCCGGCCACTTGGCCGCCGCGGCCGCCGATATACGCCTGCGTGGCCAGCAGGCCGCCGTCCTCGATCCGCGTGATATCCCAGGTGTCATAGTGAGCCAGGATTCCCAGGCTGAGCGAAGCCCAGACCAGTTTCTCGATCGACACGCATAACCCCAGGCTGCGCGAGGTAAACACTTCTTCATCCTGCGGGCGGGTAGAGGAGCCGATACCGAAAAATCTGTCGGGAAAATCCTTGTAACTGACTTTGGCGCGGATCCTCGCCCCCCAGCTGTTGAGGTACAAATCGGTATCGAGTTCGAGCTGGAATTGCTTTCTCTGCGTGTACACGGCCAGGGCGGAAACGGCGGAGGGCCGGTTGCGCCCGTCCTGGGGGCTGAGGCGGAAGATGCCGCTGCCAGCGACCCCGTACGCCAGGTCGGTTTCCGGAGAATAATAAGCAATCGGGGAATAGATCAGGCGCAACGCTTTTGATTCAACTTCACCAGCGCGGGTATCGCCCGAATCGTCATCGTTTGCATCGAGTCCGGAAGGCGTCAGGACCAGGCAAAGCAATACCCACAATAATAAGGTGATTTTTTTTATTCCCATCCCGGAGACATTCCCTTCACTAAAATTCCGTGCTGTATTATAGCGGATTTCATGCGAATCTGCAAATTTTCAGTTTTTATGAGTTTTGGAAGTTGAAAAGTTGAAGAGTTGAAAAGTTGCAGAGGTAAGAAGTTGAAAAAGTATCGACTGCCTTCCTGCCTCCTGTCACCTGTCACCTTCCTCATACGTGATTGCGCAGTTGCAGTTCGAGGGGGCCGGGATCCAGGTAAACCTGGCGTTCCAGGTAAGGGTGCGGGTACATCCGCTGGTAATGGTTCATCAATGTCAACGGCACGACCAAAGGCAACAGGCCACGGCGGTAATTTTCAATCACTTCCAGTAATTCCGCCTTTTCTTCACCAGCCAATTCTTTTTTGAAATAGCCCATCACGTGGTGGAGCACATTGGTGTGCGTGCGATGCGTGGCACGGCGGTGCAGCAGGGCCATGAACCGCTCTTCATATTCGGCCAGGACCTCATCAAGGGCATGTTGGGAAGCCCGGGCCACCAAACCGCCCAGTTCAGTCGCCAGGCCGGGCTGGTGGGCCATGAAAAGCAACTTGTGGCGGGAGTGGAAATCCATCAGGCCTCCCAGGCTGGGATTGTTTTGCAGCCATTCGCGCCAGCGCGAATATGCAAATACACGCACAATGAAGTTTTCACGCAGGACCATGTCGTGCAGGCGGCCTTCCTCTTCCACCGGCAGATTGGGGAAATGCTGCATGAAAGCCCGGGCGAATATGCCCACGCCCTGCTTGACCGGAACGCCCTTGGGATTGTAGACTTTGACCCGCTCCATGCCGCTGGAAGGGGACTTGGCTTTAAACACGAAACCGCACAGGGATTCCTGCTCCAGCTCGGCCAATCTCTGTCGCGTCCATGCCAGCATGCGGTCCGTGACGTCCTTTGCCGTGCGGTTGGTAACCAGTCGGGGGGAATCCACCTCCCCCACCAGGCGAAAGGCTTCGCGAGGCACGCCGAACCCGGCTTCCATTTCGGGGCAGACCGGCACCCATTGCACGAATTGTCCCAGGGTATCGGCAAGGAAATGGTCCAGCTTGTGGCCGCCGTCATAACGGACCTTGAACCCGAGCAGGCAAGTGCTGATACCCACGCGCGGTTTTGTCTGTTCAGTTTTTTCCATTGCGCCCCTTCTGCAAACCCTGGCGATCACGGTGATGCCCGCTGCTCCATTGGGGGCGGGCCCAGACCACCATATCTTCCCCGCTTGCTTCCCAGGCCCAATCCAACAGGCGGACGCATCCGGGGTGCCTGGGGCCAAGTCCCTCCAGGGCGGGCAAGCCGGCGGCCATGGCCGGAACCACGATCACCACCAGCCAATCCACGATACGCAACGCCATTATGGACGTAATCACGCGGATTCCCCCCTCAAC
>DBFQ01000065.1 GCA_002294665.1 Candidatus Aminicenantes bacterium UBA876
TCTGACCCTGAGCGGAGGCGAAGTCTTTGTTCGGAAAGATCTCTGGGAGATTATTGATTACTTGATCGAGAAACGCATGCGTTACTCGATTTTATCCAATGGTACGTTGATTACTGAAGACACGATTGAAAAATTTAAAAAGGGCAAGCGCTTGAATCGGTTGAATTCCGTCCAGGTGTCGATCGATGGATCCTGCGCCGAAGTCCATGACAGGAGCCGGGGAAAAGGGTCATTCGAACGGGCGATCAAGGGCCTGCGTTTGTTGAAAGAAGCAGGCTTTCCGGTTACTTCACGGCTGACAATTAACCGCCACAATGTTGACGATCTTGAAAATATCGTCAAACTGCTGCTGGAAGATGTCGGCCTGAGAAGCTTTGGTACGAATGACGCCATTCCCATGGGCGCAGGCTGTGATAACCAGACCGGTATTACCTTGTCTCCTCAACAGCAATTAAATGCCATAATCACAATGCATCAGTTGGACCTGAAGTATCCCGGTCGGATCATGGCCTCTGCCGGTCCCTTGGCGAAATGGCGAACCTATGGAGAAATGGAGCACGCACGCGCTACCGGAGAGAAAACCGCGCGATATTCAATGGGGTACCTGACCGCCTGTGGGTGCATGTTCAACAAATTGTCCGTGCACCACGACGGAATCATTTCTCCATGTAACATGCTGCCCGGGCTTGAGATGGGCAGGATCAACCAGGTCTCCATCAAGCAGATCTGGCTGAACAGTCCGATCCTGAGAGATTTGAAGAAACGCCGGCAGATTCCCATGAGTGAAGTACCTGACTGCAAGGGTTGTGAATGGCAGGAATTCTGCAACGGAAGTTGCCCGGGACTGCCTTATACGCAAACGGGAGATATCAACCGGGCAAACCTGCATGATTGTTATCGAAAATTTCTTCAGGATACGGGATTGAAATCTCCTCTTGTTCCCTGGGCCGAATAGACAATCATGCTGGATAAACGATTGAGATTCTCCATCTGTAATGAGGTATCTATTGGAGAATTCTCTGACAGGTATTTGGTTTTTCTTGCCGCGCAAATGCGGCTTCTGGAGATCAACGCTACTGCTAAGCGGGTCTTGGATTTGATCAAGCAAAATAAACGTGTAATCGGAGTCGTGTCCAGTCTATCTCAGGAGTCTGGCAAAAAGGCTGAGGAGATATTTCCTGAGGTTTCAGAACTGATTCTGGAACTGCTGGATTCGGGAGTGATCCGGGCTCATGTCAAATGGTTGGAAAAAGGAGGATTGTCAATGTCAAAAATAGAAAGATTCATGGTGAATCCCGGTGTCTCCTGCCGAGTGGAAGATGAGGACGGTGCCATCCTGTTTAACCCGGAATCCAATTCAGTGCAGATTATCAACCCCATCGGGTTGCATATCTGGCAATTCACGGAAAGGTTACCCCGGACTTTGAAGGAAGTCGAAGCCCATATCAGGCAAATGTACGTGGACGCGCCTGCAGAGCAAGTAGAAAAGGATATCCGGGATTTCGTCCTGGTACTTAAAGCCAAGGGATTTGTCAAGGAAGTAGCGGATGAATAGGCGGGAACCGTTGGCGGATCGGGATAAAAAAGAGAGAGAGCAGAGAATGAATCTGCCCGAGGGAGTGCCCTCTTTAAACGCCTTTTACCTGTATATGACTACCGGATGCAATCTTTTCTGCCGGCATTGCTGGATTACTCCCAAGTTCGTCAACGGTGAACCCAGTCCTGGAGATTGCATCGATTTAGAGCAGTTGCAATCCGCTGTGAATGAAGCCAAGCCGCTGGGGTTGAGGAATGCCAAGTTTACGGGGGGCGAACCGCTGCTACACCCGCGATTCCGCGATTTCCTGGACTACCTGAGCGGGGAAGATATCCGGTTGACCATGGAGACCAACGGCCTGCTCATGACGGCGGAGTTGGCCAAATACATGAAGCATAACTCAACCATGTGGTTCGTCTCCACCAGCCTGGACAGCCACCGCCCGGAATTTCATGATGATTTCAGGGGATTGCAGGGGGCATTCAAAAAGACTGTAAAGGCGATCGAGTACCTGGTCGATGCCGGTTATAGACCCCAGATTATTATGTGTCCCCACAAGGCTAATCTGGCTGATGTAGAGGAAGTCATCAAACTCGCTGTTTCCCTTGGAGCAGGTTCCGTGAAGTTCAACCCCGTCACTCCCACCGGCCGGGGCAAGAAAATGACGGACGATGGGAAGACCCTGGACTACGATGAACACATGCGTCTGCTGCATTTTATCCGCGGAGAGATGACGGATAAATACCCGATACAGTTGCACATGTCGATACCGCCGGCATTGTCCTCCGTAAAGGAATTGTTGGACCCCCACCATGCGGGTGGACAATGCAATGTTCGCGGGATTCTTGGGATACTGGGCGGCGGCGAAATGGCCCTTTGCGGCATCGGTCGAAATATTCCGGAATTGTGTTTCGGAAAATTGGGCAGGGACAGCCTTCGCGATGTGTGGCTCCACAACCCGACCTTGCTGAAATTGCGGCGTGACCTGGATGGCGAATACCCGGGGCTATGCGGAGACTGCATCCATTCCCATCGTTGCCAGACCGAATGCGTGGCCATCAACTATTCACTGTTCGGGGAACTGGTTCATCCATACTATCTTTGCCTGGAAACGGATAGGAGAGGATTGTTCCCCGTAACCCGGCGTAGAAGCTATGTCTCGGAGTGTTTAGACGCCCATGAGTGAAGGCGATTCAATCAAAGAGCGAAAAGGAGTTTTCCTGCATGGATCTTCCGCAGTCATTTCAGGACAAGGAGTGATTTTTCTGGGGCATTCCACGTCGGGGAAAAGCACAATCGTCAGGATCCTTGGCCAGCGGTACCATGTGATTTCGGATGACAAAGTGTATCTATTTTCTAATGGGGATCGATGGATGATGTGCAACGGTGACAGCCGCAACAAGTTTTTAAAGGAAAAAGGTATCCGGGTCGCAACCGGAGATTATCCTGTAACGGCTTTTGTGCGTATATTCCCTTATGGTGGAAATGAACTCGTTCCCCTGGATGCGTTAGCCTTATGCAGACATCTTATGGATGCAGTCTTTGAGGTGGACCGCCAGCGACAGATTGAAAACATTGAACTTCGCAAGTCATGGTTCGCTACTATAGTGGATGTGTCAAAAAAAATTCACGGATGGAAATTTTGTTTTAAAAAAGAAGATTCTATTGTAGAATTGATTTCAGAGGTATTTCAGACCGGTATTGCATGATTGATATTCTGGAGGAACAAAAATGAGTGAGATGCAGAAGTTCGTATACGAAAAACCCATGAGTGTTGATGCGGGAAAGATTGCCTCGGTATTGGGGGCTATGTGCAGTACTGGTTACGGGGCCGGACAGGGCGAATGCGTGTCCGGTGTGGATCCGAATATGGTGCCTGCTTGCACGGCGACTGGTGCCAACGCTACCAACAATTGCGAAAACAATGGTGAGTCGGCCCAGCAGAACTGCAATGCCGAAGGCCAGACCGCTTCAGTGGCATGCCAGGCGGGAGGGTCGCCAGCCTGGTGCAACTCTGGATCTAGTTTCTGATTTCTGTTATGAATTCCTGTGTCTTTTTTTTAGCAAGATTTTTTTAGAAAGAGAGCAGCAGTTGTTTTGCCCCGAGTGAAGCGTTTGCGCATAGAATCATAAGATTATTTTGTATGCATCAATGCGATGCTCTGGGTTATGCCTATAGTGTGCTGGATTAAGGATAATCGCTGATGAGGGCGCTCTGGCTGAGTGATCGTCGGGTCAAATTCTGAAAAGGTTGTTACCCTGGCTATTCCGACTTGATATGATTTCCAGGGTGATCAGCGCCGAAACAGACCCATTCTCCAGGGGGTGATGAATCAACGTGTGAATAGGAAGCCGTGATTTCAACCCGTTTCCTTTTAATTTTTCTGCAGAGGATCCCGGGTTGAGAATTGAGGTGGGGGAGGCAAAACCAGGTTGTATGGACTTTGGCATAACCATTTTTTCTGCTCGGTCCAGTAGGTAGCAACGACACGTTCCCCGTGAACATATTTTATTACAGGACCTTCCGGTGTTTGAAAATGTGCGATTTTGATTTTTGGATGCCAGATCTTGGCAACAATGCGGGATTTTTTCAGGAATCGATAGGGAACGCGCAGAAAGCGTTTTAGAAAGTGTAGAATTCTCAACCGGGTGTGCAGTCGGAGCGCATGCAAACGGCCGGGAATGCCGTTCCGGGGGGGAAATGCTGTTCCATTGCGGTCAACAGAAACGACTCGGCCGGTGATGATCTCTTTTGTTACCATTCCCTGATCATTAAAGCGTGAGTTGTCAGCACGTGTGAGCAGGCCATCGGGGGTGACATCCCCAACTCGATGGACCACAAACTCGGTTTTTCCCTTGATCTTTCTTCGGAAGACGATCAGGTCACCCTTGCGGATTCGGCTGAAAGGGATTGCTTCAATGGCAAGCCGGTCACCGGGTTTGAAAGTGCCTTTCATGCTGGAACCGCGGTAGAAGAGTTTGGGGGGTTCGTTTTGAGGGATCATTTAAGTGAGGTTCGCTCTGTCTGTGTCATTGCAACCGGCTTGCGGGGAAAAGGCCCAGTTCGAATGCCTGCTGGCAGAAGAAATAGGGGGCGTTGAA
>DBFQ01000085.1 GCA_002294665.1 Candidatus Aminicenantes bacterium UBA876
TTGGGATTTCGGATTTGAAGGAAGGTGACAGGTTTCAGGTGACAGGAGGAAAAGGGTAAGGGGCGAATAGCAAGTAGCCATGGACAATTGAGCCCGAATGGGGCCGGTGCGTATAAACGTATAAACTCTTTTCTACCTCCTGCATGCTATAGGGCGGCCACAGGGGGCCGTCCCTACGCCTGACTTTTGTCGCCTGCCTCCTTTTTCCTCTTCAACTTTTCAACTTTATCGTGCATAATCAACCCATCATGGTCGAGTTCTACCACGTATACAAGCAATACATAAAGGGCGACTGGGCGCTGCAGGACATCAACCTTTCGGTGGCAAAGGGCGAGTTCGTCTTCCTTACGGGGGCCTCCGGAGCAGGCAAAACCACCTTGCTGAAGCTGATATTCAAGGATGAAACCCCTTCAAAAGGCCAGATTCTGGTCGATTCCGCCAACATCAACCTGATCCCCGCCAAGCATGTGTACCGGCTGCGCCGCAAAATCGGCATCATCTTTCAGGACTTCAAACTCATTGAATCCCTGACGGTATACGAGAACGTGGCCCTGCCGCTGGTGGTGCGGGGAGAACGCAGTTCAGTGGTCTCACGCATGGTTCAAAGCGCGCTCTCCCTGGTGGGACTCACCCATCGCAAAAACTACCCGCCCTCGCACATATCCGGGGGCGAGCAGCAGCGGGTGGCCATCGCACGCGCGATTGTGGGAAACCCCAAAATCATCGTCGCGGACGAACCCACCGGCAACCTGGACACCGAACTCTCCATTGAAGTGTTCAAAATCTTCGAACGCATCAACGCCAACGGCATCACCATCATCCTGGCCACCCACGATCAACACTTGTTGCAATTGTTTCCCCGCCGCGTATTGCGCCTGGACAAGGGACGCCTGGTATCCGGATGGGATAAGGAGACGCGGCCATGAAGCGCGTGGAAATTTCACTGGACCGCGCCCTGCGCAACATCTGGCGCAACAAACTGGTCAGTTTCCTGTGCCTGGGAATCATCGCCTTCACCTTGATGATATTCGGACTGTTTGAATTCATTTCTCACAACCTGGACCGGTTTACCGAACGCTTTTCGCAGAACGTGGAAGCGATTTTCTACCTAAAGGATGATGTCAATAGCCGCGATGTCGACAAGCTGATGGAACGCCTGCGCGGCAACCTGCTTGTCCACAAGGTAAACTTCAAGTCCACGCAACAGGCCCAGGCCGACTTTGTCCGCGAATTCCCCGACCTGGAGTTTATCCTGGCGGAATTCGACGCCTCGCCGTTCCCGGCCTCACTGGAAATCACGTTTCATCCCCAATACAATTTCGACACCAAGGTATCCGCCCTGATCACCGAGATTTCACAACTTCCCCAGGTGGAAAGTCGCGAAGTCAACCTGGAATGGGCCCACAAAATCATGACGGTCAAACGCTTCATCTCACTGGTGGGCGCTTTCCTGAGCACTATTCTCATTTTTGTGTCGGTTTTCATTATTTTCAATGTGATCAAGCTCAACATCCTCTATCGCAGAGAAGAAATCTATATCCAGGAACTGGTCGGCGCCACGCGCAGTTATATCCGCTTTCCCTTTGTGATCGAGGGCGCACTGCTGGGATTTTTCGGCGGCCTGTTTTCCATCCTGCTTTTATTGGCGACAGTCAGCCTTTTTCCTTCCTACGCCGGCCTTGTCTTTGACCTGCTGCGCGACATGATCAAGGTCAACCGTATCCCGCCGACCATTTTTTTGCAATTGCTGATACTGGGAACCGTGATCGGACTTTTTTCCGCGCTTTTCGCCCTGAACCGTTTCATGAAGCCGGCAAAAGAGAGTTGAAAAGTTGGNNAGTTGGGGAGTTGATGAGGGAAAAAGTTAAAAAAAGGTGACCGGTACCAGGTAACAGGCAGTCCCAACCGGTTTTTCAGTTCCCGCCCGGTTGATTCAGGGTCTGGTCCATGTCCTCTTCCTCGTTGTAGCCCACCAACTCGTCCTGGTCTTCAATCAAAACCCGCCCGCCGTGATCCTCTTCATAAGAAAGGCAGCACATGAGGCGGCCGCACTGGCCGGAAATCTTCAGCGGGTTCATGTTCAGATTCTGCCGTTTGGCCATCTGCAGGGTAATCGGCTCGATATTGTTCAGAAACGACTTGCAACACAATTGACGGCCGCAGATGCCGATGCCGCCGATCATCTTGGCCTCGTCGCGGATGCCGATCTGGCGCATCTCGATACGCATCTTCAGGCGCCGGGCCAGGTCCTTGACCAGGTCACGGAAATCGATACGCCCTTCCGAAGAGAAGTAAAAGATGGCTTTGCGCTCGTTGGTGTAGAAAATCACCCGGATCAGTTTAATGGGAATCTCTCGTTCATTGATCTTTTCCAGGCAGAAATCAAAGGCCCGCTTCTCTTCCTGGCGTTTGCGTTCATAACCTTCCAGATCGCGTTCATTGGCTTTGCGCAACACTTCAGGGATGCGGTCAATCTTCAAACGGTCGTTAAACGAACTGCCGAATGTCTTGATCACCCGGCCCAATTCCTCGCCGATCATGGAACGCACAACGACATAATCACCCGAAGACACTTCCGAGTCACCAATCTTGAAATGCAGGACATCCCTCGTGCTGGACACCTGAACCGTAATCAGTTTAACCAACTCCGGTCTCCGGATCGCTGAAAGATCGGATAAACTCCTGTGTCAGCACTTTTGCATTCAGGTTGCGTTGGACATCACGCAAAAGGGTTTCCATGCGGCGGATCAGGAAAAGCAACTTCTCTTCCCCGCTATATTGAGACAATACCATCAGTTCCTCTCTGAAATCGATGTTGAAAAGCAGTGATGCGTCACCGCCTGCTTTCAGCACCATTATATCCCGTAAAAATTGAGAAATCAAATTCACCAGTTCGCGGAAATAGGTGATGAAGGCGTCACGGCGGCGATTGAGCTCGTTCAACTTCACCAACACTTCGCCTTCGCCGTCATGGCGCAGCAATCGCCCCAATACATCCAGAACCGCTCCTCTGGCTGCCAGCAATTCATCATAGTTCCCGTGAATCAGGTCCAGCCGCTGGGATTGCGAGAGCCGCGACAACAGCGCCGCTTTTTCCTCTTGCATGCCCTGACCCAGCAGGTATTTACGGATTTCTTCCGGGGCCGGGGGAGCGAATCGAAGCACCTGGCAGCGTGACTGGATGGTGGGAAGAATTCCCGCGAGACTGGGCGTCAACAGTATGAAAATCGTCGTTTCTGAAGGCTCCTCCAGGGCTTTCAGGAAAGCGTTGGCCGAACTTTCCGAAAGCATCTGGGCGGATTCCAGGATATAGACCTTACGGTCGCCCTTCAGGGGGCGCCGCAACTGATCTTCGACAATGAAATCCACCTGCTCTTTTTTGTATTGCTGACCATCTGGACGCAACAGGCGCACATCGGGAAACATTTCACGATCGATATCCAGACAGTGGGCGCATTCGCCACAAAAGTCATGCTCCATTTTCAGGCAATTCAGGGCTTTGGCCAGCCCCAGCGCGAAGCCTTTCAAATTGACCGAGCCGGCACCACTGAACAACATGGCCGGAGGTATGGTGCGATTGCGCAGGTAACTGGTCAGCACACGCTTGATGCGACGATTTCCGAAAAGTTCTGCAAATGGCATTTACGGCCTCTCAAGAATGCGATATGTCTTTCAACCACCTGGCCGTCACTGAATCACGGCAACCGGCCAAACCGGACAACGGCCCCTGGTAAAGCACATGCCCCCCGTTCCGGCCGCCTCCCGGCCCAAGATCCACCACCCAATCCGCGGCCCGGATCACCTGAGCGTTGTGCTCGATCACGACTACGCTGCCCCCTTTCTCCACCAGGGAATCCATAACAGCAACCAGTTTGCGGATATCGTCCGCATGCAGGCCGACCGTCGGCTCATCCAGCACAAACAGCGTGGGCCTGGTTGATTTCTTCCCCAGCTCGCGACTGAGTTTAATGCGTTGTGACTCCCCGCCGGACAGCGTGGTTGACGGCTGGCCCAGGCGCAAATACCCCAGGCCGATATCCTGAAGCACGCGCAGGCGGAAAACGATCTGCGGCACCGCGGCAAAAAACGTTACCGCCGCATCCACGGTCATATCCAGCACCTGATCAATGGATCGTCCCTTGTAACGTACCTTGCGGGTTTCCGTATTGAATCGCGTACCGTTGCAGACCGGACAGGTCACATCCAGTCGCGGAAGAAAACCCATCTCCAGGCGATGCAATCCGAGCCCGGCGCAGGCCTCGCAACGGCCGCCCCTGTTGTTGAAACTGAAGCGACCCGGAGCATATCCACGAATCCGGGCGTCCATTGTCCCGGCAAACAAACAGCGGATCTCTTGCATGAGCCCCACATATGTGGCCGGACAAGAACGGGCATTCTTGCCGATGGCTCCCTGGTCAACGGCCAGAACCCGGCGCAGTGACTCCGGAACCTCGATATCTGTGATCGAAACTCCGGGCGGCAACGCCATATCGGCGTTTATGCTTTGCTGAACCAGCGGCACCAGTGCGTCCATGATCAACGAACTCTTGCCTGAACCGGATACACCGGTAATCACGGTCAAGGCACCGCAGGGGATCTCGATGTCCACGTTTTTCACATTATGAACCGTTAAGCCGCCCAGCCGCAAAAATTCCTTTGGCTTGGTTGACGGTTTGCGCAATGGTTCCCGGCAACACTTTCTGCGCAGATAATCAGCCGTCAATGAGTTTTCAGCGTGCAGAAACCCCCGGATGTCATCATTATAAACCACCCGGCCGCCGGCTTCACCGGAGCCGGGTCCCAGGTCCACCACCCAGTCGCAGGCGGTGATCGTATATGGATCGTGTTCCACAACCACCACCGTATTGCCCGCGTCCCGCAGGTCACGCAACACGGAAATCAGGTTCTCCACTTCGGACATATGCATACCGATGGATGGCTCGTCCAACACGTAGATCACCCCGGACAACTGGAACCCGATCTGGGAAACCAGACGCGTGCGTTGCAACTCCCCTCCTGAAAGCGTGTGAATGCGGCGGTTCAGGTCCAGATACTCCAGGCGCAGGCGCAGGAACGCATCCAATCGTTGCCGTATCTGTGGAATCAGCGGAGACAGCAACGGTTCTTCTTCGGGATCGGGGTGGATACCCGCAAACAGGTCATACAGGTCACGGATTTCCATCGCGCCGAGCGCATGAATGTCCAACCCCCGGAAGCGGAACGCCAATGCGCCCGGTCCATAACCGCTCCCCCCGCATGCATCGCAAACCTTCCCGGATTCATCCTCTCCCGTCCCCCGGCAAGCCGGGCACGCCCCCAGCGGGGAATTGAGCGAAAACGTGGCGGGCTGAGGCTCACTCAACGCCAGGCGGCAATCGGGACAGTAAAGGCGACGGGAAAAAAGTGTTTCCTCTCTCCCGCAACGAACAAGCAGCTCTCCCTTGCCCTCTTCCATGGCCAGTTCCAGACTTTCCTCCAGGGCATGGAGGGGCGTGTCTGACGGCTCAATCGCGTCGATCAGTACGGCGATATCGTGACGTTTATTGCGATCCAGGGGTAGCGGAGCGTCCAGCGTCATCCATTCAGCATCGACCAGCGCTTTTAAAAACCCCCGCTTACGATAGGTTTCGAACAATTCCTGGTAACTGCCCTTGCGGTTGCGTACCACCGGGGCTAGGATATGAATCAAGCGCTCACCATGGCGGGTGACCAGCAATCCGGCGAGGTCCGGAACATTCAGCGACTGGATGGGCTTTTTGCATTGGGGACAATGGGGTTTGCCCACCCGCGCATAGATCAGGCGCAGGAAAGGGCTGATCTCGGATATGGTCCCCACCGTTGAGTTGTAAAAATAGCTGGAGTGTTTCTGATCGATGGAAATGGTGGGTGAGATACCACGCACGGAACGGACGGCCGGTTTCTCCAGCGACTTGATGAACTGGCGGGCGAATACAGACAAGGATTCCAGGTATCGGCGCTGGCCTTCCTGAAAAAGCGTGTCATACGCAAGGCTGGATTTCCCCGAACCGGACACGCCGGTGATTACCACCAAGCGGTTCTTGGGGATGTTCAGTGAAACCTCCCGCAGGTTGTGCGTGGAGGCGGCTACGATTTCGATCTGCCGCATTGGAGGCCAGTTTAGCATACCCCCCCGACTAAATCCAGACTCGCCGGGGGTTGAATTCTTTTCCAAACCATGTAAAATACCAGCATACACCACGACCATTTTGATTGGTTGAGAGGAGTTGTATATGAAAAAACTGATTGTTATCGCCGGCCTGATGATCTCCCTGGCATTTTGCGCTCCGCTGGCATCCCAGGATGATTCCGATATCGGTTTCACCCAGGATTACATCACCGCAATGACCAAAAAGCCGGGATCCGAACGCATACAGGCGTTCGAAGCCTACGTTAAAAAGTACTCCGACACCACACAGAAATTCACCCGCCTGGCCTATTACTGGATTGCGATGGACAGTTTCCAGATGCAGGATTATGCCAAAGCGGTCGAGATAGGCAAAAAGTGCCTGGGGTTCAGCGGCTACGACAAGGGCGAAGAAGCCCGCCTCAACCTCATGCTGGGAAACAGCTACGGCGTCAAGAAAGCCTCGGTGTACGATAAGGACCTGGCCCTGAAACACACCAACGCAGCCATATCCATTGCCTCTTCCAACCAGGGTCTGGGCGATGTGCTTTCCGCCGCGAAGGACCTCAAATCCAAGTTAACCACTCCTCCCCCGCCTTCCGAGACTCCTGAACAGAAAATGAAACGCCTTGTGCTTCAGGATGAAGATTTCAGCGCCGCCATAGAAGCGTACAACGGCATGAGCGGTTCCGACAAAGGCAATGTCGACATCCGCCGCCTCTACGGTACGGCCCTGATGCGCTCGGGACGGCACCAGGAAGCGGTCAACGTGTTCAAGGAGATGCTGGCCGAAACCCCTTCCGCCACTGTCGCCTATCGCCTGGGCCAGGCCTACGCGGAAATGTCCACCAAAAGCCGCAACGCTTTTGATCCTTCCGTGCGCTATCTGATTGAAGCCGCACTTCGCTTTGACGCCGAAGACAACGACGCCAACGAGAAAATCGCCATGGCCAAAGCCGAACACCAGCTCTTCAGCAAATACAATTACTTCCGCAAACTCGACCAGTACAACGCCAAGATCCAGAGGCAACAAGCCTCGGCTTCCCGCAACGAAGAAGAGATCATGCGCTTGAAACGCGAAGAGTTCAAACAGAAACGCCATATCCGCCAGAATTACACTTCCATTGATCTGGCGCCGCCCCAATACGAACTGGACAAGCTGGCGGATATCCAGAAAAAACTCAGAATGGCCCAATCCGGCGGCACTTCCGATACGGCTGCGGAAATGGAAGCCTTGAAACAGGAAGAGAACCGCATCAAGGCTGAATTCCGCAAACTCGTATCCGATGTAAAATCCGAGTTGGAACTTTAAGCCGCATCTTATCCACCACCATAACGGGGCAACGGATGTTGCCCCGTTTTTTTTGCTTTCAACTCACTTTCAGGTTTATCAAAGTTGGGGAGTTGGGAAGTTACGAAGAAGGTGACAGGCGTAGGGGGACCCCATTCGGGCTCAATCGCCCCCGACCGCTTGCCATTCGTCCCTTGCCCGTTTCCCCTTTTTTCCAGTGATGGAAATCCCAAGCGCTAGTGATGGCGCGGCAGGGAGTTCGAGTGATGAGGAACCTTCCGGCCCGGTGAACAAAAAGCCATGAACCGTTCCTCCTGCCACCTGTCTCCTTCTCACTTTTCACTTTTCACTTCCCACTTCCCACTTTTCACTTCCCACTTACTCAGGAAAAGGGCATGTGGCGCACTGTGGAAATGGTTGTGTTATAATCGCATATGCACCACCGCGAAGATCTTCATATCCACACCCGGGTCTCGGATGGGGACAACACTTTCCAGGAAATCCTGGATACCGCTTCCAGGCTGCGATTGGCGCGGATCTCGATCACCGACCATGATGCGCTGGGAACCTATCGCCGTGATCACCCGATCGCCGACGCAGCGGCCCTGGGGATCGAACTGGTCCCAGGCATTGAACTCGATACGGATTATCAGCAGATGGAAGTTCACCTGCTGGGCTACGGGATTGACATTGAAAATGCCGAATTAAACGCCCACCTGGCTCGTGTGCAGGCGGAACGCCGGCAACGGATTCGACTCCAGGCGGAAGCCCTTAACCGCCATTTCCGCTCCGATGTCATTGACCTGAGCCGGATTTTCACTCCGGAACGCGATACGGTAATGAAGCCCCATCTTTACCGTTTCCTGCGGCAGCAGGAACTGGTCGACGATTATGCCGGATTCAGACGCCTGCTGGACGAACATGCCCGGGTCGACGCGAAAGTATTTCGTCCCACCTTGCCGCAAGCCATTGAGTTGATCCTGCATGCCGGCGGGATGCCGGTGATCGCCCATCCCGGTTACTTAAAGAAACACGGCATCCGCCTGGATATGCTGGTGGAAGAGATGATCCGCTTCGGACTGGCCGGCCTGGAAACGGATTATCCCTATTGGAATCCGCATAAGCCCGACTGCAGCCATTTTCGCGACCAGAAAAGCGAGCGCGCCATGATTGCGGCGATCCGGGAACTTGCCGGCCGTTTCAACCTGGTTACCACCCGCGGCTCCGATGCCCACGACCTGGAAACCTTCAATCGCTTCAATCGCGATTGATCTTCACGGTTAGCCTGGATTTGTCATGAAAATCCACGTATACTGCAAACAGGAATGAAGGATTCATTCTGCACCATAGCGATTCGCAGAAAATTTTTTTTACATGAACCCGTCATCCCCGGGGGAGGTAAAACAAAATGAAACCCATCATCATCCTCGGCGTATTGCTCGGATTGTGTCTATGTCCAGCGGCTGCCGCGAAAAAAACCGGCCCTCTGGTTTCCACTTATTCCATTGTGGCCCGGGACGCCCAGACCGGAGAAATCGGCGTGGCGGTTCAATCCCACTGGTTTTCCGTGGGTTCGATTGTCTGCTGGGCGGAAGCCGGAGTCGGCGCTGTTGCCACCCAATCCTTTGTCGAACCGGCTTACGGTCCCCTGGGGCTGGAGTTGATGCGCAACGGCAAAACTCCCCGGCAAGCCCTGAACGGCCTGCTTGCGGCCGATGCTCATCCCGATGTGCGCCAGGTGGCCATGATCGATGATTCCGGCGCGGTGGCCGTTCATACCGGCGAAAACTGTATCGTTGAAGCCGGCCATGTCGCGGGCGAGGGATTTTCCTGCCAGGCCAACATGATGGAAAAAAACACGGTTCCCGCAGCGATGGCGGCCGCTTTTGAGCAGGCCGGGGGACCATTGGTTGATCGCCTCATGGCCGCGCTTGAAGCGGCTCAGGCTGAGAAGGGCGATATCCGAGGCAAGCAATCCGCCGCATTGATCGTGGTTGCCCCGGAATCAGCCGGTGCGCCATGGAAAGGGCGCCTATTCGATTTACGGGTTGAGGATCACCCCCAGCCGCTGCAAGAATTAAAACGCTTGATCCGCGTGGCCAAAGCCTATCGTTACATGAACCGGGGAGACGAATTCCTGGCTGAAAAAAAGATTGAACAGGCCCTGCATGCCTATTCACAGGCAATGGATATTTACCCGGATAATCCGGAATTGATGTTCTGGCCCGCCACGCTGCTGGCTGCTTCCGGACGGGTAAAGGAAAGTCTTCCCCTTTTCAGCAAAGTCTTTGCCAGCAACCCCGGATGGGCCGAGTTGCTGCGGCGCCTGCCGCAAGCGGGGCAATTCCCGGATGACCCGGAATTGCTGAANNTCCTGCTGAAAGCCCATCTCTTTGTAAAACCTCAGAAGCTGGGGCTTGGCGGCGCTGGCCAGCAGTTTGATCCAACCGAATTCATCCATGATATGCCGCATCAAAAGATGACCCACGCCCTGTCCGCGGCATTCGGGAGAGACAGCGATGTCATCCAACTCGGCGAATCCGCCCGCCGGCGCATCCACCTGGATGAACGCGTAGGCATGGATTTCTTCATCTTCATCCGCCACCACGTAACATTCCTTGCTGTTGCGCAACAGATCCAGGATACCGCTGGACTTCTCCCAGGTACTATCGTGAATGCGCAACACTCCCTGGACGTCTTCCAAAGACTCGATTGATCGAACCGTAAATCCCATCACCCACCTCGACTGAACCCGGATTCAGTTCCGCTCAACTTGATTCCCGGCATTTATCTGCCTGAATGCCGCCGGAGTAATAATAGTAAAAGCAATTCGTGTTGACAAATCTGTTCTTGTATTCCGCCGGAAAATCACTCAGGTCGTAATAACGGATTCCCAGATCCCGGCAGACCTGAATGTTTTGCCAGATACAGAAATTTCCCAGTCCGCGCGCGGCGAACTCGGGGCCCGTGTTCCGCAATGTCAGGTAATCATCCACGCGGTCGGACTCACGGCGGACGGAAAAATTCACCGCAACCAACTCGCTTCCCAGGTACATATACAGGGCGATCAATTTTCCCAGTTCCTGAGCCCGCCGCAGAATATCCAGATCCATGTCGAGTTTTTCCATGCTGTCAATGACTTCAGCCGCCGGCAGGCCGGCTTTCTTTTCGCGCCAGTAGGACCGGTACTGCTGAATCAGTGGACGCAAAGCGTCCAGATGAATCTCCCGGGCGCTCCGGCATACGATATCCGCGTTGATGGCGCAGTTGCGCCGGATCAGTTTGCGATGTTTGCCGCTCAATGACGCCAGGTAAGCTTCATCGGATTCCAGAAGATCGATCACCCGCCCGGGTGCCGTGGAAAAATCGTCTGTATGCCGTGGGACATAGAAGCAACTGAGATCCGTGGCTTCGTTCTCAGGGAACGCGTTTACCATCAAGTGGATGCGATCAGGCAAAGAAAAGTATTCGCGGGCGATGAGCTGCTCCTCGGCGTAAATCCATCCCGGCGCGGCCGCCGGGGTCATCCGCGTCAGGATAAAGGGGAGTACGGCGATCACCTCTCCTTTTTCTGAACCGACCAGTATGCGCAACTGATCGTCGCGGTTTCGCCGGTAGCGGTTCCAGAGATGCAGGTGCAGGTCATAATCCACGCAGAGTTCGTTGGTTTTGTAGGACGCGTTCAATTCCAGCCATTGGGATTTCACATCCTCGTAGTGTTTGAATTCCCGGATCTCCATCACGGTTCCCCTGAGTGACCGCAGTCGATCTGAAACCGGATCCTGCCCTCGTCCCTTCTCAAGCGGTCAGGCATCCCAACTGAAGAGAATGCCACCCCATATTTCCAGTTTTGAATCCACATTGATTGCATCCATCAGAATGACGCTGACACTGGCGGAAGGCGTGATGGTGACCCTGAACAACCGTTGGGGCATTGAGATGGAAACGTTCAGGTCACTGAATCCCGACACATCAACCCACTGCCGATGGTTGTAACCGATAGAGGCGCCCAGTTCCAGCGTGCGCCCGCAACAGAGTTCCGCGGTATGGGTGATGCCCAGCAGCATGTAAAGGCCGCTGCCGTTCGCCGTATCCCAATAGAGAGACAGCGACGGATTCAGCGCCGCGCCTTTTGTGGCGATTGTGAAAAACAGTTCACGCGAAGTGTGTTCACGCCAGGAAAAGTCGCGGGAAAAGTACCAGCCGTACTGAACCGCCCCCAGAGTGACGTCAAAGCGCTCCCCGATGGCAAAGTCCCAGGTGAACGTCAGGTCCACTTCGTCCAGGTCGCGGTCCACCATCGAGAAACTGCCCCACAGGTTCAGCGTCAAACCGCTTTTCCCCAGGCATAAGGACATCGATGGCTGCAGAACCGGGCGATTGTCGGGGTTGAGGTCAAATCCGCGCCAGATGTAGCGGGAATGCACCCCCATTTCCAGTTGCGGCGGATGCGCCTGGAGGCATGAACAGATCAACCCGAGCCCAGCCAGCAAGGCGCAGCCGGCACGAAACCGCCGTTTCAACCCCATGACCACCTCATCGAATATCTCGGTACAACGATGCGCCTGTTTTCAGAATCCTGTGATGGCTGTTTCGCTGTTGCGCTACAAACCGTATTTGTCGATAATCTCCTGCTTGGTGAGCCCCAGAATCCCATACTTTTCCCCGACCTTGCGGAATGCATCAAGGGCTTTGTCCAGGTGGTGAATCTCGTGGCCCGCGGAGATCTGGGTGCGGATCCGCGCCTGGCCATTGGGAACCACGGGGAAAAAGAAACCGATGGCGTAGATTCCTTCTTCGTAAAGGTCACGCGAAAAATCCTGGGCCAATTTGGCGTTGAACAGCATGACCGGCACAATCGGAGTATCCCCTTCCTTGAGTACGAATCCGGCTTCGGCCAGACCTTTGCGCCAATAGGCGGTATTGGCTTCCAGTTTATCCCGCCGTTCCGTACTGGCGGAAAGGATTTCCAGCACTTTCAGCACTCCGGATACCACAACCGGAGCAATCGTATTGGAGAACAGGTAAGGTCGGGCTTTCTGACGGCACATTTCCACGATCTCTTTACGGCCGGAGACGCATCCGCCGGAAGCCCCGCCCAGGGCCTTTCCGAAGGTGGTGGTAATCACATCCACTTTCCCCATTACTCCGCATTTCTCGTGCGTGCCCCGTCCCGTTTTGCCGATGAAACCGGAAGCATGCGAATCATCCACAAAAAGCATGGCATCGTACTTCGCGCACAATGCAGCGATCTCATCCAGCCTGGCCGTGTCACCGTCCATGGAGTAAACGCCGTCGTTGATGACCATTTTTAAACGTTTGTCCGCATGCATCTGCAACTTCTGTTCCAGGTGCTCCATGTTGGAGTGTTTGAACGTGTCGTGCTGCGCGCTGCATAGGCGCATGCCGTCGATAATCGATGCATGAACCAGCCGGTCGGAAATCATGACGTCGTCACTGGAAAGAAGCGCTTCGAATACACCGGCGTTCGCATCCATGCAGGATGGGAAAAGGATGGTGTCCTCCGTCCCCAGAAATTCGGTCATGCTGTTTTCCAATTGCCGGTGGATATCCTGGGTGCCACATATGAAGCGCACGGAAGACATACCGTACCCGCGCGTATCCAGGCCCTCGTGGGCGGCCTTGACCACCTGCGGATGGCTGGACATCCCCAGGTAATTGTTGGCGCAGATGTTGATGACCTTGCGCACATCCGCTCCGGAAGGGAATTCCACTTCAATGTCGGCCGCCTGGGCGGAATGAATGAAACGTTCCTGCTTGAAAAGGCCTTTATCACGAATCTCATCCAGTTGTTCGCGATAAATCCCCTTGACTCGGTCACTGTAAGCCATTTCTCCTCCGCTTATTTCACGTATTCCCGTACCAGGGCCACAATTGAATTGACGGTATCAAATGCTTCCGGAGTTGCCTTTTCATCGGGAATCTGGATGTTGTACCTGTTCTCGAGAAAACGCTTTAGCGACACCATGGAGAACGAATCCACGATTCCGCCGGAGATCAACGGGGTATCATAGTTCAGCTCTTCGTCCTCGTCTTCCATATACTCATCACGAACGTATTCCAGCACGATGTCTTTCATGTCTTCCATCTTGATTCTCCTTATTTTAAATTTTTCCACCGCTCGTAAGCGGATCAATCGTTTTCCAGTGTGGATGTATCGCCGATCTCTTCACCCCACTCGCGGGCGTGAAGCAGGCGGCGCATGATCTTGCCGCTCCGCGTCTTGGGCAGGCTCTCCACATACTCGATCTCCTGGGGCATGGCCAGGGGAGATAATTTCTTGCGGATAAAGTTCATGATCTTGAGTTCCAGGTCCGGGCCGGGTTCGAAACCGGGTTTCAGCGTAATAAAGGCCTTGACCACCTCCATGTTGACTTCGTCGGGCTTGGCGACAACGGCGGACTCGGCCACGGCCTCGTGCTCCAGCAGGGCGGATTCCACTTCAAATGGACTGACCAGGTGGCCCCCGGTATTGATCACATCGTCATCACGACCGATAAACCAGAAATAACCGTCCGTGTCAATGGTCGCCCGGTCTCCGGGAATATACCAGCCATTCTGAAATTTCTGCTGGTAAGTGGCTTCATTTTTCCAATAGCCGCGCATCATCGCGGGCCAGCCGGGCTTGAATCCGATCAGGCCGGGACGGCCCGTTTCACGGATCTCCTCAAAGGTTTCGGGATCCAGTACGGTGGCCGTGATTCCCGGAAAAGGCTTGCCCATGGAACCGGGCTTGATCCTCATGCCGGGAAAGTTGGTGAGCATGATCGAACCCGTTTCCGTCTGCCAGTAGGTATCGTGAAACGGCAGGCCGAACACCCGCTCCGACCAGACAACGGCTTCGGCGTTCAGCGGCTCGCCGACGGATGCCAGGTGCCGCAGGCTGGAAAGGTTGAATTTTTGAATGATCTCTTCTCCGGCTTTCATCAGCGAACGAATGGCGGTCGGCGCTGAATACCATACACTGATGCGATGTTTCTCGATGAACCGGTACCAGGACTCGGGGTTGAAGCCGGTATCCAGCACGCATTGGGTCACTCCCATGCTCCAGGGACCGATGATTCCATAAGAGGTGCCCGTCACCCACCCCGGGTCCGCCGTACACCAGTAGACGTCATCGTCCATCAGGTCCAGCACCCATTTGGCGGTCAGATACTGGGAGATCAATGAATAATGCACATGCTTCACACCCTTTGGCTGCCCGGTGGTTCCCGAAGTGTAATGCAATACCGAAGGTGATTCGGCCAGGGTGGGATGGATTTCCAGCTCTTCCACCATGCGCGCGTCTTCCAGGGAAAAAGGCGTCTCTCTTTCCTTCAACTCCTTTTTTCCGTCATGATCCACAATGATCACGTGTTTCACATAGGGCATCCGGTCCAGGATCTTGCGCACTTTGCCGACATGCTTGCGTTGGGTGATAATGGCGGTTGACTCGGCGTTGTCCAGCCGGACATGCAAAGACTCATCACCAAAAGCCGAAAAGAGCGGCTGGGCGATGGCACCGATCTTCAACACGCCGAGAAACCCCAGGTAGAGTTCCGGGATCTTGTCCATGAAAAGGCATACCCGGTCCCCTGCGCCGATTCCCAGCTGACGTAGAAAAGCGCCGATTGTATTGCCGGCCCGGCGCACATCATTGAAAGAATAGCGTTTTTCCACTCCGCCCAGGCCTTCCCATATAAGGGCCGTCTTGTCTTTCTTGCCCATTTCGCAGATGCGGTCGGAACAATACCAGCCGATGTTCAGAACTTCTCCCCGCGTATATCCCAATTCCTTTTCCGCCAGGGACCAGTCAAAGCCTTTCACCCTCTCCGCATAGGAACCGATATGCGACATTCTGCCTCCTCTCCTCTTTTCGGCCCGGATGGCTCACGGACCGGATGACAATGATTTTTTTCATCGCGGGTTCTGCGGAAACCAGAACCACGTTTCATGTTAGCAGAATTCATCCGGGAATTCCACATCGATTGCAACGGGAGTTATGCGCAAATTTGTGTTTTTTTTTTCGCGGAGTAAAATATTCTCTGGCCTGTTGGGAACGCAACTCCCTAACACGCCGATGGAGATGCAGCATGGAAGTCACATGGTTCCGGCGACCGGCTTTTCTCGTGATGGGCATCGTCAGGCGGATCAGGGGGGTAACCCTGGACACCGGGGTTATCGAGCAGGTATGGCGTCAATTTGAATCCCATCACGACCTCGTCAGGCCTCTCAGTACGGACCTGTCCTATTACGGGATCCGTTTCCCCGTAAACGGCGGCGAAGGCATCGACTACCACGCCGGCATGGCGGTCAGGAAAGCGCATACGACTCCGGCCGGCCTGATGGTACGCGAGATCCCGGCTGCCCGATATGCTGTTTTCCGCTGTATGCCGGGACAGGTGGAAAGCGTGCTGCGCGCAGTGATAACAGACTGGCTGCCCCATAGCGGAGAAACCAGGGATCCACATGCGCCTGTCTTTGAGCAATATCCCCCTGAAAACGCATCCGATCCGTTTGTGCTGATTCACCTGCCTGTGATGGATTAAAAAAAACGGGGAGGAAGGTGGCCCACCTTCGCCAAGGCTTCGGCGGACACGAAGGTGCCAGGTGACAGGTGTCAGGAAGACAGGTGGCAGGAGACATTATTCCGAACTGTTTCCTTTATCAACTTCTCACCTGGATCCCGTTCACTTTCCCTGCGGGGGCGGAAACTCCAGATCCATGATGCGGAACCCGCATACTCCGATGATCCGGGTCTCTCCCAGCAGGCTGTCCGCTTCCTTATGCTGATGGCCATGAAACAGGAATGCGGGGCGCGCGCGGAACACGTATTGCCTCAGGCCGATAAAACCGATATGGGCCGGATCACCCCGTTCATGCACGCCGGCGGGAGAGTTGTGGGTCACCATTACATCGACTTCCGGAAAAGCGTGGAGCAACTCCGCCGCCTGCTCCTGGGGATAGAGGAAGTTTCCATGGGGCTTGTACTGAGATGTTCCATTGAAACCGCCGAATGAAATCCCCTGAAAGCGGCGAATCTTCAAATGCAGGGATTCAATCGGCGCAGAAAAATCACGCGAGGAATCATGGTTCCCCTTGACGGCCAGGACGCGTGTGCAGTTGCATCGATCCGCCGCATCGACAAGTACCCAGTCGGGGACATCGCCACAGCCGATGACCAAGTCAACCGCTTCGCTTCCCAGGTCGCGGGGAACGGCTTCACAATCCGCCAGCACCAGCACTTTTAAACTGGAGTCCAAGGATCCTCCTTTTCCGCCGCCCGCTTTCATCCCGGGCATCTACCGGTCCTCCCCGCCTATGAGGGCCCCCGACCGGGTGAAACGCAACGAATGCAAGGGGCCGTAACAAAAACTCTTTTCCGCTCTTTTATCCGCGCATACTCCGCCCTTCCTTTTTTATATCCGTTCTGGTAAATGCGCCCACGCCGGCACCAATTGTCAGACAGCGTGACCTCTCCACTCCGGGCGCACACCAGCAACCGTTCGGGAAAAGTCGCGGCGGATATGCGCATATCCCCCTTCCGGTTCCGCAACAACACCGCGAAGGATGAGTCATTCCCGGTCCAGTTCAACGCCCCTTCACCGGTCTCCAGCAGAATCCGGCCCGGCAGGATCCCGGTTTCCGCATCGATATCTCCCCTCCCGCAACGTACCAGCAGGTTGCCACGGAAATCCGCACCCAGAATAACCTGCACATCGACATTCAATTCAAAAAAGAACCCGTGACGACGCATGCTCAGAACCCTTTGCTCAGAATCCCCGGCCCAGTCCAGGCGGCAACGGCTGAACGGCGGCGCGAAACCGCGGGCATCCACCCGGATCGCCGTCCGGCTCCCCCTGAAAATGCGCACATTGCCGGCATCCAGATCGACAACCAGTGCCCGGGCGCCGGATAAGGGCAGGTCGGACTTCAGGTTGAACGGAGTCGCGGCCAGCATACCCAGAATCAGCACCGCCAGCACGGCTGCTCCGGCCGCCAGGCGCGTGGTTCTGCCCAATTTCACTCCCCTCCCGATGTGGAATCTCTTCAGGTCATCCCCTCCGGTCCAGGCGTGGGCAACCCGGGCCGCAACAAGCGTCATGCCGGCGGACCACAACACGTCGGAAAGAAAGTGCGCTCCCTGCACAATCCGGCCAAAACCCATTACGCCGCCATACAGCCAGCCGGCGGCCATCCAGGCGCGGGCTCGCCGCGGATAAACGGACCGGAATGAATAGTACAGCGAAAACAACAGAAAACCGGTGGAAGGGTGCCCGGCCGGAAAAGAATGCCCGCGTCCGGGCACGCCGAAATCCAGTACGTGGCGGTACTGCCAATTGCCGCCGAATTGCGTCACCTCCCTGGGCCGAGGTCTGCCGGTATATTTTTTGGAAATGCCGTTGATCAGCAGTCCCGGGCCCAGAAAAAAAGTCAGCAACAACGCCGCGGCGGCGCGTTTTCTGGCCCGGTCCCCGCGCGCATGCCGTTTCCAGAACAGAAAGAAGAGCGCACCGCAGGCCAGCAACAATCCCGGCAAAGTCCCCCAGCGGTAGAGAAAGCGCACGAGGGGGTTGCCGTCCAGGTACCATCCCTGCTGATAAAAAAAAGATTGCACAACAATATCCAGTCCGGAAAACCAGAACGGTACGGTCAGGACGAGCAGCACCAGGACGATTCTCAACAAGGGCAGCCATAGCCTTCGTGAAAGCGGACTGCATGCGTCAGCGGAAGCATTGCTCATGGGGTTCCACTATGCCCCGGCAACGCCATTGAAGTCAAGCCCCGCCGGGACGTCTTTTCTGCGCACCCCGGCTTGTGATATAGTCTTTTTGTCCACCGGCCCGAATCCGGTACACAACCATGATCAGCCACTGGCCCCGTCTTTTGGTGTTCCCGTTGCTCGGCGCCCTGCTGGGCTACCTGACCAATTGGATCGCCATCATGTTGCTGTTCCGCCCGCGGCGACGCGTACTCGGCATTCAGGGACTGCTGGAAAAACGCAAGGTCGATATCGCCCGCAATACGGCGGAAATCGTACGGACCCACCTCTTGAACACCGCGGAAATCCGCCGCCTCGTGGACCGGGACAAGGCCCGCCGCAGTATTGACCGCCTGATCGACCGGCAACTCTCGCTCATACCGCGACTGGCCAGGCGCCTGCTTTCACGCGGTGTACGGGAACTGACGTACCGGTACGTCTTCGACAAAGACGGCTACGTGAAAGAAGAGCTCCTGGAGCTGGCCCTGAGCGACGCCGACCTGGAAAGGATCATGGTGGAAAAGATCTGTGCAACGGACCTGTCCCAATTGGAAAAGATTATCCGCACGGCTTCAGGACCGGAAATCCGCTTCATTCTTTTTACGGGGGCGGTACTGGGATTCGTGGTGGGCCTGGTTGAAGCCGTTCTGCCTTTATGAGCCGCGGATTCCGCTCACTTGACTTGAACGCATATTTTTGCCGACACTCAGCGGCGGAAAATTTTCGCGCCGCAACCGCCAATCGCAATAAGGTATCATCCCGCATCGGTTCGGGCGCGTTTCCGGACGATTGCGCTTGCGGACTATTTAAAAACCGCGATTTTCAGGCATTTGCAGTTGTTGCCTTCGTTGCTCTCCGCGTACTCATTCTCTGAATCGATCTTGAAACAACAGTAATAATACCGGAATGATTCCTTACCACTCCAAGCGGAGGGAAGGGTCATCCTGATCCAGTAGAAGGGGGAACTCCCCACTCTCATCGTATCCGTCACATATCCGTCCTGATGTGTCCAGGGCTCAAGGCAATGGGCGCGCGATGGCTCAACACCCAGGTAATACATTCCGGCTATAGTCGCATACCATGTCTCAGCTTCGCCTCCTTTGCTCCCTACATACACGCTGAAAAAAATCGTGTCCCCGGGCCGGATCACGTCGCTCCTTGTATTCGATTGGTTTCCCCTGGAGCGGGAAGAGACGACTTGTCCGATCTCGATTCGTTCGATCCACAAATCGGGACGTTGCGCGCTGGCGGCCTGTTGGAGAACGGTCCCCTTCGGGGCTCCGAGAGACGCCCGCTTGACCAAGTGTTCGCTCGTGGTCGGCAAAATGGCAAACGCTGTATCATTGGAATCCTTGACCCCCTGCCCCTGCAGGCAGACCTGGATCGTGTAGCCGGATAGCGCGGGCGCATATTGGCCGCCTTCCAGGGCGCCCACGGTCCAGTTGAACTCCTTCTGGGTATGGGGCAGACCCTTTGCAATCACTCCCCGCAAAATTCCCTGGCGCCAGAGGGTGACGTCAAAATTGCCCGCCCCGATTCCCGAAGTCGTCCAGGTAATGTTGAAAGGACTCCCGTTTTCCATCTGGTATTTCACATTCTGGTTGAGGCAGGTAACGGTGACGGCGCCGGCCGGCAGCGGCGCGCTGATGGTGAAAGCGGCGTTGCTGAAATCGCTCGGCGTTTGATTCTGCAGACGAACTTTGATGGTGTAGCCGGGACCGGGAACCGCAACCGGCGCGTTTTCCAATTGCCCCACGGTCCAGTTGAAGGCGTGCTGGGTGCAGGGCAGGCCGCTCGCCACCACTCCCTGACTGATGCCGCCCTTCCACAGCGTGACCTGGAAAGTCCCGGATGTGATGCCCGTAGAGGTCCATGTGATCTGGCGTGATTGCCCCTGCTGCCAATTCTCACCGCCATTGGGTGAAGTAACCGTGATATTCGCCCCCATCAGCATCACCGCCGATACCATCCAGAAAAATCCCCCGAGAAAATGTTTCATGGTCCCATCCTCCCTGATGATTGAATAGGAAAAGCACCGATTCTATCTCAAGGCCGCACGATTTCTTTCGGTAACGTCGGTGATCCCCGAAGGAGTTCCCGCAGTCCGGCACATAACAACCGTAAGAAAACAAAGCGCTCCCGGGTCAATACCGCCCGTTGGGAACGTTATCTTTTCACGAACGGGTTGATCAGGCAAAAAGGCAGAGCTTGTCGTGGGCAAGGGCCAGCATGGAACGGGCCGCAACGCCGTGGGAGCAAGCGGCCTCGCAATACCCGGGGCAATCCTTGCAGGCAGCCGCATTCGCCGCGTCCAGATTCAGGTAGCATTTCATGGCGTATTTCTGGCGCTCCTCCGCGGCATAATAGTGAAAATAACGCAGAATCGTGTTTACCGGCACTTCCCGCGGGCAACTGGTTTCACATTCATTGCAGCCGTGGCGGCAGTAAAAAAAAGCAAGGTCCCGCTTGAACCCCCGGATTGCCTTGCGATCGGGCACTTCCAGCCGTGTGCCGGAAAGTGAAATCAGGGCCTCCACGTCCTCAAAATTGCGAAATGAGCGGCACACCGTGGACACATGAGGATTATTCAGGCAGAAACGCACGGCCGCCGCGCGGATCTCCGCGGGGCCCTTGAGCTGGTAACGCGCAAAAAATCCACTGGCCCGCTCGGTTTTGGCTTTGAACTTTTCGTACATCTCGCGGTAAGAGGGGTGGACCTCTTTCCCCTGCTGTTCGGCTCGCTCCACGTAGGCCTTCAGGCGATGATAATTGCCATAAGGATTGACTTTCATTAAAGTAGCGCCAACGCCGTGGGCATGGCAGGCTTCCAGAACCCGCGCCCCGTTATCTTCCTGGGCGAAATTGTAAGCCAGGAGCAAGACATCGAAGCGCCCATCCCGGACGGCAGCCAGGCAGATGTCTTGCATGGAATCTTTTGAAACCAGGGCATGATTGCTGCCGTGGTTGGATAACCCCACATGCCTGAGCCTGCCCTCTTTTTTCAATTGCTCCATGGCTGCGTGAAATCCCGGTGTTTTCACGGCTGCAACGGTTTCACAACTGTGGATCATCAGGCAATCCACGTAATCCATCTGCAGGCGTTCCAGGCACTTCCGCCCCCGCTCATAAAAACCCTTCTGACTCAGATCCTTCTTGATCTCCAACTTGGTGGTAATAAAGTATCGGCTGCGATCACGGTTCTTCAACACATTGCCGATCAGGGCCTCGTTGTTGTAGCTTTCCGCTGAATCGATGTAGTTGACCCCCGCGTCCAGCAACGCATTCAATACCGCTTCGTTGTTGACAAAACCGGCACTGATATCGGATACCTTGAAGCCCGTCCGCCCCAAAGTGCGGTATTCCCGGATACGCGCCCGCGAAACGGGCTTTCCGCCATGCGCAAACAAACCGCTTTGCCGGCTTCCGATCGCGGGCGCAGCCGCCGCGCCTGCCAGGCCGAAAATACTTTTCCTGATAAACTCACGCCGTCGCTGTCCGGCCATCGCCTGCCTCCAGGAATCGATTCAGTTGGTATACGTAAAAAAACGGGTTCAGGTTCGCTCAGCGAATTTTCCAGGCATGGATAATGCTGCGCGTATCGTCGGCCATGGGCTCGGAGATGTACAAGATGCCGCGCAAAGGATCCCACGCACACGGCCCCAGGTGATACTTCTGCTGTTCGGATTCCAGATGAAACAACACATCGTCCACCACCATGAAAGCATAAGGTTGCGGGTCATGCGGCGCGGCTTCCTTCCGTGCCACGGCCGCGAGGTCATCCGGATCATAAAAAAGGATTCCGCCTTCAAAGCGATCGCTCCACCATCCGCGCTCTCCGCGGCAATCCAGGCAGGGGCCGTCACGGTCACCGTACCAGCAGTTCCCGCGTCCTTTCGTCCCCACAAAAACAATCGCGCGGAAGTGATTGAAATCGATCCAGGCTCCGCCTGCCCATTCATCCGAATGCTGATAATCCTGCATGGTGCGGGTGGAATCAGCTCCGTCTTCCGTAGAGTCGTACAAAAGGAGCGGATTCGCGTCTAAAGTGGAGCCGGGAGCGGGCGGCGCGGACGGCTCACCGGGATTTACCGCAATCAACGCGGGACCCTGCCCGGACCAGCCCCCGTCACGAAAGCGGCCGGTGGCCAGGTAACAACCGGGCGCATTGCGCGCCGACCATGAGTCTGGAATGGAAAATAGATAATCGTTCACCGAGTAGATACGCAAATCACCGACCCGCCAGGGGCCCGCCGTATCCGCAACAGCCAGATCAGGGCTGCAACTTCCGTGTGAAGGCCCGTCCTCCTGGAAATGTTGCGCCCAGCAGAAAAACAGGCGTGCCGGCGACGCCCCGCTCCCCGCGGGAACGTATTCCAGTCCGGCTCTCAGGATCTCCATTGCCGCAACGTTTACCAGGCGCCCCAAGACAACGTGAAAGGATTGCAGGGTCGACGCCCGCGGAAGGCGCGACAAATCACGCTGCGGCGAGATGACCGGCGCGGGGATTGAAACCTCCGCCACCTGCATTCTCCACGCGTGACCTGTGGCAAAAAGCGATCCGGGATACCCGTCGGCTTCTCCAGCCGGATCGCCATCGACACGATACGTCAAGCCTCCGGCCGCGCTGCTCCACTCCCATGTGTCACCGGGAGTTTCCCGCGGCAGACGAAAAGCGCCCATATATTCCAGGTCACTCGGTTGAAGCAACCGGGACTGTGGCCGAGGGTCCGCGGGCTGAAGCCCCGTCCCTCTAGGGGCCCGATCGCAGCAAATACAACCCAACGCCAGAAATAACACCGGAACCCATGCTGCTTGATCGATCCTCATGCCAGCCTCCGCGACATATATATGATCCGGGGTCATCTTCTCTCAGTGCGGAGGAAAATCCTTGCCTGGGCAGAGTTCCCGTAATACAATCATAACGGAGGCATTCATGAATTCCACTTTCCGTCAACGCCTGCTTCAAGGCGAATTGCTGCGCGGCATTTTTGTGACCCTGGGAATTCCCGAAACCGGCGAAATCCTTTCCGCTTCAGGCTTTGACTGGCTCTGCATCGATACCGAGCATGCTCCGCTTTCCCCGATCCACGTGCAGCGGATCATCCAGGGCACCGCGGGCCGCTGCGCCAACCTGGTGCGCATCGCCGCGGCCACGGAAGTAGCGGTCAAACAGGCACTGGATACCGGCGCGGACGGTGTGATCGTGCCGCTGGTCAATTCACCCGAAGAGACCCGCCAGGTGGTAGCCTGGGCGCGCTACGCTCCGGAGGGCAGGCGCGGTGTGGGCTTGGCCCGGGCCCATGGTTACGGAAAAAATTTCCGTAATTACATGGAACGTGCAAACAAGGAAATCATCGTTGTGGTCCAGGCGGAACAACGAGAAGCCGTGGAAAAGATCCGTGAGATCGCGGCTGTGCCAGGGCTGGACGGAATCTTTGTGGGTCCCTACGATTTATCAGCCAGTCTCGGCCATCCGGGTGAGGTCGATCATGCGGACGTGAGTGATGCCATCCAGCGCATATTTGCCGCGTGCCGCGATGCGGGGAAAGCAGCGGGCGTCTTCGGCATCGACGCGCCCGCGACTCGCGCCTACATTGTTCAGGGCTTTACCCTGGTTGCCGCCGGAGTCGACGCCATGGTATTGGGAACCGCCGCCGCTGATCTTTGTCAGGCAATGATTCAGCCAACGCCTGCAAAAGATTGATTGCGCCCGCTCAACTTGAAGCCGGCTCGAGAAGACGGCCGATCAGGCGGGTGATGTCCGTAATGCCATAGGGTTTTGTGACCAGGTGCACGCCCTGCATTTGCGCGTCCTGACCGCCTGCATGATCGGGAGATAATCCCGAAGTGGCGATGATCGGCAAACCGGGGCGGCTTTCCCGGACGATTCTGATCAGCCGTTCACCACCGATTCCGGGCATCAGGGCATCGGTAATCATCAGCTGGGGAAAGAAAGCAGGATCAGACAGCAGGTCAATGGCCGCCTCTCCGTCCGACGTGTCCAGCACACGATACCCCGCCTGTTCCAGTGCGTCACGGGTAAACCCCCTGACATCTTCATCTTTTTCAACCAGCAGGATGAGTTTCCCGCCCGTGTCCTGATCCGGGTGGATGCCGGCCGAAGCCGCCATCGCGTGGCCCCGCTCAACCGGCCAGAATACGTGGAAAACGCTGCCGTGGCCCGGTTCACTCGACACGCGGATATCCGCCTTGTTCTGGCGGATAATCCCGAACACCGAAGCGAGTCCCAATCCGGTTCCCTGCCCGGTTTCCTTGGTGGTGAAAAACGGCTCAAAAATACGCGACAGCGTGGATTTGTCCATACCGACGCCGGAATCCTCGACGCTCCACACCACCGCGGGGGCCGTGGGCCCGGTCATGAACTCATCGTTCGCTTCTTCCAGCATCACGCCCGGCCCCGTGGTGATGCGGATCCGGCGGGAACCCGCAAGATCGGCTTTCTCGCGGATGGCATCCCTGGCATTCACAACCAGGTTGATCAGAATCTGTTCAATCTGGTTGGGATCCGCGACGATGTGCGGCAGGGGATCCTTCAATACCAGCTCTACTGCGATATCTTCCCCGATCAGACTGGAAATCATCCCCATCGATTCGCGGATTACCCGGTTCAGGTCCATGGATTCGGGTTGAACCATCTGTTTGCGACTGAATGCCAGCAACTGATTGGTCAACTTCTGCGCGCGCTCACCGGCCCGGTGGATCTGCTTGACGCGTTGTTTCAATACCGGATCCAATCCCGCCTCGGAAAGGATCATATCGCTGTAACCCGAAATCACCGTCAAAAGGTTGTTGAAATCATGGGCCACGCCGCCGGCCAATTGCCCCACGACCTCGATCTTCTGTGCCTGCCGGATGCGTTCATCCAGTTCACGCCGGGCAGTCACGTCCAGCAGTGATGCCACCGATTCGTCCTTGCCGGGGATCACGTCCACAGTCAGGAGAATATGGTGAATGCGTCCGCTGCGATCGCGAAAATCAAACTCGTATTGTCTCGGAGCGGAGTCTCGCAACTGGCGGCGTTTACGGTGATACTCCCGCATGCGATCCAGCCATCCCGGTTCCACAAATTCAGCCCAGCTCATTCGCCCTTCGATCTCTTCGCGTGAATACCCACTCAAGTCCACAAATTTCTGGTTTGCGAGCGATATGGTTGTGTCCGCCTCGATGATTACCGTTGCCGATCCTGTATTTTCGAATATGGCGCGGTAGCGGCGCTCGCTCTCCCGCAACTCCCTTTCCGCCCGACGTTTCTGCTCCCGCTCCGTCCTCACTTTCAATGCCTGGTTCACCGCCGCGGGGAGGCGGTACAAACGCTGTTTGACCACGTAATCCCACGCCCCGGATTTTATGGTTTCGGCAGCGGTTTCCTCATCCATGGTTCCGGTGACAATGATAAACGGGATGTCCCGTCCCGAGTCTGTCATATCCGCCAGCGCGGTCAGGCCGTCATATCCGGGCAAACGGTAGTCACTTAACACCAGGTCGGGACGAAACACGGTCAATTTGTGTAAAAAAGATTCCCGATCCGACACCCGGTCCAGAACGAATCGATCAGCCAATTCCTTTTGCAATTCAGCTTCAATCAATTCCGCATCCAGATTGGAATCTTCCAGTAATAATATCCGCAATTGATTCATTTCGGCCATTCAGGCTCCATCCTGCGGTTCAGTAATGCCCAGAAAATCCCGATGTTCTTGACCGCCGCCACGAACTCGCTGAACCCGACCGGCTTCACCACGTAGGCATTGGCACCCAGGCCATAGCTTTCAATGATATCGCTTTCCATGGATGATGAAGTCAGCATGACCACCGGCAGCGTTTTCAGCCGCCGGTCACTGCGAATGTGCCGGAGGACCTCGATCCCGTCCATGCGCGGCATTTTGATATCCAGCAGGACCACCGCCGGGATTCCCGCTGCGGCCGACGGGCCTTTGCCGCAGAGATATTCCAGCGCTTCAACGCCGTCCCTTACCACATCCACCCGGTTTACCAGGTTGCTTTCCGCCAGCGCGGTCAATGTCAGCTCCACGTCGTCACGATTGTCTTCCACCAGCAGGATGTGAGGCAAGTCGCTCATGTCGGGGTCTCGTTGAGGGGCAGGATTACAGTAAAGACCGCTCCTTTCCCGATATTTCCGGTTGCGGTGATGCGTCCGCCATGCCGCTCCACTATCCGTTTGACATTGGCCAGCCCGATCCCGGTACCGCTGAATTGGCCATCGTCATGCAGACGTTGAAATACGTCAAACAACTTGTGCGCGTAGTTCGGATCAAAACCGATGCCGTTATCCTTGATGCGGATACAGGCATGACCGTCCTGATTCGAACGCGACACCTCGATCAGGGGCGACTCTTCCAGGCTGGAAAACTTGAACGCGTTTCCCAGCAGGTTTTCAAACATGGTATGCAGCAGTTGGGGATCACCGCATACGGACCCCAAAGAATCGATGCGCCATTCCACCTCGGGTTTTCCCGGCTCCGGCCTGAGTGCCGCGCACACCTCCGCCACCAGTTCGTCGAGGTCGACCGCGATGCAGTGAAGCGTGCTTCTCCCGATTCGCGAGAACTCCAGTAAATCATTGATCATGTGATGCATGCGTGAAGAAGCCTGGACGATGCGTTCAATGTAATGGGTTTCCAGTGCGCCCAGATCTTTCAACCGGGATTGCAGCAGGCGCACAAAACCCTCGATATGCCTCAGCGGCGCGCGCAGGTCATGAGAGATCGAGTAGGAAAATGATTCCAGATCGCGATTGGCCGTCTCCAACTGGGAAGTACGCTCGCGGACCCTTGCTTCCAGTTCCCGGTTCCACTCTTCCATCTCTTGCTTTTTTCGCTGCCGTTCGGTGATGTCTCGCACCAGCGATAAAACGTATTCTTTGCCGTGAAGACGAAAAACACTGGATGAAATCTCCACCGGGAAACGTTTTCCCGCGCGCGTGATGTGTTCCGCTTCAAAAACCACCTGTTTTTCACTGCGCAGTTTGTCCCGTCCTTCAATCCCGCCGCGGATCTGAATGTCCCGGGGCGCGCTGATGTCCCCCGCGGTCAACTTCCTGAATTCATCGCGACTGTATCCATAGCGTTCACACGCGACATCGTTGACTTCCGTAAACCGGGCGAATCCCTCCTGTTCCAGGGGGTGAACGAATATGGCTTCATTGATGCTCGTGAACAACCGGCGGTATTTCTCTTCACTCTCCGTTAATGCCAGGCGCGCCTTTTCCAGTTGGGTCACGTCCCGGGCGATCGACAGCAGGCAGGGTTCCTTTTCCAGCATCAACGGTTCACAGGAAAGCGAAATGCAGACCCGTTCGCCCTTGCGGGTAATGAAACGCACGCTGAAATCCTTTACGCCCCCTTCCCTGCGCAGCCGGGCCAGCAGATCCTTGTATTCACGCGGGTCTTCCCATATCTTCTCAACCAGGTTCCTGTTGCCGATCACTTCATCCCGCGTATAACCGGAAATGCGCAGGAAAGAGTCGTTCACATCGATGTAACGCCCATCGACCATTGAGCTGATCATCAAGGCGTCCGGGCTGGAGCGGAAGGCCGAGGCGAACTTGAATTCCGACTGCCGCAACGCCGCCTCGGTTTCCTTCGCGCCGGTGACATCAATCGCCGTGACCGTGACGCGGGAGTAATCATCCTCATGACCCGGGGCAACCATCCATTGCAGCATATAATGCCGGCGACGACCGTCTCCGGCGGTTGTTACGGAATTTCCGGAATAGCGGGTTTCGCGCTTGAGCATCGCCATGATCTGCTGCTGAAACACAGGGTAAGTCTCCGGGCTGAAGACCGCCTCCAGGTTTGGCGGATCGGGATCATCCGGTATCCCCGCGCTCACCCGCGCCGCTCGATTGAGTCGCAGCACCTTCACCATGCGCGCCAGGCGTGTCAGTTCCTCTGGATGTTGCCGGAAATACGATGGGAAATCCGTAACCCCTTCCGCCTGCAGTTTATCCAGTCTCTTTTTGACGCGCGAGTAATCTTCCTCCCAGATCGGGATCGGCGCTTCCGCAAAAAGACTTTGCAAGCTGGCCTGATCATTCGCTCTGGATGGGCTCTTGGAAAGCCTTTCGGGCGATTCGGCTTCGGGATCTTCTGGCATCACGCTTCCGCTCCTCGGTATCGGCCTGAATCACGGTATCGCTGCGGCATCACGCCGGCGGAAAAAGCACTTCAATCCATCCGGGCAGCAATACAATAGTATGGGTCACGGAATTATTCAAAGTCAATGAGATTTTTTTGCGCTGCACACCGCTCCTCCGGGAAAATTTTGCTTCAGAGTGAGATATTTTTGATTCACTTCGATATATCAATTAGGAAAAAGGAGGTAACCGACAATGAAAACCAAATTGTTCGTTATCATGTTTATCATGTCGGGGCTGTTGCTGATGGGCCAGTCCATCACAATCACCAGCCCCAACGGCGGAGAAAGCTGGGAAAAGGCTTCCAGCCACGCCATTACATGGACAACTACAGGTATCACGACGGGAACGATGCGCATCACGCTCTGGCAGGGGGAAGCCAGTCTGGGAGTGATCGCCACCGACCTGCCGGTTTCCCAGCACTCCTATCCCTGGACGGTGGGCAACCTGAGCGGGGCACCGGCGGTTGGCCCGGGTTCGGGTTATACCATCAAAATCCGCCTCCAGGGCGAGACTCCTTCTGATACCAGCGACGGCACTTTCAGCATCACTCTCCCGCCTCCACCCATGAGCATTACCGTCGAAGAGCCCAATGGTGGTGAATCCTGGAAAGAAGGGTCAACAAAAACCATCACCTGGAAAGCTCCGGGAGTAATTGCAGGAACCTACCGGATCACCTTGTGGCAAGGCAGCGACAACAAGGGAGTCATCGCCGCGGGCCTGCCCTTCAGCCAGCATTCATATGTATGGGAGGTGGGGGTCTTGGAAGGTGGTTCCGCTCCCGTTGATTCCGGCTACAAGGTCAAAATCAGGCTGGAAGGCGAGAGCCTTTCCGATGAATCCAACGGCACATTCAGCATTGTCAAAGATTTTCCTCACATCAACCCCGGCTGGCTGGAGAAATTCAAGAAATATCGCCGGGAACCGATTCCCTGGTGGGATCCTCCCGGACCGGACCCCGTACCGGATTGGATCCGCTTCCGTGTGGACAAGTTGAAAGACATCCTGCAGGGGCCGACGAATCCGGTCGAGGTAGGCTTGCTCCGGGATGGGAAACTCCTGACCGTACTGGGTGAGTTCAAAGGCGACCAGTTCAATCCTGCCAGGGGCAATCGGGTTACCGGCAACGACCTGCATGTCAAGCTGGGCGCCGGCAATCGCTCGCTGTTGCTCAAGGGCGGCGGGAACTACAGTCTGCAATTATCCGATGTTATGACCGGGAAAGTCATTACCACTGTGCCGGTCCAGCTGGAGCAGCAATTAAAGGGTATGCGCTGAAGCAAGCCGGGTCTGCAGAAAAAGGGCGCTCTGAGTGAGCGCCCTTTTTTTTTACGACAAACGCCTGTTCTCTGACGCAGAACCCCGCGGGCAAGGTTTCTTTCCCGGGAAACTTTCCGCGAAAGGCAAGTCAAACCGACCGCCTGAGCCCTTTTCCGCCCGGGTGAACGAATTGACATTTTTCCGTTCACCCCCTAGAATGGGACAATCAACCGGCGTGCGACCAACGCGGTAACCGCGGTCAAACCCGAATCACAAGGAGGCTTCATGCTCAAGGGACACCCGAAAGGATTGGTTGTGGCGTTCTTCGCCAACATGGGGGAGCGCTTCGGCTTCTATACCATGATGGCGATTCTGGTGCTATTCCTTCAAGCCAAGTACAACCTCAGCGCCGAAGCGGCCAGCGGTTATTACAGTTGGTTCTACTATGCCATTTATGCCCTGGCATTACTGGGCGGCATCCTGGCCGACAGTACGAAAAAATACAAGTTGGTGATCCTGTTCGGCATCGTGATCATGTTTTTCGGATACGGCATTCTGGCCGTCCCGGGTATGCCGTTGACCATTACCCTGATCGGCCTGTTCGTTATCGCTTTCGGGAACGGATTGTTCAAAGGCAATCTCCAGGCCGTAGTCGGCCAGTTGTACGATGATCCCAAGTACTCGAAGGTCCGGGACACGGCGTTCATGATCTTCTACATGGGGATCAATGTCGGCGCTTTCTTTGCTCCCTTTGTGGCCACAGGCGTGCGCAACTGGTTTCTGAAAACCCAGGGATTTTTACATGACGCCAGCCTGCCGGGGATGTGCCACGCCTATCTCAATGACAAGATCACCGACAGCGCGGCCCTCACTCACCTGGAGACCCTGGCATCCAGCGTATCCGGAGCCGTTGTTTCCGGAGCGGACCAGCTCCGTGAATTCGCCACCGCCTACATCAACGCCTTCTCCAAGGGCTACAATTATGCCTTCGGCGTCGCGGCCGGCGCGATGATCATTTCATTGCTGGTTTACGTGATCTTCAACCGCCATCTTCCCGGGCAGGTGAAAAGTGATCCCAGGAAAACTGAACCGGCCCAGGCTGCGTCGCGTATCGCCAACCTGCCCAGCGTCACCGTGGCAATCGGCGCGATCGTCATCACCGCGGTGCTCTTTCACTTCCTCTTGAACGATTTCAAGCTGGGTATGGCCATCGGGCTTTTCCTCGGCTTTGTGGCGTTTATCTTTACCACATCCACAAAACAGGAAAAACCACGGGTAATCGCCCTGCTGCTGGTCTTTGTGGTGGTGATATTCTTCTGGATGTGTTTTCACCAGAATGGGTTGACCTTGACGTTCTTCGCCCGTGACTTCACGCAGTTGACCGTTGGACCGATCAACAACATCTTTTTCAATGTCGAGTCCATGCTCACGTTGATCGCCGGACTGGCTGGACTTTACCTCTTGATCGCCAGAAAAAGCGCACTGCAGAAACTGATCGGCCTGGTAATGTTTAGCGGTTTCGGTGCCCTCACCTATCACTTTTACTCCGGATACAAAGCGGTAAATCCCATCGCCCCCGAGATTTTCCAATCCTTCAACCCCCTGTTCATTGTCGTGCTGACCTTTCCCGTCATGGGTGTTTTTGCCTGGTTGCGTAAGCGGGACAAGGAACCATCCACACCGAAAAAGATCGGTATCGGTATGATCATCGCCGCGGTTGCCTTTGTTGTCATGCTGGTCGGCTCGTTGAAGCTGGCGGCGCCAAAACTGATCGCCAGCCAGAACCTGACCGAATGGGACCGGGTATCGCCCCACTGGTTGATCAGCACGTACCTGATACTGACTATCGCCGAACTCTTCCTGAGCCCGATGGGACTATCATTTGTATCAAAAGTTTCTCCGGTGCGTTTCCAGGGCTTGATGCAGGGAGGCTGGCTTCTGGCCACGGCGACCGGCAACAAGCTGCTCTTTGTGGGCGGATATTTCTGGGATAAAATCGAACTCTGGCAATTGTGGGCGATCTTCGTGGTCTGCAGCCTGGTATCGGCCGCATTCATCCTCAGCATCCGCAAAAAACTGGATAGAGCCTCCGCGGTCTGAAGGCGGCAGTAAGCGGAGTCAAAGGGCCCGGTCCAGGGAATGGACCTGATGGAGGAGCGGACCGGGCCCTCATAACCGGACGGGAGGTACGGTTCCGGAATCACGCCTCAGCAACCGTACATCCCCTCCTCATATCGGAAGCAACCGTCGGCAATCCATTTTCAGCAAGCCGGTTTCCAAGAATAGTACGCAGGAATGTCCCCTGAAGATGACATTTTTTCTTTCAATTGGAATCATTCCAATCCAATCGTCAAGGGGAAACTGAGTCGAAAGCCGGAAGCTGAACGTAAAACACAAATCACCGGGTTTTTTTACGCATTATTCCGGCCTGTTTCCGGCCTCCCGCCTCTCGCTTCAACAAAGTTAAAAAGTTGGAGAGTTGGAGAGTTGGAGAGTTGGAGAGTTGGAGAGGGAAGAAGAATCAAATCCGAAATCCCAAATTCTAAATCCCAAACAAATTCAAATGATCTAAATTCAAAACAAATGACAAATGCTTTAAGCGAATCGAAGGAACCGTTTTTTTATTCCTTCTACCTTATTCTTTATTCAGAACCAGAAGGGCCAGGCGTCTGCCTTCCTGTCTCCTGACACCTGATACCTTCTCTTCAACTCTGTTTATTTAATGTCCCTCGCCGCGCAACATCCGGATACCATGCTCCAGCAGGGGCAGAATCAGCCGCGTGCAGAGCCGCACGGCTTTCAGGGATCCAGGAAAATTCACCACCAGCGTGTGGCCGGAAATTCCGCATTCACCCCGTGAAAACACGGCGTAAGGCGTCTCGCGGCCGGATTCCCGCCGCAACATCTCGGCAACCCCGGGCAGCGTGCGTTCACAAAACGCCCGCGTAACTTCGGGAGTGATGTCCCGCGGGCCGATCCCCGTACCTCCGGTGGTAATAATCCAATCCGCTTTGCGCCATTTTTCCAGGGCCGCCCGAATCGCCTCGGGATCATCCGGGACCAGATCGCTGTGCACATTGACGTCGACATCGCTGTTTTCCAGCATGGCGACGATTTCCGGACCGGACCGATCGCGGTATTCACCCGCGTGAGCGCGATCCGATATGGTAACAACCACGATTTCCAGCATTGATGATTCCTCCCTGGATCACGCGGGCGAACACCCCATGGTCCGGCAGAACGGATTCTCCGGTGATGCGCAGGATTGCGTTCTCCTGGTGCAGGGGTTTGCCCAATTGCGTGACTTCAAGCTTCACTGCGCCGATTCCGATTCTTTCGCCGACATCCACGCGACTCCAGTCTACACCGCGTGTCAGAATGTTTTCTCCAAACGCTCCCGGGCCCGCATAAACCATGGGATCCGCACGCAATACACGTTGCCACGCAGGCAGGCAAACCTCTTCCGCCAGCAGGCTGACCTGGCGATGCCAATGGCCCGCATGGGCATCTCCCTCAATTCCCCAATCAGCGCGAAAAACCGCGGTTTCAATGGGACGTTTCTGCACCCCCTTGCTCGTAGAAACACAGATCGCCACTACTTCAAAGTTCATGCTTGGTCTTTTCCACCAGGTGGATATCCCCGATCACCATATCCCGATCGACCGCTTTGCACATATCGTAAATCGACAGGGCGGCCACCGCAACCGCGGTCAATGCTTCCATTTCCACGCCCGTCTGGGCGGCGCAATCCGCCCTGCCCGTGATCAGGATGCGATCGGCACGGATCTCGAAATCGACATCGACTCTGTGCAGAAACACGTTGTGGCAGAGCGGAATCAGCTCTGAAGCCCGTTTGCCGCCCTGGATCCCCGCGACCCTGGCTACCGCCAGCACATCTCCCTTCTTGATCCTGTTGCGGCGGATCAGGTCAATGGTTTCCGCTTTCAACTGCACCCAGCCGCCGGCCACGGCCGCACGGCGACTGACGGGTTTGGCGCCCACGTCAACCATACGCGCATTCCCTTCCTCATCCACATGCGATAACTCCATCTCAGCCTCCTTTTACAGGGTCATTCGCCCCCGGCCACTCGCCGCTTGCTTCACTTCTCACTTTTCTCTTGTCCCGCCTCCCCTGTCTACTGAGGCTGTCTCCCGCCTCCGGATACCTTCTTTTCACTTTTCACTTTTCACTTTTCACTTTTCACTTTTCACTCTTGTGNNACTTTTCACTTTTCACTTTTCACGATATCCCCCGCCTTATCCGCCGATCTGCCAATTCTCCAGGGACTGACAGGATGTTCCCGCCGCAGGTTTCTCCCGAATGGCCTGCAGAATGCATTTTCGAATGTCATTGAAATCCACGCGGATCATCTGGTCGGAAAACAGGCAGGGTTTCAGGAATCCATCCGCGGTCAGGCGGATACGGTTGCAACGGCTGCAGGGCAGAGGACGCTCGGCCGCGTGAAACTCCGGAATGGTGTTGTGGTCAGCCAGGTCATAATGGCGGATCCGCTGCAGTTTCAAACCCCGTTCGCGACAGAATTGATTCAACGCCCTGATCTCTTCCGTGGTCGTATCCCGCATGACAACCATGTTGATCTTGGTGTTCTGGAAACCCGCATCCGCCGCGGCCCGAATGCCGCGAAGAACCGGATCCAGTTCACCAATCCGGGTGATAAAACGGTACCGCTCCGGATCCAGGCTGTCCAGGGAAATATTGATCCGGTCCAGGCCAGCCTGACGCAACTCTTGCGCGTACCGGTCCAGTAAGACGCCATTGGTGGTCATGGCGATTTCGCCGATCTGCGGAATGGCCCGCAGTTTCCGCACCAGTTCCACGACACCGGTTCGGACCAGTGGCTCGCCACCGGTCAGGCGTATTTTCCAGATCCCCAGTTCCGCTGCAACCTGCGCGATCCTGACCATCTCCTCGTAAGAAAGAATCTGGCTGTGCCGCTTCAATTCGATCCCTTCGGCGGGCATACAATAACGGCAGCGCAGATTGCAGCGATCAGTCACCGAAATGCGCAGATAATGAATGTCACGACCCCAGCAATCGTACACGTACGGTCTCCTCAGCGCGAATCTCACCGACTCCCGCCGGCACTTCCAGCAAGCAATCCGCTTCGGGCAACGCGAAAACATGAGCGGAACCATGGTATTCCGGAACCGACACCCGATCGTTCCGCAGCACTGCCGGCAGGAACGCGGTGCGTCGAACCTTGCTGCGTCTCCAGGTTTCCGCCATGGGCGCAGCGATCATGCGCGGATGGTATGAATGGCCCATCATACGGTAAATAAACGGCTTGACCATGACCTCGAATACGACGAAAGTGGATACCGGGTTGCCGGGCAAGCCGAAAACAAAACCGCTGGAACTGCTGCCGAATACCGTCGGTTTGCCCGGTTTAATGGCGACCTGGGTGAAATGCAGGCGGACTCCCAGCGAATCGAGCACCCCGGGGACATAATCGAAATCCCGCATGGAAACCCCTCCGGACAAGATCACCAGGTCCAGTTCGGCCAATGCATCCCGCAGCGCGGCACGGATTTCATCACGATCATCCGTTACCCGGCTGGAGAGGACCGTTTCAATCCCCATCTGACGCAATTGCGCCTGTATGGATGCACTGTTGGAATCGTAAATCTGCCCCGGCTGCAGCGTCTCTCCCGGTGGAACGATTTCCGTCCCGGTCACCACCACTCCCACCCG
>DBFQ01000003.1 GCA_002294665.1 Candidatus Aminicenantes bacterium UBA876
GCCGCGAGGATCTCATCAGGCGGATTGCACAGGCTGTGGGGTATGCGTGGAAGTATGTCCCGTGGATTCGATCACGCTGGAAAACGCTGTGGCGGATATCGACATGGTAACCTGTATCCATTGCGGTCTGTGCCACGATGCCTGTCCGGTTGATGCCGTACGCCACGACAGTGAACGAATTCCCGAAGAAATCAGCGTGAATGTGTCACGTACCCTGGAATTCATGGATGCCTGCCGGCGTCTTCTGGGCGCCGGGGAAGACCGCAAATGTCTGGAACGCATGGTTCGCCATTTCCGCAAAGAGAAAAAAGTGGTTGAGTCCACCCTGGTCCAGCTGGAAGCGATGGTGAATCAAGGAAAGACGACATGACCTCACCCTGCCACGCGCCCGGGGATATCGTTTTCGGGCCGGTGCCTTCAAGGCGCCTGGGGCAAAGCCTGGGCATCAATCACATTCCGTCCAAGCATTGCACCTACTCCTGCATCTACTGCCAGCTGGGGCGTACCGACCGCATGACAATCGAGCGCAGGGAGTTCTACCCGCCTGATGAGATCCTCGCGGCTGTAACGAATAAGCTGGCCGCAACTGAGAAGAACGGTGAAACCGTGGATTACCTGACCTTTGTTCCCGACGGCGAACCCACCCTGGACATCCACCTGGAAAGGGAGATCGATCTGCTCCGCTCTCGGAATATCCCGATCGCGGTGATTACGAATGCGTCGTTGATCGACAATCCGGAAGTACGGCGGGCCCTGGCGAAAGCCGACTGGGTGTCTCTAAAGATGGATGCCGTGGATGAAAAGACCTGGCGCGCCGTGGATCGGCCCCATGGTTCTTTGAGCCTGGACGCCATCCTGGAGGGCGCGCTGGCTTTTTCGCGCGGGTTTTCCGGGAAACTGGTTACGGAAACCATGCTGGTCAGCGGGGTCAATGATACAACCGCAGTTCTGGAAGAGCTGGCGGCTTTCCTGGATCTGCTTCGCCCCGGGACGGCATATCTTTCCATCCCCATTCGCCCGCCGGCCGAATCCGGGGTACGCGCTCCGGATGCGACCGCCATGACCCGGGCCTGGCGCATTTTGAGCGCCCCCGTTGACAAGGTGGAGACCCTGACCGGTTACGAGGGCAACGCTTTCGCCGCCAGCGGCGACGTGGCGGCGGACCTGCTCAGTATCACCGCGGTCCATCCCATGCGTGAAGACGCCGTCGAGGAACTGCTGGCCCGCTCAGGGGGGGGCCGGGACATCGTCGAGCGCCTGGTGGCGGAAGGGAAAATCCTGCGTACCGAGTTCGACGGCTTCCGCTTTTACCTGCGCAACTTCAAGACTTAACCTGCATTTTCAACCCCGATTTATCTGTCGCGGGAATAGCGCTTGAGTGTTTTCAAGTAGAGGTTGCGTTGCTGCGGGGTTGCCGCGTACCAGGTGAGTTTCTTGTCTGTTCCCGCCGTGCTGCCGATGATGGCGCCACTGATCAACCCCAGCGGGACCAGAAACACCGGGGGACCCAGGAGAGTTTCCGGGTCGACATGAATGGCGTGGCCGATGAGGAAACCCGCGCCGCCGCCCAGGATCAATCCCGGGACGAATTTTGATTTTCGCAGCACCCGGACCGTGCGGACCTGGTCCAGCCTGATGCCGGTTTCCCGGTCTGTGGTTTTTTCGTAAACCAGCAAGGAGTCGGGTTGAACGCGCAAGAGTTCCCCGCGCACCAGGCGGTTTCCCTGTAACTGTACTTCGACAAGGGCGCCGTGCTGCCTGCGCGCAGTCAGTGGAGCCTGAACGGCCACGAAAAAGATGAGCGCCAATGCGATCGTGGATCTAAAAATCATGAGTGTATTCAATATACTCTGCCCCCCCGGTTTCAATTCGAGCACAGCTTCGGCATTCAGTCAAGAAAAAAAACAATTTGAACCGCTTCAGTCAGCCGACTTTTCCGCTGTTGCGAAAGCGCGCAGGCTATCGGCATGAAAGGTCCATTCGGGCGTGACCAGGGTATCTGACTCCGGGAGGCGGTACCAGGGAGAGAGCTTTGCATCATCTGGATTTTTGAGCACGTGCATCTCCTGGGCGGGCATGTAGCTCTGCGCCAGCAGGAAAACCAGTTCCCCGGATTGTGCATGCCGGGCCAGGTCCACAACCAGTACGGCGTGACCGGGAAAGCCTCCCTCCACGAAGACATCGCCGCTGCGGATCTGGTTCAGGGGCCTGGGCGTCATTTCCCGCTGCAGCGAGTGGCTGCCGGCATAGATGAACAGGGTCGTCAGGTAGCGGCGCAAAGAGGAGTATGACCGGTCCGCTGTGGCCCGGTGTTTCCACGTGACGCGGTTGTTGCGCACGACCGGGCGTTCTCCTTGGGCCCAGCGGGCAAAAGGGAAAACATCCCCGCAGGTAAAGTGAAAGCAGATTTCGCTTGAGCGGCCGTTGGAAAAAAGGTACTCAGCCCGAAGGCGAATCACCGCGTCGGCGCATTGCTGCAGGTTCCGCGGCCCGGTGTCGAGGGCGATCACCGCATGGTGGGCGGCCTGGTTGGCCTTGAGCGTCCCGTTGAACAGCCGAACCGGGCTGCCGGCGGGTTTCAGCGGCAGGCGGCGCAGCCATTGGGCGAATGAGCCCGGCTCGACCATTGTGCGCCGATATCCGGGGGGCGGCGCGATGCGCTCCTGAATGGGCGCGATGATCTCTTCCCGGGACAACCATGGATATGGGGGGTTGATGCTTTGTGAAAACCCGAAAAAAGACAGTCCTGCCAGGAAAACCGGTACCCGGATCCAGCTGCCGCGTCGAGACATTGGTTTCGCCATGCCGCATCCTGCCCGGATCGGGCGGAATGGCCCGGTCAGGGCTGTTGCACGAAGCCCAGGTCCAGGCCGTGGCAGTCGCGGGCTTGCAGCAGGCGTACGCCGTTGGGCATGGTGTCCGGGCCGGAAAGGATCTCCACGCCTTCCCTTCCCAGGTGGGCCAGCGTGGCGTCCATGTCGCTGACGAAAAAGCCCAGGGAAATTCCCGCCGGGAGTTCGACCGGGCCTTCGCTCTGGATGAATTCCACCTCGATGCCGCCGCCGTCCATGAAAACGATCTCCATGCCCGGGCGCGGCGAGAAGCGCCGAGCCACGTTCATGCCCAGCACCCTTGAGTAGAATTCGATCGAGCGCTCCAGGTCGGTTGTGCGCAAAGTAATGAAATTGACGTTCATACACCCATTCTATCACGCCCGAGAAATTTCCGCCGCCGTTCCTCATCTGAACAAAATTCCGCAAACCATGTCCGAACAACAGGTCTTTCAAAACAGGATTCTGGCCGCAAACGAGCCGGACTCTTTCCATTATTCCGGGGAAATCGGGACCAGGCTACGGCAAACAATAGTCTGGCTCAGCCCAGAACCATTTCTAAAAAAACTTATGATCAACTCCGAAAGCCTGAAAAGTATAGGGCAATCTACTGTTATATGGGCTGTTTTAAAAATTATTGATTTTTGGGGAATCAATTCCGCCTCTGGAAAAGAAGTTGCTCTCATTCCGCGGAGGGAACGCTTGAAACAAAATAGATGGAAGATCTTTCGGGGTGCGGGTCTGACTGTTGTGATCATTTTGGGATGCATCATCCTGAGACAACAGCGGATTCATGATGGCATTCATTCCACGGTTGGCCACACACTCAGCGGCAACGAAATCATGGCCATGAAGTTTATCCCCGTTGGCCGGAAAGACCCTTCCAGCCGCAATATCCGTTTTGATGGCCCGGCCTTTGTATTCATTTTTGAATCTCCCTGTGTTCCCTGTAATGACAACATTCCCTATTGGAACAATATCTGCCGCATGGTGGATGGCCGGGCCCGCTGCCTGGCTGTTCTCACCGGAGCCTCTGGTGAGGGGTCAAAAATCCTGGATAATCGGCTTGATTTCCCTCTATATCGCCCCGAAGACTGGGAAGCTTTTTCCAGGGCCTTGGGCCTGGGAGAGGACGGCGCAGCCCTGACCCTGTTCATATGTGACGGGAAAATCCTTGAGATTTACCGGGGACGTTTTGCGGGTGACGCATTCGCCCACTTTGTCAACGCGTGCAAGTTCAATCTTTGAAGAAGCGGGAAGTTGAGAGAGTTGAGGGTGGAAACTGAGTTGGAAAGTCAGTAAGTTGAATCGCTGAAAAAACAGCATGAACGTAGTGAGGTGTAAAATGAAACGAATTTTCTTGTTGCTGTTATTGCTTTTGTTGAGCGTGTCTCTGGTATTGGCCGCAGACACGGCCGGGAAAATCCGCGTAATCACCGATCCCCGGCCCACCCACGATGAGAGCCGGGCCCCGCTGCACAATCTGGTGAAGGTCGCGGAGATCAGCGCCGACCTGGAGGATGAATACTTTTTGGTCCGGCCCTGGTGCGTCCGTGCCGATAACCAGGGAAACATCTACGTGTTCGACCTCAAAGTGCGCAAATTCTTCAAATATGACAAAACCTTCAAACTGATCCGGGTGTTCGGTAATACCGGCCAGGGCCCCGGCGAATACGCCCCCGGTTCTTCATTGCTGATGTTTGATATCGACAAAAATGGTTATCTGCATGTGATTGATCACATGGGGCGCAAGTATTTGAAATTGGACGGCAACGGACAATCCATTGAAGAATTTCGATTTCAAAATCATTCAGTTGGGCCGGCGTATCCGGTATTCGATTCGATGGGGAATCTGTTTGTTTATCATCTGGAACGAAACGGTATCTCTTTGATGTCCAGGGAGGGAGAAATCCATCACACGTTCCTCTCCCTGCAGGATTACGCCTGCAGCCTGTATCGACGCATTCCGCCGCGAATGTTTTCCCTATGGACTTCGCCTGAGCCCTTTTCAACCGTGATTCGCCCCTTGCCCGGAGGCCGGGCCGCAGTTTACCTTATGGTTACATCCACCCTCTACCTGTTGGGCGATCGCCGTATTGAAAAACAGATACGCATCTGGCCCCGGGAGCAATTGAGCCATTTCAGGAAATCGCTTTCCAGGGATAACCCTCGCATCAAGAATTCCGTGACCTTCATGTTCATGAGGTTTTTTCTTGACAATGATTGTGCCGGTCGATTCTATCTGCAACCCCCCGGATATCGGCCCCTTCTCAAACTGGATCTGGATGGCAGCTTGATCAAGCGTCTGCAGGTTCCGGAAAAGGCCGTTTTTCATTCCAAGCGCAACCACTTGTTTTTTGCCACCTGGGAAGACCGGGTTTTCGTGTTGAAGGAGGAATCATGAAAAAATATTTTCTGACCGGCATTGTGGGCGCATTGCTGGTTTTATCATCCGTGACTTCGTCATTCGCGATCGTCCGATGCCTGGGTGTCGGCGACGTGCCCGAATCCGCATGCTTTGAGGATGACATTGAAGTCATCCATTACCGCATCAATGCACTCTGCATCGGATGGTACATTTGCCGCATAACCTATCGTTTTATCTGCATTGACTCACGTGACGGCCTGCCTTATCCAAGAACAGCATATGTTGATGTGGTTGATTACAAATGTCCCGGCTGGCGATAATTCTGAAGAAAGGAATCAGGTCTTAACGAGCCAGTTCCCTTTCTCCCAGGAACAACTCATACACCTGCAGCCCCAATTCCCTGTGGTCGAGGCTGCCGGGCTCTGTCAACGCGGGGATGAAAACCCGGTTGGTTTCTATGCGGAAAGTGGTTGAGGGTTTTCGCCCGGCTTTCATCGCGGGAAGGCGATACTCGCGTTGAAAACGCGCGCTCTGGGGAGAAAATGTGTCGAGCAATTCATCTTCCACGCGGATGGAAACGGTTTGATCGGAAAATTTTCGTTTGTCGACTGAGCCACGGATCAGGAAAGTGAAATCATGATGGGGATTGGGTATGGAAAACTCAGCGCTGCGTCCGGTCCAATGCCAGGCGCGCCATTCCTGATCCGCAATACCGGGGTTTTCTTCGGCATTGTGCCACCCCTTGCCGTACTCCACCGGGTAATGGCTCCTGGTAATGACTTTCAGGCTGGGCGGTTTTCCGTGCAGCGGGAGGCGTCCGGTGACGGGATGCCGGTAGCGGTTGACGCGTTTCTGTAAGCTCTCTGGAGAAATCCAGCCGCGCGTGGGGCATTCGCGGCAATCCAGCGGCAGCTCCCCGGTTAAAAGCTGCTGCCGCAGAATCCGCATCTGCGTTCCGTTCAGGATCCCCCGCAGCGATTGTCCGAACCCGAGATGGCCCACGGGATGGTGCCAGCAGCAGGGCAGTACTTCCCTGCGGGAATTGATCAGCAGAAACGACCAGGGATCGAGGCAATTCCGCGTCAAGCCTTGTTGTCGGCGGGTGGTGTAGCGATGTACTCCAGGTGCTTCTGGGGCCCTTCGGAGAGGTTCCGTCTGCCGCTCCGCCCGGGTTTTCTGCTCGATTTTTTCTTCCAGGGCGTCCAGCAGGCCGGCCTGGATTTGAAATTCGATGCCGGAGCGGTCCAGAAAAGCGCAGGTTGAGCGGATGGCATTCCGGGCCGCGATCATGGAGGCAGGGTCCATCTCAGAGATGTGGTTCACGTTGAAGGCGCCGGCAACATCGGGATAGCGGGTCAGGTTGCAGAAATTGAAGTGGCGAACGCCCATGGCCTTCCCCAGTTCCGCGAGCGCCTGCAGGTGAAAGACATTGGCATCCTNNTGGCATCCGATACCACGCAGCTGAAGGAAAAGTCGGGAAAACGGTGTTTTCCGGGAACGGCTTGCTTTACCCTGGAGAGGTTCTCCAGCACGGTTTCCAGGTCGGCGCCCCGGCGCAGCCTTGAAAACAGTTCCGGGTCGGCCGAATCGCAACTGATTTCGATGCTTTTAAAGTCCGCCAGGGTGCGAACCTCATCCTCGGACAGGTGCTTGGCGAAATTGGAGGTGATGTGCAGGGCCTTGCCCGCGTCGAGCAGTTTGCGGGCATGGCGGTGCCAATCAGGGAAGATCGTTGTTTCTCCGTGTCCGTTGATGCTGATGACATCGATCCGCATGCGGATTAATTCGGCAATCACGTTCTCCAGGGTGGTTGCGTCGAGGTCGACTCCTTCATATTCCGGTTGGCTGGCATAACAGAACACGCAACGCAGGTTGCAGCGGGACGTGAATTCAATGTGAACCGCGTTCAAGTGGTGTGAATGCAGCATTTTTCCCCCACGCGGCGATTATCGCGGGATCGCCGCTTCCCCCCCGGTCTCAAAATCGCATTATAGGCCGTTTTTTTTTCAAATCAAGCGGCCGGTTTAGCGCAGGTTGATGCGGAGACTGCTTGTTCCGGGAACGACCGGGCATCTTGACTTTGTAGCTGCGGGTAGCTAGACTGCGCACATGCAAAAACGCCTTCGCGGAGCCGGTATGCCCTTTCATCCGGGTGTGCGGTGAGAAATTTTTTCATTGCACTTTTTTCCCCGCTCGCCCCGCGCCTGCGCCGTGTCCACCCCAACGTGCTGACACTCTTTTCCCTGCTGGCGGGGATCCTGGCGGGAATCAGCTTTGCGCTGACAAGGCTTGCGCCGCTTTTCTTTCTGGTCGGCGGCGGTTTTGTCGCCTTGTCCGGAATGGGTGACAGCCTGGATGGAATCGTGGCCCGCGCCCATGGCCGAACCTCTCGTACCGGTGATTTCCTGGATCATTTCGCGGATCGCCTGGTGGATGTGGCCATCCTGGCCGGGCTGGCGTTTTCCCGGGGCGCCCACGCTGCTCTCGGCTTTATTCTGATTGTGCTGGCCCTGCTGCACAGTTACCTGGGAACGCAGATTGAAGCCACTCTCGGCAGGCGCTCATACGCGGGAACGGGCAAAGCCGAACTGTTCGTGGCTTTTATTGCATTTACCGTCCCGGCCTATTTCCTGTCCGCCTGGCATCTGCGCGTGGACCAACACAGGCTGGTTTTCGCGGACTTGTTCATGCTGGCTCTGGTCCTGGGTACGGCAATCAGCCTGGTGCAGCGGTTCCGGCGCGGATTGCAGGCCTGCATGCGCGCCGACGCTGGAGATCGTTAATGCCCATTGATGCCGTGGCTTTGCGTTTTCTTTTGATCTGGTCGGTTTTCCTGAGCGGTTCGGCGCTGACCCTGTTTGTCATCGGCCGCGTAAGCAAGCGGCGTCTGGTTTCCCGCCTGATGACCTGGATTCCCATTTTTGTTCTGTTGTTCGGCGCGATCTTTGCGGGTCGCTGGGGGTTTTTTGTCCTGATTGTGGCGCTCTTTTTTCTGTGCCATTGGGAATTGGCGCGGCTGGCCGCACAAAGCGGATTGCTGCGCCACGTTTTCGCCCTGGTCCTGGCCCTTCCCTGGCTGGCGCTGATGCAGTTTCATCACGTTCCGGCCGGTGTCTTTCTGTCTTTGCTGCTATTCTCCGGGCTGCTGGTCTACCTGGCCCTGTTCCTGAAACAGCGCCATCAATGGCGGATCGTTCCCTTTGCCATGATGTTGGGGGTGGGCTTTTCGTTCTGGATCCTGCTGGGGCGGACGGGCGGATTCCGGCTGGTGTTGTTCGTGTTTTCCGTCACCGCGTTCAACGACATGATGGCGTTTTTCTTCGGTATGATGTGGGGTGGACGCAGACCTTTTCCCCGCCTCAGCCCCAATAAGACTTCAGCGGGTTACCTGGGCGGATGCCTGTCCGCGGTCATGGCGGCGCATGTGTTCCGCTTTGCCGTTCCGGAATTGGGTCCGGCCGGGGTCACCCTCGCGGGGATCCTGCTGGCGGTTGCCGGTTCGCTGGGTGACCTGCTGGCGTCAAAGATCAAGCGCATCCACGCCGTCAAGGACTTCGGCTCCATGATGGGCGTCATGGGAGGGGTTTTCGACCGCTGCGATTCCCTGTTGCCTTCCGCGTGGGTTTTTGCCATCCTGTTTCTCTACTTCCTCTAGCGGGTCGTCGATCATCATGGATTGCGCCAACGGCTTGTCGCGAATCCGGCACCTGGTTTTCGGCCTGCCGCGGTTTGCGTCCCTTTTTGTCTATACTTCACTGGTGACCCTGACCCTGCCCGTATGGATCCTGCAAAATGTCGGTGATGACGTCAAGGGCCGGCACCTGGGGCTGATCACCGCCGCGGCCGCGCTGTTTAGCGTGGCGCTGCTGGCGGTTTTCGGCTGGTACCGGGACCGCAGGAGTCGCATTGCGCAGGGACCGAAGTATCCCCTTTACGCCCTGGGGCTGATGCTGCCGGGGTTACTGCTTTTGCACACCGAATTGGCGTACAGCGCCGGGATTATGGTTTTCCTGGTTCTGATCGTGGCGCGCTCGTTTTGCGAGGCTTCCCACCTGGCGGTACTGGCCGATCAACCGACTGCGGGTGGAACGGAGCGCTACACGGCTGGGATCGCCTTCTGGCATTTCTTAGGGACCGGCCTGGGCGCCGCCGCGTTCGGCCTGGTATCCGGAACATCCTGGCTGGGCATGAGCGGAAGCGCCGCCAACGCGGCCCTGCTGTCTTTTTGCGTGGTCGCGTTCTCCATGGTTGGCTACTATGGCGGGTATGTGCGCAAAATGCGGCCCCGGATGATGCCGCCTGTTGAGGAGTCGCGGCGCATGCCGATGCGCCTGCCGCGCAATCTCTGGCTGCTGGTTGGCGCGCGCGTGTTTTTCCTCAGCGGCCTGCTGCTGATCGCCACTTTTTTGGTTTACATCGTGCGCGACCTGCTCGCTGCCGGGAATGTACGCCAGATGACCGCCCTGCTGTACGGGGGTTCAATTATCGGCAGTGTGCTGGCGGCTTTGCCGGCCGGCAGACTCACCGCGCGCCGGGGTGAACGTTTCGTGCTGTTTCTGGCCGGCACCCTGCTGGCCGGTGTCGCCGCACTGTTTTTTCTGCTGGGGCGGATTCACTTAGCCGTTACCATCGCGTGCATGCTCGCCTACGGTGCCGGGTTTGCCATGGTGATATCGGCGGGCTTGTCTTTAACCGTCAAATTGATCCCCCATCCGCGCATGTCCGGGCGCATCATGGCCGTCATGACCGCCGCCACCTTTGTGGCCCAGTTCGTGGCGTCGCTGTCCGGAGCCGCCGTACTCGATCCCTTCAATCGGTTGCGGCCGAACCTGGGCTACCTGGCGCTGCTGGTTCTGGTGGAAATCTACCTGGCGGCCGGCGGCCTTTTCCTCTATTTTATGAAAGAAGAGACAGGCGAAGGAGGCAGGGGACAAAGTGGCCAGTGGAAGTGAAAAGAAAAGCGGTGCTTGAACCGCCCCAAATCCAAACCGGAAGATTAGACTCCCGGGTTCCAGTGCGGGCTTGATCGCCTGCGCCTGCGAGGGGTGATAAACCCCTTGCCGATCCGCCTGAAACAATTCTTGGCAATTTTTTTTGAGATTTTTTCCCAGAACTGACATTCTTTAATGGATTCGCCGCCGAGTCCAGCAAAGAAATGGGCGGCTGAAAAAAAATCCAAGCAGGGGATGCGATTGTCTGTCATGGCGTGCCAAGCGATATGCCCGGCTTTCCACGACGAAACGGATTGGCTCCGATTGATCCCGGGAAAGGATCTTTTCGCAATAGAGGTCAGGTGGAGGAGGAAAATCATGAAGAAAATAAGCGTTTTCGTGTTTGCCTGGCTGGCGTCCGCCCTGATGCTGGTGGGCCAGTTCATTTCCGTAGCCAGTCCCAACGGCGGTGAGCATCTCAAGCTGGGTGCAAAACACACCATCGAATGGACATCCTGCGGACTCACTTCTGGCACCTTGAAAATAACATTGTGGAAGGGTTCCAGCAACGTGGGGATCATCGCCTCGGGAGTGCCCTGCAGCCTGAAAACATACGACTGGACCGTTGGTAATCTGGAAGGGGCCCCGGGGGCGGCGCCTGCATTCGGCTATACGATCAAAGTCAAGTGGCAGGAGCAATCACTGGTCGATGAATCCGACGCTCCGTTTACCATCACTGCGGGGGATGCCCGGGATTTCAACTTGAAATGGCTGCCGGGTGTGTTGATCGATCCCGCTACAGGCAGCATCGGCGAGGTGTGCTCTTTCACGGCCCGGTTCCTTGTGGAGAAAGGCACATTGCAACGGGCCACGGTTCACTGCCTGATCCAGCCGGAGGGTGTCAATCAGCCGCTGCTGATCGGCTCCCAGTCCTTCCAGAACATCGCCCCGGGCAATCCTGTTCCGGTTACGGTTCAATGGCGTGCGGAGCGCATGGGAGAACACCAGGTCCTGTTCCGCTTCGATGCCGATATCCGCCCGCTGGAACCTGCGGCCAACCGGAGTGACAACCGCATCGGCGCCACCTTCCGCGTCCGCGGAGTGCCCGCGAGATAGGTGCCCGCGCAAAACAGGGGTCAAACCTTACAATATTGCATTTGGTGTGGATGACGGATGAGTCAAATTGATAACAGCTTGGCCTTTCCGTATGGAATGCAAGCGTTTCGGTTCCTGTATTCTGGAGATTCAGGTAAAAGGTCTGGAGTCAAAAAGTTTTGAAGAACGCCGGCGATCGGTTTGGATTGCGCGCTGAAACTATTTGGAGGTAGTTGAGCGCTTTCAGGAGTAGATGCATTCATAATGTAAGACCGACCAAGGTGACCCAGGCTATGCGGGCTTACTGTTTATGCACGGCATCTTGGGGTGGGCTATCCGCTCTTCATGCGGACGGCATGTGATATCAGCCTGCCTATGAATTTATTGAAAGGGCTGATTTTTACGTCGACATGATAGTCTCGTGATTCCAGCGCGGAGTAATATTCATGGTCCCTGGGGGATATCTTTTTTGCTTGGAGGGTAGAAAAGAATGTCTTTTGGGCGTTGAACTGAATTACTTGTTTGAGTGATGGAGACCAGCCGCCGTTCAGGCGTTTATAGAATCTTCCGGCTGCCTGTCTTATGCGTTTGTCGCCGACGATATCATCTCGGCTCCTGTCGGGAGGGGTTACCAGACCAAGTTTCGTGAAAGACCGGATTCCCCATTCAGAAACAACTTTCTCAATGTACCCCAGTACATTTTTTAGTCCGATCGCGCCCGTTGTGGAGATCGCCATTGCATGCTGGCCATAGAGGCGCGGCCTGTGGCTGAGAAAAGAGAACCGGTCAATGAAATTCTTCAATAGACTGGTAACCTGAGATACGTAAACCGGAGACACGAATACCAAGCCGTCGGCCTGAAGCATGGACTGTAATGTTTCCTGGATACTATCCGGCAGTGGGCATTTCTCTTTTCCGTAAAAAAGACAGTTGTGGCATCCAATACATGGCTGCAGTGAAAGTTTGTTCAGGAAGATGTACTCGAACTCGACCGGTCCGAGTTTGAGGAGTTCCTCTTCAAAAGCGCGTGTAACCAGATAACTGTTCTTTTTCCGCGGACTTCCGAAAATTACGACTACTTTCATGAATGATTCCTTTCAGTGTATTTTACTTTAACAGATTACAAGCAAATCAATTTTTTCCCAACAGTCAATCAGGGGGAAGAAGGAATAGATGCAGAATCGAGATGCGCGGCGGATTGTTTCTGGTCAATGCGGTTGGTTTAGAATCGATACTGGAAAAGGGAACACGCGCCCGGAGGGATTCGAACCCCCAACCTTTTGATTCGTAGTCAAATGCTCTATCCGTTGAGCTACAGGCGCATGACCAAAGCGGATTATACGCAAATCCATTTTGAATTGCAAGTAGGAGTGGTTCGTGAACCTTTCCTGCTCTCGTCCCGGAGTTAACCGTTGATTTTTCCACGATTCCCCGCTATTCTGCAGGCGATGCCGGAGGAAAAAAGGTCGTTTTACCGCCGGGAGCACAAGCCGTGTGGACCTGTATTCCTGGAAGCCCGGGAGTGGTCCGCCGGGCGCATGTGGCTGCCCCGCCTGCTGCTGCTCTTCTACATGACCTGGGTGTTTTTCCAGTCCCTGCGCGATCCGCTTTACCAAAGCATTTTCAAGGCCTTGAACCTGGGAATCCACGAACTGGGCCACCTGGTTACCACGCCCCTGGGTCAGTTCATATCCATCGCATCCGGGTCGCTTTTCCAGTGCCTGGCGCCGGTGGTGGGGTTTTTCATGTTTCTGCGTCAGCGCGACTGGTTCGCCCTGGGCGTGGCCGTCTGGTGGCTGGGGACCAACCTGCATGACGTGGCCGCTTACGCCGGGGACGCCCGCAGCCTCAGCCTGACCCTGGTGACTCCATTCGGCGGCGGGGAGGTCATCCACGACTGGCACTACCTGTTTTCCCGCACCGGCCTGCTGGAGCATGACCAGGCCATCGCCGCACTGCTGCGCCTGGGGGGATTCCTGGCCATGCTGGCCGGAATCGCATGGGGCGCGGTGACGGTGTTCTGGATGATCCGGACCCGGAAAGAAGCTGCGAAACCAGGTGTAAATCAATAGGGGCGAATTTCTGATTATCCCTTGATTTCCGCTTCCGATGCGAAGAGGTTCAGCAGGTGCTCGGCCGCGGCAGTGGGCAGAATTTCACCCTTGTCGATGCGGCGGCGGATTTGCGGGATTGCGGCCTGAATCCGCGGATCTTGGTAAAAGGTGTTTTTCAGGTGTTCCTCGATCAGGGCGAATACCCATTCTTCGGCCTGACGCCGGCGGCGCTCGGCAAATACCCCGGACTTGCGGGTCCGATCCATGAAAGCGGTGATCATGTGCCAGATTTCGGGGACGCCGTCGCCGGTCAGGGCGGATACCGTGGTGGCGCGGGGTTGCCAGCCGGGGGTGGCGGGGGTGAGGTACTTGAGGGCCAGGGCATACTCGCTGCGGGCCGCTTCGGCGCGGGAGCGATTGTCACCATCCGCCTTGTTGACCACCAGGGCGTCGGCGATCTCCACCACACCTTTCTTGATTCCCTGCAGTTCGTCGCCGGCGCCGGCGATCATGAGCAACAGAAAAAAATCCACCATGGAGCGTACGGTGATCTCACTCTGGCCCACGCCCACGGTTTCCACCAGGATCACGTCAAAGCCCGCGGCTTCACAAACCAGGATGGTTTCACGGCTCTTGCGCGCCACGCCGCCCAGCGTACCTCCCGAGGGAGAGGGGCGGATAAAACACTCCTGGCTGCGGGAAAGCTTTTCCATGCGGGTCTTGTCCCCCAGGATGCTGCCGCGGGTTACGGAGCTGCTGGGATCCACGGCCAGCACGGCCACGCGATGGCCCTGTTTGATGAGATACAGCCCGAAGGTCTCGATGAGTGTGCTTTTCCCGGCACCGGGCACACCGGTGATGCCGATACGCAGGGATCCGCCCGCGTGGGGCAACAGGGCGTTGAGCACTTCCCGGGCCCGGGCCTGGTGGCGGGGGGCATTGCTCTCGATCAGGGTGATGGTACGGGCCAGAACACCGCGGTCCCGTTCCAGGACACCGGCCACGTGGTCCGCGGTTGTCAGGCTGGGCGCGCGATGAACCGGGCCGGATTTCTCCGTACGCCGTTCCGTGCTTGAGAGGCCGTCATGTCCGCCGGCGACACCCTTGCGGATCGATACGGCAAAAGCGTCGCCGCCGTTTTCCGGCGCCCAGTCCGGCGGCTTGCCGCGATCGTTTCCCATTCTCAGGTGAAGCGGTTGCGGATCTCTTCCATGATCCGCTTTCCCGCCAGGGGAATGCGGGTCCCCGGCCCGAAAATGGCCGCGGCGCCGTGCTGGTAGAGAAAATCGTAATCCTGGGCCGGAATGACGCCGCCGCAGACCACGATAATGTCTTCACGGCCGAGCTTGCGCAACTCTTCCACCAGGCGGGGCAGCAATGTTTTATGGCCCGCGGCCAGGGAACTCATGCCCACCACGTGGACATCGTTTTCAACGGCCTGGCGTGCGGTTTCCTCGGGGGTCTGGAAAAGTGGGCCGAGGTCGACGTCAAATCCCATGTCCGCGTACGCGGTGGCCACCACCTTGGCACCGCGATCGTGACCGTCCTGGCCCATCTTGGCGACCAGGATGCGTGGTCTGCGGCCTTCGGCTTCGGCAAAGGCATCGGTCATCGCGTGGACTTCCGCCACCATCTGGTCTTTTTCCGCGTGTTCGTATTCGCGGATGTACACTCCGGATATGGTCTTGGTCATGGCCTGATACCGTCCCGCCACCGTTTCGATGGCATCGGAAATTTCCCCCAGCGTGGCCCGTTCGCGCGCCGCTTTGACGGCCAGGTCCAGCAGGTTGCCTTCCCCGGTTTGCGCACAGCGGGTGAGAACCTCCAGGGCGTCGCGAACTTTTTGCGGGTCGCGCTTGTGTTTGATTTGTTCCAGGCGGCGGATCTGCGAACGCCGCACGGCGGAGTTGTCCACTTCCAGGATTTCGATGGGGTCTTCTTTGTCCAGGCGATAGCGGTTGAGGCCCACGATCACTTCCTGGCCGGAGTCGATGCGCGCCTGGCGCCGCGCCGCGGCTTCTTCGATGCGCATCTGCGGAATACCCTGCTCGATGGCGCGGGTCATGCCGCCGACGGATTCCACTTCCTGGATGTGGGACCATCCGCGTTCCAGCAGTTTTTGCGTCAGGGTTTCCACGCAGTAGGAACCGCCCCAGGGATCCACGGTGCGGCAGATCCCGGTTTCGTCCTGGAGGTAGAGCTGGGTGTTGCGCGCGATGCGCGCGGAAAAGTCGGTGGGAAGGGCGATGGCTTCATCCAGCGAATTGGTGTGCAGCGACTGGGTGTGGCCCATGGCCGCAGCCATGGCCTCGATGCAGGTGCGCACCACGTTGTTGAACGGATCCTGTTCCTGCAGGCTCCAGCCGGAGGTCTGGGAATGGGTGCGCAGGGCCATGGACTTGGGGTCCTTTGGATGGAAGCTTTTGATCATGCGCGCCCAGATCAGTCGCGCCGCGCGCATCTTGGCCACTTCCATGAAATGGTTCATGCCCTGGGCCCAGAAAAACGAGAGCCGGGGCGCGAACCGGTCCACGTCCATGCCCGCGGCGATGCCGGTGCGCACGTACTCCAGGCCGTCGGCCAGGGTGTAGGCCATCTCCAGGTCCGCTGTGGCCCCGGCTTCCTGCATGTGGTAGCCGGAAATGCTGATGCTGTTGAAGCGCGGCATGTGTTCGGAAGCGAAGCGGAAGATATCGGCGATGATGCGCATCGACATGGCCGGGGGATAGATGTAGGTGTTGCGCACCATGTATTCCTTGAGGATGTCGTTCTGGATGGTTCCGGTGAGTTGCTCCGGTTTGACGCCCTGCTCTTCGGCCGCCACGATGTAAAAGGCCATGATCGGCAGCACGGCGCCGTTCATGGTCATGGAAACGGACATCTGCTCCAGGGGGATGCGGTCAAAGAGGATTTTCATGTCTTCAACCGAGTCCACAGCCACCCCGGCCTTGCCCACGTCGCCTTCCACGCGGGGATGGTCGGAGTCATAGCCCCGGTGAGTGGCCAGGTCGAAGGCCACGGACAAGCCCTTCTGGCCCGCAGCCAGGTTGCGGCGGTAAAAGGCATTGCTTTCCTCGGCGGTGGAGAACCCCGCGTACTGGCGGATGGTCCAGGGGCGTTGCACGTACATCGAGGCATACGGCCCGCGCAGAAAGGGAGGCACTCCCGCCAGGTATCCTTCGTGTTGCCACGTGGCGCGGTCGGCTTCGGAATAGAGCGGCTTGCACTCGATCTGCTCCATGGTCAACCAGGCGAAATCCCGGGGAGATTTTCCGGTTTCGCTCCTGAACGCCTCACGCCATTGTTCTGCAGAACCGGGAATGGGGGGAAACGCATACTCCATGCGGGAAAAATCGGGTCGTTTCATGATTCAGCCACTCCTGTGCGTTGTTGAATGCGGGACAGCACGTCAATGGCGTTGGCGCGCAGGTGGATGAATTCCTGCACGCCGGCGTTTTTCAACGCGTTGACGCTCTCCTTGGGGTATCCGGCCAGGACCGCAACGGCATCGCTTCCGGCGTTGCGCAGGGCCTGGATCAGCGGGGGGACCTGTTCCGGGTAGGTCTCATCGCTGGAACAGATCACCACAACGGGAGCGGCGGAAGCGGCGGNNCCGCCGTTGCCGCCGCCTGCGGGGACGAGAAGCCCTCCGGAGATTCCACCGCGAATCCGGCGGCTTCGAAAAAGCCGGTCGCGAATTCGGCCCGCGCCTTGTACTGGGCAGGAGACCCCAGGTTGGCCAGGAATACCCGCGGGCGCTTTCCGGTCCGCCGCAGGAAGGACTCGCTGCGGTCGCGCAATTTTTCAAACGGCTCGGCGGCCCGGTATGAGGCCAGCGGACTCACTGCCGGCAATGACTCCGCGGGTTGACGCAGGGCGGATAACGTTTCCAGTGCCGCGGATCCGGCGCCGAGCGCGTCCGCGCCCCTTGACACCCATTCCTTCTCATCCAGGTTGGAGATTTTATCTATCGCATCGGTCAAGGCCTGCGGATCCCGCTGGTTTGAGAGTTCTTTTATACGAAGGGCCGCCGCCTGTTTCTGCAATAGAGTGGGCGGCTCGATGGTCAGGGGTTCTTCGTTGATGTTGGCGTAGTGGCTGGTGCCCACGATCACCGTGCGGCGGGATGCGATCAGGGCCTCGCGTTCCGCGCGCAGCGCCATGATGCGCTCCTGGGGGAATCCCGCGATGATGGCGCGGGTCATACCGCCGCGGGATTCCACTTCACGGAACAGGTCCCAGGCTTTGGCGGCCAACTCGTGGGTCAGGGCTTCCACGGCATAGGCGCCGCCGGCGGGATCAATCAGGTGGCGGAAGTGGCTTTCTGCGTCAAGAATGATCTGGGTATTCCGCGCCACGCGCCGTGAGAGATCGTTGGGCACGCGGAACGATTCGTCAAAGGGAGATGTGTGGATGCTGTCGGCGCCGCCGACAACCGCGGCGAAAGTGGCGGTGGCGGCACGCAGGATGTTGACGTGAATGTCATATCGTGATTGGCAGTAGCGTGATGTGCGGGCGTGAATGTGAACGCGCCGGGCGTCGTGATCGCCCCCGAATGCGTCAACGGCGCGGCTCCACAGGATCCTGGCCGCACGAATTTTGGCGATCTCCATCAGGAAATGGGTGCCGATGCCGAAGCTGAAACGAAACCGGCGCGCACTCCGGTTGAGAGGGACGCCGCGTTCCGCCAGGTCCGCCAGGTATTCCACGGCCGTGGCCAGCACAAACCCGAGTTCGCTGACCGCGTCGGCCCCGGCTTCGTGATATACCAGGCCGTTGGCACCGAAGACCTGGAGTTGAGGCGCACGGGCTTCGGCCCAGTGAAAAAGAGCGGCGTTTTCGCGGCCGATCGCCTCCGGGCTGAGCGGCAGGGAACCGCTGTGCAGCCATTCACCCAGGGGATCCTGAAGAATGCTGCCGCGGAGTGTCTCGAGGTCGCGGTTTTCTTGCCGGGACAGGCTTTCCAGCAGCATGGCAACCGCCAGACCCGAAGACCCGGCCAGAAAATGCAGCGGACAGGCGGACCAGTCGATTTCATGGAGCAGTGCCTGCAGATCCGCGGTGCCGGTCAGGTAGATGCCGTCCGCGCTGTCTTTGGCGGCATCCAAGCCGCGGCGGAAAGCCGAAGACAAAGATACCGTAACCGCGTTCTGCCCCCGGTTCAGGGCCTCCAGCAGCGCTTTGCCGGCGACTTGCGGGTCCGGGTCGACGGTTTCCTGGGCGATCTCCCAGCCGCAAACCAGGTTGGCGGCCGCGGTGCCGCCCCGGGACCGGGTCTGCAGGCCGGGGAATTCGTCCAGGTGAGGCAGGGAAAGCAGGTCTTCGCGTTGGTAAAGCGGCAGGATATCGATCCCCTCGGGCGTATTGGCGATCAGTTTTTTTTCAAAGGGCGCCCCCTTCAATCCGGCTTCAGCGGCGTTTTTCCAATCCTGGTAGGTGTGGTCCGGGAAAAACTCCCTGAGGCGGAGATCCTTTCCCAGCTCCACGCGAGCGGTTGTGGTTGCTTTTTCGGACATGAATCCAGACTCCTGTGCTGCGATCAAACAATTGACCTGCTGATTATACTCGAGACCGCCGCTGAACTCAACCGCGTCTTGGCGGTGTCAGCCAGCGCTCCCGCCACAGGTTGAACTGTATCAGCGCCCACAGGCGGTGGGAGTGATTCTGTTTGCCGCGCAGGTGCTCGTTGATCATGCGTTGCACCGCTTGCGGCTGGAACAGGCCCGATTCGGCGATTTTTGCGTTCGAAAGCGTGTCCAGCATCAGCTCGCGCAGGTCCGTGCGCAGCCAGTTTTTGATCGGGATGGAAAAGCCCTCTTTGCGGCGCTGGATCACGGCCTGGGGCAGGATCCCCTGCATGGACTGCTTGAAAAACCATTTGGTGGCGGAGCCCTGAACTTTCCAGTCTGCGGGCAGGGAAAACGCCATTTCCACCAGGCGGTGGTCCAGCAGCGGTACCCGTGCTTCCAGGGAGTTGGCCATGCTCATGCGGTCCACTTTAACCAGGATGTTGTCGGTCAGGTAGGTCTTGAGGTCAAGGTAGAGATCCCGGTTGATGCCGGAAAACCTCTCGGACTGATTGAAGTGGGCGGCAAAAGGCTCGCGCCGGGTGAGCGGCTCCAGGAAACGGGGCTTGAGAAAGTCGGCTGAATACAACCGGCTTTTGGCACGGGGGGACAAGAAAAGCATCCAGCGGAAATGGCGCTGGTTCCAGGGATTTTCCAGGCCTTCGCTGAAACGCTTGATGCGGTTGACCATGCCTTTCTTTTTGGTGGAGGGCGGAAAGAGATGGGTGATTCCCGCCAGGATTCCGTGCAGGGGACGCAATGGCGCCGGGTCGAGAAAACGCGCCATGCGCTGGGCGATGTAGTGTTCGTATCCGCCGAAGATTTCGTCGCCGCCGTCACCGGATAAGACAACCGTGACTTTTTCCCGGGCGGTGCGGGAGACCAGGTAGGTGGGAAAATTGGAGAAGTCACCCAGCGGTTCGTCCATGAAATCCGCCAGGCGCAGCACGAGTTCGTTGATGTCCGGTTCCAGGTTGCGGGTGTAGTGGCGGGTGTGAAAGGTATCGGCCACTTTTTGTGACCAGGGCAGCTCGGAATAGGACTTTTCCTCGAAACCGATGGAAAAGGTTTGTACAGGGTCCTGGGTATGGCGGCTCATCATGGCCACAATCGCGCTCGAATCAATGCCCCCGGATAAAAACGCCCCCAGGGGCACATCCGAGATCAGGCGGCATTGCACCGCGTCTTCCAGCAGGGCCAGAAATTTCTCTTTTTCATCAACGAACCGCGGTTGAGTGTTTTCGGCGGCGGCGACATCCCAGTAGCGGTGAATGCGGATGCTCCCGTTTTCCCATACCAATACGTGGCCGGCCGGCAACTTGCGGATGTGCCGGAATATCGAAAGCGGTGCGGGAACGTATTCCAGGGAAAGTAGATAATCCAGGGCCTCATGATCCAGTTCCCGGGGCATATCCGGATACTCCAGAATCGATTTGATTTCCGAACCGAAAACCAGGCTACCGCCGGTTGGATCATGAAAATAGTAGAGGGGTTTGATCCCCAGCCGGTCACGTGCCAGCACCAGGCGTTTGTTGCGGTGGTCATAGATGCCGATGGCGAACATGCCGATCAGATGCTCCACAAATTCGAGTCCCAGTCTTTCGTATAAATTGACCAGCACTTCGGTATCCGTGGTGGTGCGGAAGCGGACTCCGTCGGCTTCCAATTCCCGCCGCAGGCGGGGAAAGTTGTACACTTCTCCGTTATAGGTGATCCAGCATTTTCCGGAAGCGGATGACAGGGGCTGGTGTCCGGTCTGCAGGTCGATAATGCTTAACCGGCGCGCCGCCAGGCCCACTTCGCCCGTGAAATGGAACCCGTCGTCATCAGGCCCGCGATGCACAATGCGGTCGTTCATGCGCCGCAGATCGGCCTGGTCCGCCCTGAGCTGCGGTTGCACAAATCCACAGATTCCACACATGCCGGTTATTGTTCGAAGCCGATGTGAACCTGGACACCCAGGATGCGGCGGTCCTCTTTGCTCGGGTCAGCGAAGAAAGGACAGTATTCCTTGAGGCTGCGGATACGGAAGTAGTAGATCCAGCGTTCCTTCATGGCCAGGCCGCCGATATGGTGGCGGCGGCAGTCCACGTTGACCACGACTTCCTGGTTGGGTTGCAGGCGCAATTCGCGCCGCAGGTGTTCAACCTGCAGCACGACGTGGTTCTTTTCGGGATTGTTTTTGATCTTGATGCGGAAGTTGCGTACGGGCCCGGGCATGACAACAAACAACTCCGCCGGGCTGGTGCCGTTGGTCCAGAAGGTGTTTTCCTCGAGCGGCCAGAAGTTGTCGTTGAGGAAATGGACGGTGTAGCGACGCTGATCGTCCCGGACCAGCCGACCGAACGCCCGCGGGTTTTCATTGGCCTGCAGGGCCTGGTACTGGGTTTTTTCCGGAGGGAAACAATTGATGGGAAACGACATGCCCGCGGAACGGGCATAGGTGGAATGATGGGCCGCGTCCATGAACAGGCCCGGCAAAAACACCAAACCGACCGCCAGGGGAACCCAGGTCAGGCGCATGGGGCGATGGCGGTATCCCAGAAAGAAAAAGAACGGAAGAATGCTGAAGAGGTAACGGTTACCCACCGAACCACTGCCGCCGAAGTAATTGTCCGGCGTTACCAGGATAAAAAACAGCACCCCGGCAATGATCGCGGCCAGAATGATCCAGTCTTCCCGTTCCCGCTTCTGAAACAGGAATAACAGGATGACGAAGAGGGCCGGGAAGGCGTAGATGAACATGCCGGTGAATCGGCCGAAAACAAAGTAAAAAAGGTTCAAGGCCACGATTTTGGGCGACAGATAGAAACGTTCCCAGTAGTTGTCGGCACTCATCTTGAAGCCGTTTTCGAAACGGTATTCCGGCATCTCAAAAGGATAGTGGCTGTAGAATGTACGTCTTTCCCCACCCATGAAGTTGATGCCTCCGGTCTGGACGTACAACAGCCCCAGCAGCAGGGCGCAGATCATCGCTGTGATCAGCGACAGCGCCAGAAAGCGTTTCCAGTCGCGGCGGAATAGCAGCACCAGGTAAAGGATGGCGATGGGAAGCGCGGTGTTGGGCTTGGAAAAAACCGCGAAACTGAAACAGAGTCCGGAAAGGTAGAACCATCCCCGGCGTTTGAATGGGTAGAAAAAGCAGAACAAGCCGGCGAAAACGATAAAGAAATTGAACAGGTCGGCGGTGACCCACCAGATGTAGACCGGAACCACGCTGGCCAGGGTAAACACCAGGCTGAAACGCAGGCTGTCGGTTTCATCGTGATGTCGGCGCAAGAGCAGGTAACCCATCCAGAGGGTGAGCAGGATCATCAGGCCGTTGAACAACAGCAGGCCGCTCTGGCCGAAGAGGCGAAAGAAGGGCGCCGCCGCCAGGGGATAGGCGAATGACTTGGCGAAATACAGGCGGCCGTTTTCGCCTTTTTTCAGGAACAGGCCCAGGGGCCCGGTGTAAAAATGGCGCCGGATGCGCAGGATGTCACGGCGGTTGTATTCCAGGTCGCCGTCATGGGCCAGGCTCTGAATGATCGAGAAGTAGGAGGATTCATCCGAGAGGAATCCGCGACGCTTGGAAAGGCTGGTGGAAACCGCGAAAGCCAGCACGAAGATCAGGGCGAACAGGAAAAAATTTCGATTTCCGGGTTTCACATCCGCGGCCAATGGAATGAAATTCCACCCGCAACGCCGGGTGGATCAGGTAAACAACAAGCGTCTGCCGTCAGCTGAAACTCTTGATGGCTTCGTTTTCGTCGTTGAAGGTTTCGAACACGGTGATCAGCTTGGTGACCGAAAGCAGGTCCTGCACCTTGTTGGTCAGGTTGACGATCTTTACCACGCCGCCGCGGTTTTTGACGGACGTATAGGAGCGCACGACTTCACCCAGGCCGGTTGAATCGAGATACGGCACGTCTTTGAAGTTGAAGAGGATCTTGGTTTCCGCCGCGTCAACGGATTGATTGATCGACTCGCGCAATTCATCTACACCTTCGCCCGCAAGTATTTTTCCCTTGATGTCAAAAACGGTGATATCACCGACTTTCCTTTTTTCGATTTTCATCGCTTTTCTCCTTGTAACCTCAGCGGTTCCGAGGCCTGCACTATACCACAAGCCCGAAGCGCTTTCAATGTGTGAGCGGGGGGGGGTGGCCCCCCCGCTCACACGGATAATTATTCGGTTTCTGCGGGTTCTGCGGGTTCCGGTATGGACATGGCTTCTGCTTTCTGCTTGGCTTTCTCCTGGAGTTTGCGGATCAATTCGTCCGAGATGTTGAACGCCAGTTGAATGTGGTCCGCAGCCGCGGTCAGGTTGATGTTGCCCACCAGCTCCGCAACTTCGGGTCCGGCCATGGCGCCCATGCCCTTGAGGCCGTTGAGCATCGTTACCATCTGCTTGTTGGCTTCCTCATCGCGGGAGATCAGCTTGAGCTCGCCATTCCATTCCGCTCCGCCGTGATCGACATGGCCCAGGAGCATCTCCGCTTTGGAAAGGTCCATTTTGAAAGGGCCTCCTTCCTGGCCGGCCTGTTTCAGCTTTTCCGGGAAGTCGAACACGAAACTCATCACGGAATCCGCTTTCATCTGTTCGAGGTAGGGCAGCTTTTCCTTGTTTTTGAGCACGCTGTCGCCCTGGCCCTGAACGAGATCGATCACCCGTTTGACCTGGGCGGGTTTTCCGGCAGTGGCCAGCGTGTCGGAGAGGAAAGCGAAGCTCATCTCATCGCCGCTGTCGTCTTTGGTCAGGAACATCTCCTGACCCTTGTATTCCATGGGAGTCAGTTCCTTGCCTTCCGACTTGACGATGTCAAGGATTTTCTGGCGATCCATGTCGATGCGGGCCACCATCGCGAAATCGGGGTCATTCCCCGCCGCCTGGAAATCGCCGAACAGCCCGACCGCTACGGCATGCAAGTCCTTGCGCAGGTCGATGCCGGTTTTGTTGACGAAGTCCTGGTAGCTTTTAAACGCTTTTTCCGTATCCGCGTCCGCTTGTTTGGACTCCATTTTGGCTACCGCTTCTTTGAAAAAGTCAAGGTTGCGGATTTTTTCAAAGTTCATGGTCATCACCCCGGCCGCATCCGCCGGGATCATGGAAAGCAGGTTGACATCACCACCGGTCGTTACCTTTTCCTTACCGCCGCAGGCGGTAAACATGAGCAGGGCTGGAATCAGTACACCGACGGCTGTGAAAGCACGAATTCTTTTCATGACTCCTCCTCAAATCCAGTCAATTTCCCCTTCAGGGTAAATGCAGAGAGGGAAAAAATCAATAGTCCCTGTGGAAAAAGCCGCAAATGGTTGCAAATCTCCCCCCATGCAGCCCGAGTTGACTTCAATTGGAACCCCTCATACAATGGCGGCATGAAGGGTTCAATCGCCGCCGTTGTGCTGGCGGCGGGCCAGTCCCGCCGCATGCGTTCCAGCCTCAGCAAGGTGGTTCATCCTCTTCTGGGTCGACCGTTGATATTATGGCTGCTGGACAGCCTGGCTGCGGCGGGTATACCCGCTGAAAACACGGTTCTGGTCTGCGGCGAAAACCTGGAAGAAGTCCGGAAAGCGGTTTCCGGGCGGCCGGTACGTTTTGCCTTGCAGTCCCCACCGCTTGGAACCGCCCATGCCCTGCTCAGCGCGGCCGGCCACGTGGAAGATTTCTCCGGCGAACTGCTGGTGACCGTGGGCGACAATCCCTGGATCAGCGGCGATGAGCTTTGCCGCTTGCGCGAGCGCCATTCCCGGACGGCCCCGGCGTGCACCCTGCTTTCCGCGCTTTTTCCCCATCGCCCTCCCGCCTATGGTCGCGTGATCCGCACGACGCAGGGAGATGTCCAGGCGGTAGTGGAAGAACTGGACGCGACTCCGGAACAATTGCGGGTGCACGAAGTCAATTCTTCGATCTACCTGTTTGACAACCCCGTGGTCTGGCCGCTGCTGAGTGAAATTTCCAACCGGAACCGCAAAAACGAGTATTACCTGACCGATATCGTTGAGATTCTGCGTGGCCGGGGCCTGCGGGTCCAGGCGTTGTGCGCTCAGGATTACCGCGTGGCGCTGGGCATCAACACCCGCTGGGAACTGCAACAGGCGGAGCGCGAGTTCAATCTGCGGAAATTGCGGCACCTGGCCACTGAAGGGGGCGTGACGATCATGGATCCGGGAACCACGACCGTGGAATTCGATGCGGAGATCGGTGAGGATACGGTATTGTTCCCCTGCACGTATATCGGCTCCGGCACGCGGATCGGCCGGAATTGCCGGATCGGCCCGTTCAGTTATCTGCGCGACGTGATTGTTCCGGATGGCGCCGTGGTGGTTCCGGCCACATCTTCAAAACGCGGTTCCCGCAAGGGATGAAAATCACGGCGGAGGCTCCGGGAAGAATCTGCCTTTTCGGGGAGCACCAGGACTATCTCGGGTTCCCCGTCATCGCGGCGGCCATTGACCGCACCATCGTGGTCCAGGGAGTGGTGAAATCCACCCCCGGGGCCCTGGTTGAGTTGCCGGACATCGATTCGCGCGAAGAATTCAGCCTGCCCCCCGATCAATACGTCCATTCGCGGGATTACCTGCGCAGCGGCGCCCGGGTGTTGTCGCGACAGGGCTTGCCCGGTCCGCTCGGCGTGAGTGCGGTTGTGCGCGGCACCATCCCCATCCAGTCCGGGACATCCTCTTCTTCCGCCCTGGTCGTGGCCTGGATGGGCTTTCTGCTTGCCGCGGGGCGGGGCGGAACGGGAGGGCCGCGCATGGATCCCGGACGGGTGGCGGAACTGGCGTATGCGGCCGAGGTGACGGAGTTCGGTGAAAGCGGCGGCCGCATGGATCATTACGCTTCCGCTCTCGGCGGCGTGATTTACCTGGAAAGCGAGCCCGCGGTGCGCTGGGAAGCGTTACCGGCACGGCTGGAGGAGTTTGTGCTTGGCGATTCACGGCAACCCAAGGATACATTGCGCACCCTGGCCCGCCTGAGTAATGGCCAGAAAGAAGGTCTGCGCCAGGCCGCGCAAGCGGCGGGCGTGGACAATTGGCGGCAATTGACCCCGGAACATGCGGCAGATACTTTGAGCGCGGTGGATCCCGCCCTGCGGGATTATGCCGGGGCCGCGATCGAGAATCACTGGCTCACACGCAAAGCCGCGGAAGTGATGCGTTCCCCCCGTGCGGATGACGGGCGGCTGGCGGACCTGATGAACCGCCTGCAAACGTTGCTGCGCGATCGTTTGCGGGTATCGACCCCACGGCTGAACGCCATGGTTGACGCCAGCCTGAATGCCGGTGCCCTGGCGGCCAAGATCAACGGTTCCGGGGAGGGCGGATGCATGTTCGCCTGGTGTCCGGGGAAACGCGAGGCCGTGATGGAGGCGATTCGACGGACCGGTGCTACGGCCATGCCCATTGATATTGGTCCCGGCCTCAGGGTGCACGTGGAACGAGGCGGGAAAATGAGAGAAAAACCATGACCGCCTGCGTGTATTCCCTGGCGCCGGATTCTCTGCACATCGATCCCCGCCGACGCTTGAGCTGGCCTTCCGCTGAGGAGGAGCGCGGCCGCAGTATGGACAGCCGTTTTCCGGGCATGCCGCTGGTTGTCGTAGATTCACAACGGCGCGTGATCTGGGGTGAGTGCCGCCTGGAATATCTTTTGCAGCAGCAGGTCGATTGCGTTCCGGTGCTTGAGGTGGATCTGCCGCCGCTGGAGTGCCTTTTCCTGGGATTCAATCTTCTGCAGATGGTTTTTACCGCCAACCTGTATGAAAAGCTTTATTTTGCCGCCCTGTCACTTGAGCAGGCGCGGCCCGAGGAGATTCGACGCCGTACCGGATTGGACATTCCCTTGAATCCCTCGCTGATCGCCCAGTTGCCCGTTTTGCTGAGCGGGGATTTCACGTTCCTGCTGCGGGAGGGGCGACTCGCCCTGCCGGCGGCACGAGAACTGGCCGCCCTGCCGGCAGAGGCACGCCGCCCCCTGGTTGAATTGATCACGGATGTGCATTTCACCGCCTCCCAGGGTCTGAAGCTGATTTCCATGACCAGAGAGATCATGGCTCGAGACGGATGCGGCATGGTTGAGGTCCTGACCCGTGCCGGTATTGATTCCGCGTGCCGCACGCAACGTCCGGCCGAGGCGGTGCTAGAGCGCCTGGAAGCGGAGCGTTTCCCCATGGTTGCGGCAGAGGAAAAAGCGTGGCGCCGGCAAGTGGAAAGACTGCAATTGCCGCCGCATATCCGGGTGCGTCACGCGCCTTTTTTTGAACCGCCGGGGGTTGAAGTGAATCTGCATCTGGCCGACCTCGATGAGCTGCACCGCTTGCTGCTCCGGCTCGGGCGGGATGGGAAAGATCCCGGCGGCCGTGGCGACGGTTGATATCCGGCCGACGTTGATTTATAATAAATAGGGAGTTCCGGAGAAGTCAAAATGGGAACAGCTGCCACGATTGTTGTCTTTATTGTCGCCTTGTTGATTTCAGTGGGCTTTCTCTTGCTGGTGCTGACCCTGGTCCCGGCAATCAACCAGCTGCGCCTGCTGATGGCCGACCTGGCAAAAACTTCTGAAGAAGCCCGGGAACTGACGGTCAAGCTTCAGCAAATTGCGGACCGGGTGGATGGAGAGGCGGAAAAAGTGGGCGAAATCATTGAATCATCCAAAAAATCGCTCCACGTGGTGGCCAGGACCCTCAACCTGGTGAACCGGAATGTCCTGCGCAAATCCGCCGGAGTCATGGCCCTTATCCCGGCTTTCCGCTTCGGCTGGAACATGGTGCGAAAAAGCAAAGGAGGTCGATCATGACTGAAAGAAACGGTTTTGTTTCCACAATGTTTACTTTTTTTACCGGAGCCGCGATCGGCGCGGGTTTCGCCCTGCTGTTCGCGCCGCAGTCCGGACAGGAAACCCGGCGTAAAATCCGGGAAGCGGGTAATCAGTTGTCCGAGGATGCCCGGGAAAGTTACGAACGTCTTTCGCGGGATGCGCAAAAAGTAGTGGAGCAGGTCAAAGCCACTTCCGAAAACACCATCGCCCAGGTAAAAACCCTGATCAATGATGCCAAGAGCGGCATCAAGGGCGACGCTGAAGTGGAAACACCGCGGCCGACCAAGACCACACGCAGCCGTTCCAGTAAAAGCTGATTGCCGGCTTTTCTTTGCCGGGAGGAGCTGTAAATGCTGATCAGAGATATCAAGGCCAGGGAGATACTGGATTCGCGCGGAAACCCCACGATTGAAGTCGACGTGTTCCTTGAATCCGGGCTTTTCGCTTCCGCGGCGGTTCCTTCGGGCGCTTCCACGGGCGTGCATGAAGCCCTTGAATTGCGCGACAACGACCCGGAACGCTTCATGGGCAAGGGTGTGCTGAACGCGGTCGCCAACGTAAACAATCTGATTCGACCGGCCTTGAGCGGCATGCCGGTTCTGCGGCAGAAAGAGATCGACCACAAAATGCTGGACCTGGATGGAACCCGGGACAAGTCGCGCCTGGGCGCCAATGCCATTCTGGGCGTTTCCATGGCCGTGGCCAAAGCCGGGGCGGCTTTCGCCGGCCTGCCGCTTTATCAATACCTTGGGGGAATCCCCGCCTGCCGCATGCCGGTTCCGATGCTCAACATTCTCAACGGCGGGGCTCATGCGGATAACAGCGTAGACCTGCAGGAATTCATGATCATGCCCATCGGCGCCGTCTCATTTCGCGAAGCCCTGCGCATGAGCGCGGAAGTTTTTCATACTTTGAAAAAAGTGTTGAAAGAGCGGAAACTGAGCACCTCCGTGGGCGATGAGGGCGGTTTCGCCCCCAACCTGGCTTCCAATGAAGAGGCGCTCAAATTGATCGTGGAAGCCATTGAAAAAGCCGGTTTCCGCCCCGGCAAAGATCTGGCTATCGCGCTGGACCCGGCCGCGTCGGAGTTTTTCCGCGATGGCTACTACGTGTTCCACAAATCAACCGGGGAGCGTTTGACCCCGGAGCAGATGGTCGCCTTTTACGTTGATCTTGTGAACCGTTATCCCATTGTTTCGATCGAGGACGGGCTGGCGGAAGACGATTGGTCCGGATGGGAAGAAATGACCCGGCTTCTGGGGAAACGCATCCAATTGGTTGGAGACGACCTGTTTGTTACCAGCAGCGAACGGCTGCGCGACGGTTTTTCCCGCCAGGTGGCCAACTCCATCCTGATCAAACTCAACCAGATCGGCACCGTGAGTGAAACCGTTGAAACCGTACGCCTGGCGCAGAGTCACGGTTATACCGCGGTGGTTTCCCACCGTTCCGGGGAAACGGAGGATACGTTTATCGCGGACCTGGCCGTTGCCCTCGAGACCGGACAGATCAAGACCGGTTCGGTGTGCCGCAGTGAACGCATCGCCAAGTACAACCAGTTGCTGCGCATTGAAGAGGAATTGGGACCGAGCGCGGTTTACCCGGGCGCCGGAACTTTGCCCCAATTCCGCGGCCAGTGAGATTTTGCGGACGTTTCAACCCGTTACGTGACCGACTGGATACACATTCGCGGCGCGCGAACTCATAATCTGCGCAATATCGATCTCGATATCCCCAGGGGCCGTATCGTCTGCCTGGTCGGCGTGGCCGGGGCGGGCAAATCGTCTCTGGCCTTTTCCACACTCTACGCCGAAGGGTACTCCCGCTACATGGAATCGATCTCTCCCTATATCCGCCAGTTCCTGGACAAAGTCGAAAAGCCGCCCCTGGACAGTGTCAGTGGATTGCCGCCCGCGGTTGCCGTGCGTCATCGCAGCCCGGTGCGGAATCCGCGTTCAACCGTGGCCACGTTTGTTGATCTTTACGACTACCTGCGCATTCTTTACGCGCGCGGCGCCGATTTCTTCTGCCCCGCCTGCGGTCTTTCGCTGCGTCGCTGGAATGTCGATGAAATCGTGGCGGACCTTTTCCGGACAATGTCGGGTCAGGTTCAGATCGCTTTCGACTATTGTGGTGACATTCCGTTTCTGGTCAACCGGGGATATTATTTTTACCTTGACCAGGGCAAGCCGGAACGTTTGAACGGATCCCTGGCCCACAAGGATATCCGCGTACTCCTGGATCAGGTTGAAATCAGCGAAAGTCGGCGCGGGCGGTTGTTTGAAGCGGTTGACCGGGCATTCGCCCTGGGCCGTGAACAGGTGGTGGTGATCTGGAACGGCAAAACCCGGATCTATCCGGTCAGCCTGCGTTGTCCCAACTGCAATCTGGCCTACGCGGATCCGGACGAGAACCTCTTTTCATTCAACAGCCCGCGCGGCGCCTGCCCCCGCTGTCGCGGCTACGGGGATCTTCCGGAGCCGGATCCGGCCAAAATTTTTGATCCGCAACTCTCCCTGGCGGACGGGGCGATACGGCCCTTGCGTACATCCATTCACACATCGTTCCGCGAAAAGCTGCTGGCTGCGGCGGAAAAGCGCGGCGTGGATACCCGGCGGCCATTCGCGCAGTTGCCGCAGGACCAGCAGCACCTGATCCTGAACGGAGCCGAGGAATTCCCCGGGGTGATCGATTGGTTCCACTTTCTCAAAACCAAGCAGTACAAAGTGCAGGCGCGGGTGCTGCTCAGCCGCTATTCTTCTTATCGGCCCTGCCCGGAATGCCATGGGGCCAGGTTGAACGCCGAAGCGTTGGCATACCGCATTCATGGTCGAAACATTGCGGAATTGACGGCGCTGAACATTGCTCAGGCGCGGCGGTTTTTCGCCGACCTCGATGAACGTGAGTTTGCGCGCAGGGTCACTCCGGATGTGTTTGCTGAAATCCGGGCCCGCCTCGAATACCTGGATCGCAGCGGCTTGGGCTATCTGACCCTGGATCGCCTGACCCTGACTCTTTCCCGCGGCGAACAGCAACGCTTGAACATGGCTTTCATCCTGGGCTCGACCCTGTCGGACTCGCTACTGATCCTGGATCAGCCTTCAGCCGATATCCATCCGGCGGAAAGGCATCGGATAATCAAGTTTCTGAGGGGGTTGCGCGCGGCCGGGAATACCGTGGTCATGATCGAGCATGACGCGGAGTTGATCCGTTGCGCAGACTGGGTAGTGGAATTGGGGCCCGGAGCCGGAGTCGCCGGCGGAAAAGTCATTTTTTCCGGGCCCGTCAAACAATTCCTGCAGGCGCGGCAGTCTTTGACTCAGCAGCGCATCCACGATTCAATCACCATTGCCCCCGCCCCTGCCCCCGCCGCATCCATGCTGGAATTTCATGGATTGTCGGCCCATAACCTCAAGCATATCGATATCCGGTTTCCCCGCGCGGGTCTGACCATGGTGTGCGGGCTGAGCGGAGCGGGGAAAACGTCGCTGTTGGAGCAGGAACTGGGCGATCGCCAGCCGAGGCCGCGCGGAATCGCGGCAGTCGAATACGTGGATCCGGATGTGTCTGCCGCGGCTTCCCGTTCCGCGGTAGCTGCTTTCATGGGCATCCAGACGGTGCTCCGGGACTGGTTCGCCGCCAGTCCGGCGGCCGCCCGCCTGGGGTATACCCCCGGTCATTTTTCTTCCCATTCTCCCCGCGGGCGCTGTCCGGTCTGCCATGGCAAATCGGGAAGGGAAGTGGAAATGCAGTTTTTGCCGCCGGTCTGGATTCCCTGTTCCGAATGCGGCGGTTCGGGCTTGAAGCGGGATTCCCTGAAAATCCGCGTCCAGGGGAGAAACCTGGTGGAATGGCTGGACCTGACCGTATCTGAAGCAAAAAGCGACCTGATGGAAATCCTGCCTGCCGCGGGGAAAATCCTGGCCTCACTGGAAGAAAACGGCCTGGGTTACCTGCGTCTTTCCCAGGCTTTGAACGCCATGTCCGAAGGAGAGCGTCAACGCCTGAAGCTCTGCAGGCACCTGATCAACACCGGATCCGCGACACTGTACCTGGTGGATGATCCGTCTTACGGCCTGCATCCGGTCGACCTGGATCACGTAACCGGACTGTTGCGGCGTTTGACGTCTTGCGGGCACACCGTGGTGGTGGCCGATCACAACCTGAAATTGCTGGCGGCGTGTGATTGGGTGATCGAACTCGGGCCCGGAGGCGGGGATAAGGGCGGCCGGTTGGTATTCCAGGGATCGGTCAACGATTTTGTAGCCCGCGCCATGTCGCCGACTGCGATTGAATTAAAAAAAAAGTGCCGGCCTTGACAAATGGAAAATTCTCTCTATAAATACTAAATTGTATCTGGAAAAAGGAGCTGGCAATGCAGGAAATCGAGATCCTCTCGTGGACCACACTGGACGCGCTGAAAGAAGCCGCCACGCGCGTCATCGATTCCATCGGCAATCTGGACACCGACGAACAGATGTCTCTGTTCTGCGCCATTGAAGAAGACTACCTGGAACTTCATTACAGTGAACTGGAAGCCAATTACCTGAGACGCTTTGACGATGAGGATGAATTGTTCAAGCACATTGCCAAGCGCCGGGAAGAATTGGGCGAAGCGGAAGAAGAGGCAATGGAGTACTTTGAAGACGACGATGACGCCTTCAACCGGGATGAAGAGGAAGACGATCTGGATGGATACAATATCCGCTCCGACGAAGATGATGATACCTTCTGATCTGGGATGGCGGAGCGGAAGGAAACGGATCGCGTAGTTCAAGGGAATGATCCGGGCCGGTCGCGACGGGCCTGGGTTGATTACTCCAGCGTGGGTCTCATGTTCCCGATTTCCATCGCGGTGGGATTGGCTATCGGGTATCTACTCGACCGCTGGCTGTCCACGGCGCCGATCCTGACCATTCTGTTCGTGCTGTACGGGGTCGCCGCCGGGTTTGTCAACCTCTACAAAGTCACACGCCGCCATGAAAAATGAACCCAAGGGCGCCGCGCTGCAGCGCATCAAGCGCATCGCGATGGTGCTGACGGTGATCGTCGTGGTGGCAGCGGCGGCTTGTACTCAATCCTGGCTGTGTAGTATAATCACTTTTTCGGCTGCCGTGATCGCCCAACTGGGTTTTCTGCTGCTGATTCGAGCCCTTGATCGGTACATGCGGATGCGCCGGGGCATGGCCCATTTCTACATGGTGGCCCTGGCCAAACTGGCTGGTATCGTGGCGTTCTTTTTCATCGCCAGCCGTGTTTCCGAGCAGGCGGTATTGTTTTTCCTGCTGGGTCTTTCGGTGGTGGTGATGGCCGTCCTGATTGAGGGAGGGATTCAACTGCTGAGGAGTCTGACCCATGGAAGAACACAAGCTAATCATCGTTGACTGGGTCAACGGATTGTTGCGAGGCCTGCTGGGGCTGTTCGGCATCCACCCCGAAAACCATGACCTGATCCCATCCCATGTGGTGATGGCATTGCTGGTCACCGCGCTGCTGATTACTCTCTTTCGCCTGGGTTCGCGCCACTTTGAGTTGTTCCCCGGCCGGTTGCAGGCGTTGATGGAGATGATTTACCGCGGCTTTCGCTCCCTGGTGGACGACGTGATCGGTCCGGAGGGGCGCCGGTTTATCCCCGCCCTCGGCACGGTGGGTCTGTTTATCGCCAGCTGCAACCTGCTGGGCTTGCTGCCGGAATTGGCTTCGCCGACAGCGAACCTGAATGTGACCGTGGGCTGCGCGGTTTTTATTTTTATCTATTACCATTACCAGGGGGTCCGCCGACACGGCCTGTTGAAGTACATGCGCAGTTTCGCCGGCCCCGTGTGGTGGATGGCCCCGCTTTTTGTTCCCATCGAGGTGATCTCGCATTTTTCCCGCCCCCTGTCGCTCTCGATGCGTCTTTTCGGCAATATCTTCGGCGAAGACCTGGTGATCATTATCATCGCCTCGCTCGTGCCTTTTATCGCTCCCCTGCCGATGATGGGACTGGCCGTGTTCACCTCTCTACTGCAGGCGTTTATCTTTGTCATGCTGTCGGCCATCTACCTAGCGGGAGCCATGGAATCGGAACATTAATTCAGGAGGATCATAGATGAAAAAGAAATTAATGTTGACCCTGATCGTCTTTGCCGCGATGAGCGTGCTCATGCCGGCGGCGGAGAACGAAGTCCGTAACGTCCCCGACGCCACGCCGCTTTTCCTGTGGTCGATCATCGTGGGCGTGGCGGCTTTGGCCTTGACCGCCATCCTGGCGGCTTTTGCTCAATCCAAAGCCATTCGTACGGCCGCGGACAATATCGGTCGCAATCCGGCAGCCGGGGACACCATTCGTACGGTGCTGATTATCGGACTGGCTCTGATTGAATCCCTGGTGATTTACGTGTTGTTGATTGACCTGATCATCTTTTTCGTAAAGTGGGGCAAGTACACTTTCTGATCGGGTCGCTGCCGGGGGACGGGAGAAAGCGGTTTTCTCCCGTCCCGGTTTGCCCTGATTAAACATGGGAAAGCGCTGGAAACGGTTTGCCCGGACACTGTGGGCCTCTCTGAAGGATTTCCTGCGCGAGGATGGATTGGACAAAGCCAGTATCCTCGCCTATTTCTCTATTTTCTCCACGCTTTTTCTCTTGACCTTTCTGACATTCCTCTTTTCCCGCCTGCTGGGCGATCCCGATCGTTACCTGACATCTTTCTATCCCTTTTCTCCCGATTTTACCGCGCGGATCTCCCCGGATTTTTTCATAAAAGCCAAGGAATTTTCCGGTACGATCCAGGAAGTCGGGGTCCTGGGTATCGGCCTGTCGTTATTCCTGGGAATCCTGGTGTTTAAAAAGGTGATCCAGTTTGTCAACGAGATGTTTCATGTCCGCCTGTCCGGGGGGTTTCTGTTCAAGCGGTTCAAGGAATTCGCCCTGATGTTTTTTATCGGCTTGTTTTTTGTGGCTTCTTTTGTATTGACCGGCTTTATTTCAACGGTTACCGGATTGTTTCAGCACAACATGTTTATCGCCGAACATATTTCGCCCGTTTTTATTGAATCGATCAACCAGTTTCTGCTCAAATACCTGTTGCCGGTCGCCATCACCTTCAGCCTGTTTTTTCTGCTTTACAAATGGATCCCGGAGCGCCATGTCCGGACCCGCGCCGCCTGGATCGCGGCCCTGGTCGCGTCGCTGTTGTGGGAAGTGGTCAAGCGCGGTTATGCCTATTACCTGGTGAATCTCTCGATAATCGGTCATGTCCAGGGACCCATCATCGCCATCATTCTGTTTGGTTTCTGGATGGAAGCATCCACAGCCATTCTGTTGTACGGAGCGAAATTGACATTCAACCTGGATCGAAACCCATGAAAACATTACAACAGATCAGTCTCATGCTGAACGGCAGGCTGAGCGGCAATCCGGAAGTCTGCATTCAGGGTGTGAATTCGCTGGAACTTGCCGGAGTCGAAGAGATCGCATTTCTGGCCAAGCGGGATGTGGATCCTGCCGCGTTTCGCGCCGCGGCCCTGATCGTGGCCCGGGATAATCCCATTGATTATCCCAACCTGATCTATGTGGACGAACCTTACCTGGCGTTTGCGCAATTGCTGGAAGACTTTTATCCCGCCACGCCTTTCTGTGCGGGTGTGGATGATCGCGCCCGGGTGTCCGCGGATGCCCGCCTGGGGAAGAACGTGCGTCTGGGAGCGTTTGTGTATGTGGGAGCCGGCGCGGTGATTGGGGATGACACCGAGATTCACAGCGGCAGCGTGGTGTATCCCGGAGCGACAATCGGACGATCCTGCCTGATTTATGCGCACGTGGTCATCCGCGAAGGCGTGGTTGTCGGCGACCACTGCATTATCCATGCCGGGGCCGTGATCGGCAGTGACGGATTCGGTTTTTCGCGGGATTCCGCGGGGATCCCGCGCAAGATCCCCCAGAAAGGCCGGGTTACGATCGCGGATCATTGCGAAATCGGCGCCAATACGTGCATCGATCGTTCGACCCTGGGCGAGACGCGGCTGGAAGAACATGTCAAACTGGACAACCTGGTCCAGGTGGGTCACAATTGTCGTATCGGTTCTGGTACAACCATATCGGCATTGACGGGCATATCCGGTTCGGTGGATGTGGGGCGCAATGTGGTCATGGGCGGTCAGGTCGGCATCGCTGATCACCTGCGCATTGCCGACGGTGTCATGATCGCCGGAAAAACCGGTGTATCCGGCCATATCAAGAAACGCTGCGTGATCTCCGGCAGTCCCCACATGGAGGCCCGCGACTGGCGACGCATGCATGCCCTGTTGCGCAACCTTGATGATTATTATGCGCGCATCCGTGAACTGGAAAAGAGAATAGCGGAATTGGAGGAAAAATGAGAAAAATCACCATTGGAATCGCCGTTGCCCTGGCCTGCGCCGCACTGATTGCCGCGCAAGCCCGCATTGAGTTCGCATCCGAACAGGTTGATTTCGGCGAAGTGGACAGCGGAAAAATCGTGGACCTGCAATTCGAGTTCACCAACACGGGCAGCGAAGTTCTGGAGATCAAGAACATCGCGTCTACTTGCGGATGTACCGTCACCAGTCTGGAAAAAAAGTCGTATGCCCCGGGCGAAAAAGGTGTGATCCCCGTCAAGTTTTATTCCCGGGGATACCAGGGGCGCGTGGTTAAATCCCTGACCGTGTCAACCAACGATCCCTCAACTCCCTATGTGCGCCTGCGACTGACCGGGATTGTCGCCATGAAGGATTTCGCCAGCATCGAGGTGGCCCCGAACCGGCTGCATTTCCAGGAGGTTGCGCTGGGAGCGGAGGCGGAGCAGACATTTGAAATCCGCAATCCCGGCTCCCTGCCCCTGCGTATCATCGAGGTGATTCACGGTCCGGAAATCAGCCCCCGTTTCAGCGGCAAATCGGTGGGGCCCGGAGCGGCGATGACCGTGACTTTGCAGTTGAAAGGCATGTCTCCCGGTCCTTTTGTAACCTATTTGAAAATCCGCAGCAACGCTTTCCGCCAGAGCCTCGTGGTGGTCAAGGTGGATGCCGATATTACGGCAGCCGGGATTTCCACCCCCGCTCCACAGGACTGAAGCGGCATGTTGGCGGGCTGCGGCACACCCACTCCGGATTATCCCGGGCCCCGGGTTTGGGCGGTTTGCGGGGGAAAGGGGGGTACGGGCAAATCGTTTCTGGCATCCCAGTTGGCGGTGACGCAGGCGTCACGGGGCCGTTCCGTGGTGCTGGTGGACGCGGATCCCCAGGGAGCGGGTGTTCACGGATTGCTGGGACTGTCCCACCGGACACCTGCGATCGAGGATTGCCTGCACGGGGAACTTTGCCTTTCGGATTGCCTGCACCGGACCCCGATCAACAACCTGCGTATCGTTTTCGGCAACGCGGGTACCCGGCCGTTGTCACCCTTCACACCGGCCCGGGCGGAAGCTTTCGCCGCCCAGTGGGGAAATCTGGACGCGGAACTGGTGGTTGTTGATCTTGGCGGCGGCATGGCGCCCGAGGTGCTGGACCTCTTTTTGTCGGCTCATGAGCCGGTCGCCGTTACCCTGCCGGAAATGCCGGCGCTGGAGAATTTTTTCCAGTTCTGCCGCGCCGTGCGTTTCCATACGCTCAACCGCTGGCTTTCGCAGGAGGGGTTATCCATGTCGGTGGAAACGATCTGGAATGAGCGCCCCAAAGAAGAAATTGAGGACCTGAGTGACCTCAGTCATTATCTGCCGTCCGTGTGTTCGCGTCGCGGGGTATCCCTGAGCGAGATTCCAGGTCCTCCCCGGGTTCACCTGGTGCTCAACCATTTGACAAGTATTGATGAAGTGCAATACGGTTTTTCCATCCGCAGCCTGTGCCGCAAACACCTGGATGTCCATCTGCTCTACGCGGGATACGTGGAGAACGAGCCCAAGGCGTGGAAGAAACTGGGGGCGGTTCAGGGCCGCCCCAGGATTCACGTCACGCCCAGAATCCGGCAGGAAATCCTGCGGATCGGCAAGAACCTCATGCATGGCGGAGAACTTGCCATCGACAGTGTGCTCAATGTCTGAATTGGAACTGCGCAGTCATTATCAATGCCTGGATCTTGAGGAGGGCGATTCGCTGGCTCGGGTCAAAGCCCAGTACCTGCATCTGAAAAACCTCTACTCAAGCGATTCTCCGCTTTTTCACTGCCTGGGGTTTCCGGTCTCGGAAAACCGCAAACGCGAGTTGTTGAGCCGCATCCACCGGGCGTACTTTACTCTGCGGGAAAACCACGCCCGCCGGCGTCAGGAGCGTCGCGAATCCACGCTGGATTCCGTACAGGAGCAACGCATACCCGAATTCGCCCACTATCGGGGCGAAGCATTGCGCTTGACCCGGGAAGTGCTTGGCATCAACCTGGAAGAAGTGGCATTCGCCTGTGGTATCCCCATCGCGCATTTGCGCAACATCGAAGCCGATGAATATGATCAGCTGCCTCCGCAGGGATATATCCGCCTTTATCTGCGCAAATACGCCGAGTTTCTCTGCCTGGACCCGGCACGGGTGGTTGCCGACTACCTGGCCGGATACCAGCAGAACACCTGAACCTTTCTACGACTGTTCCGCTTTCCCCGCCGCGGGAATGGTGTATAAAAAGCGCTTGATCTTGCGAGTGGGGGTTTTCTCAAACTCTTCGGGATAGATCTCGATTCGCCCGATCCGGCTGTAGGCGGGCAAGTCCTGATTGACTTTTTTCAATATCTGCTGAAAATGCGTCTCCAGATCTTTTTCCGTCATTCCCGCCGCGTAAACCCGGTCGAAATCGGGATAAACCAGCGCGGTGATCTGTTCGTTGCGTTCCATGACCAGAGATTCCATGACGAATTCCTGGTTATCCAGTTTGCTTTCGATCTCTTCAGGGTAGATGTTCTGGCCGCTGGGTCCCAGGATCATGTTCTTGCTGCGGCCCTTGATGGTAATGAATCCATCCTCGTCCAGCAGTCCCAGGTCTCCGGTATGCAGCCAGCCATCCGCATCAATGGCTTCCGCTGTGGCCTGGGGATTCTTGTAATAACCTTTCATGACATTGACCCCTTTTACCAGGATTTCACCCACGGTATGAGCCGGGTCCGGAGAATCGATTCGCACCTGCATGCGGTCGACGGGGGTGCCGACCGATCGCGCACGGATGGTTTTCCACGAACTGTAGCTGATCAGCGGGCCACATTCCGTCATGCCGTATCCGACGGTGATGGGGAATGAGATGGAACGGAAGAAATCTTCCACTTCGGGGTTCAGTGCCGCGCCGCCGATGACCAGTTCGTGGAATTGTCCGCCGAAAGCGTTGTACAGGCGCTGGTAGAGTTTGCGCTGCAGGAGTTTATCCACGGGGCCGATTCTGCGGGCGGCGCGGATGATCCGCTTCTGCAGCAGGGGTTTGATCTGCTTGCGATAGATTTTTTCGATGACCAGGGGGACGGACAGGATCAGGTGGGGGCGGATTTTTGCGAACGCTTCCATGATGATTCGCGGAGACGGGGTTTTGCGCAGGAAAGTGATTTCGCAGCCCAGGGTGAACGGAAAAAGGAACTCGAAAGCGCACCCATAGGAGTGGGCCAGGGGTAAAAATGACAGGATCCGATCCTTCTGCACCAGCGGCATGTGGTCCTGTCCGTAACGGATGTTGGAGATCAGGCTCGCATGCGACAATTCCACGCCTTTGGAAAATCCCGAAGTTCCGGAAGTGTAGTTGATGGTGGCGGTGGCGCCGGGATCGACCGGCTTGATGATGAATGTGTCTGCCGTGACGGGAACGCTGTGATGCTGAGGAAATTCCTCTGCCATTTTTTCGCAGGCCTTGCTCACCGTTTTCTTGTGGGCACCCAGCAACTGCAGGCTGTCCAGCGATATGAAGCCGGCGCAGTCCGGCATTTTTTCGATGTCCAGTTTTTCATACAGGGAATCGGCGACCAGTAGAATCGCCGCATCGGAGTGGTTGACGATATGGTGCACGTCACTGGGGTGAAAATCGGGCAGGATCGGTACAATCGCCGCGCCGTAGGTAACCGTGGCCAGGTAGGAAAGGGCCCAGTTGACCGAGTTTTTCCCCAACAGGGCGATTTTGTCTCCCTGACGGAGATGGGCCCGCTGGAACAGGAGGTGAAACCAGGCGATGCGACGGGCGACTTCACCATAGGTCAGGCCCGTTTCATTAAAGTCCGCCAACGCGGTTAAATCCCAGTTACGCACCATGGCGTCGCGCAACGCTTCGGCCAGTGATTCGGCTTTCATGTTTCCACCTCCTCGCAATCGCAACTCTGCCGGATTATCCGGGACAAGCAACGCCCGGGAAAATTTTAGTCGTTACGACACGAACTTGCAATCAGGAAAGCAAACGGATGCGTGTCTGAATGTAGTTCAGGTCCTCTGTCTTCAGCGGAACGCGATGAATATCCGTATTTTCCAGGCGGACGGCATGACGTTCTTCCACCTGCAAGTAGCGGCGATTGCGGCTGGAATGGAACCAGAGGGCCAGGTTGGCGATTCCCCGGTCGATTTCCAGTGCAGTGACGCCTCCCGGACCGATCGCGCTGCCGGAATTGAACAGGCAGGGTACCAGGAGTCCTTGATGATACAACATGCTCTGACCCGCGTACTTTCCGGGGGAACGGGTCAGCGTGAAGAATTCACTTTTCATGTGGTGGATTTCAGCAGCGAGTTGCGGTTCCGGCTGCCGGGCGAAGTCACGGCAGGCAGCCTCGATGCGCATTTTCAGCGTGTCCAGCCGGGAAATGGACTCGAACAGGGGGCGATGGGTATGACCGATCATGGCCAGCAGATGGTGGCTGCGCGCAAATTGGTAGACCCTCTGTTCGTAGCGGTATTTGCGCCGGCTGTTAAAGGCCACCGTGTAGTTGCGAATGCCCAGGGGGGACGCGATCCAGCGCAGAATCCAGCCCAGCAGCCGGTTGATGGCCGGGCCGTACAATGCCGCCTGGTGGCCGTGAAACACGAAAATTTCTCCGCCGTCGCCGACCAGGCGCAAAGCCTGGCCCGCTTTTGCCATTCCCGCCACCAGGGGTTCAGGCGACATGTCATGGTTTCCGATCAGGCGGGTCAGGCCGGATCCGGCGGAAAACTCGCTGAAGAGCTGCAGCAATTCATGCCATTGCGCGCGCACCCGCGGCGCGCGGAATCGTTGCAACTCCTCGATATCTCCATTTAAGATCAGGTGAAAGCCTTGGGGAAGGTAATGGTGTCTGAGCGCGGCTTCCACCAGGGCACCGTTGTGGCGGAAGTCATCCACCCTGCCGCCATCTCCCATGTGCAGGTCACTGATCACCACCAGCCGGTCATCCTTGTTCAGGCGTCGGATCGGGGCTGCGGCATGCAGGCGTGCCAATCTGCGCGCAACAGCGGATGCGGTCATGGATCGCCTCTGGCCGACAATGCCTCCGCAAGTCCGGAAAGCAGCGCTTCCAATTGGAGGTGGGCGGTTTCCCACTCCGATACGGCCGATTCCAGTTCTTTCAGCAGGCGGGCGTGTTCTTTCTGGCAGGCCACCACTTTATTGCTGCTGGCGTAGGTTTCCGGTTGCGACAATTGCGTTTCCAGTTCGCCGCGGCGCTTTTCCAGCACCTCGATGCGGTCTTCAAGCCTGCGGATCAACTGGGTCAGGCGGTTGCGTTCCTTGGTGACGGCCTGGCGGGCGAGGGCTTCTCTCTGCCGTTCCTGTTTGCGGTTTCTTCCCACCTCCCCGCCCGCGGAAACGGGTTTCTGAGTCGGTGGTTCTTCGCGCTTTTCCAGATAGTCCGAGTAGTTTCCCGGGTAGTCCATCAGCATGCCGTCGCGGATTTCAACGACGCGGTTAACGATGCCATCGAGGAAATAGCGGTCATGAGAAACCAGGATGACGGTCCCTTCGTAGGCGCGCAGCGCTTTCTCCAGCGCATCTCTGGCGGATGCGTCCAGGTGGTTTGTGGGCTCGTCCATGATCAGGAAGTTGCTTCCGGACAACAGGATGCGGGCCAATGATACCCTGGCTTTTTCGCCTCCGCTCAATACCCGGATCGGCTTGAACACATCGTCGCCGTGGAAACCGAACAGTCCCAGCACGGAACGCACCTGGGGGGTCCTGGATACCGGTGTGGACGCACTGATTTCATCGATGACTTTGTAATCCAGGTGCAATGTGTCCACCTGGTGCTGGGCGAAGTAGCCGATCGCGGTATTGGGTCCCAGGGCGATTGATCCTTCCGTGGGAGTCAATTCCGCGCTGATCAGGCGCGTCAGCGTGGTTTTACCGGCGCCGTTGGGTCCCACCAGGCAGATTTTATCTTTGCGCTTCAATTCCAGGCAGGCGCCCCGCAGCACCCATTGGCCGGGGGTGTAAGCAAATCCCACGTCCCTGAGGGACAACACATCCCGATAGGAGGATCGCTCCGGGACCAGACGGAAATCGATTTTTACTTCCGCAGCCGGAGGCGGCCCGGGGATTGAGTTCTTCTCCAATTGCTTGATCCGGCTTTGCACCTGGGCGGCTTTGGAAGCCTTGTAGCGGAATCGCTCAATGAATTTTTCCTGGCGTTGGCGTGCGGTTTTCTGCTGGAGCAGGGCTTGCCGCGCCTGTTCGCGTTGCTGTTCGCGCATTTCCAGGAAGGTACGGTACCGGCCCGGATAATGCGTCAGGCAGGTGTTTTCCAGCGCCACGATTTCCCGCGCCAGGCGATCAATAAAAAAGCGGTCATGGGAGACAATCACCATGCTGCCGCCAAATCCCAGCAGATACCGTTCCAGCCACTCCATGGCGGGAAGGTCCAGGTGGTTGGTGGGTTCGTCCAGCAACAGCAGGTCCGGCTCACTCAGAAGCAGGCGCGCCAACAGGGCGCGCATGCGCCATCCTCCACTGAAATCGGCCAGAGGTTGATTTTCACCGGAACGTGTGAAACCCAGTCCGGATAGAATCCGCCGCGCCCGGTTTTCCAGGTCATAACCGTTGTCGCTGGAAAAACGGGCTTCGAGCTTTTCGATGCGTTTCAGCCATTGATCGTGTCGCGTTTTTTCCCGCGGCGGATCTTTACGCAATGCCTCCAGCTGCGCGGCGGTTTCCAGGATATCGCTGCGGCCGGTCATTACCGACTCCATCAGGGTGCCTTCTTTTTCGGCAATGGTTTCCTGGGGCAGGTACCCGATCCGATAACTGCGTGACCGGATCACTTCCCCGGAGTCCGGCTCCAGTTGCGATGCCATGATCCGCAGCAATGTCGTCTTTCCCGTACCGTTGGGGCCGACCAGGGCCACACGATGGCCGGGCTTGATGGTCCAGTTGACTTGCTGAAACAAGGTGCGGTCAGCAACGGAAAAAGAGATGTTGCGGAGTGTCAGCATGATCTTGCCGGCCGTAAAGCCGCTTCTGGCAATGATTATATGCCAGGGTGGAAAAAGACGCAATCCGCAGGCGGCTAGAGTTGTTGCACGCGGCATCCCGCGCGGCGCAATGCGGAGATGATTCCCTTTTCACCCACCAGGTGGGCGGCGCCGACCACCACGAACAATTTGCGTGCCGGTGAAAGCAGTTCACGGATGCGTTCCGTCATGGATTGGTTGCGTTGGTACACAATGACATCGTACAATTCGCTCAATTCCGGGTGTTCTTGAATGCTTCGCGTCAGCAGGGATTCCATGGCGGCAATGTCGCCGCTGAACCATGCCTGGACCATTTCTTCAACCTGTTGACCGGCCTGCTCGGATTCCTGAATGTTGTAAAACAGGAAGCGTTCGTTCATGGTTTCGGAGAACCCGGAAAACAATTGCGCCTGGTAATCCAGTCCTTCCAGCTCAAAAATCTCCATTCCTGCGGGGGCTGACTCCAGAAAATATCGGTCCACGCCCCAGCGCGGGTCAAATCCCAGGCGCATCATTTCCATGCCCACCAGGGTCAGGGCCAGCAACCAGGGTTTGAAACGGGAGAAAGCGTTGATATCCATGCCCAATTGCCTCAGCCTGCGTTCGGCCAATTGCCAGGTTTCATCGGAAACATGGTTTTTGAGGCTGTCACCCTCATCGTACATGCCTTTCTGCATCTGGACCAGCGCGGCCGCGGCCGCCTTTTCTCCGGAAATATCGGCTTCAACCGCCAGTGCGCCGCATTCATTGAAAGCGTCGCGGATGGTTTCCGGCAGGGGAAAATACTCTTTCTTCAGCAGGTGAATCGAACCCATGATGTAGGCCGATCCCTGCTCACACTGAATCGACCACAGGAAATGACCGGGCTGCGCGAAGGCCGGGCCGGTGGTCAGGGCGGCAATGGTGGTAAGCAGTGCGATTGTCATTACGCCTGTTTTTCGAGCGGCCATGGTTTCTCTCCTTTTTCTATGCTCCCTATACGGGATTGGGGATATCGACAAAGTATGCCGCCAATCCGAATCGCGAGATCAATTCATCGCGGAGCGCCAGCATCCCGGGAATTTCAGAGCGGTAATGTCCCAGGTGAATGAAATGGGTCCGGGTTTCCATCGACAAGGCGGGGATGTGCTCTTTGATCTCGCCCGTGAAAAAGGCGTCCGCGCCCCGGGAAACCGCGGTTTCATACAAATCGGCGGAAGCCCCGGAAACGACCGCCAGCCGGCGGGGGATTTGCGGCCCGTTGGCCAGCACCTGGAAGCCGTGGCGGGTTTCCAGGGAAAACCCCTTTCCGTTCCGTCCCGGCGCGAAATCGGGTTGCCGTTCCATTGCGGGTAATTGGGTTTCCAGGCGGGACAGCAATGTGTACAGGTCCGCTTTCGCCTCGTTGTCGGCCATGAAGCCGGGACCGAGCGGCTCCAGCTCCCCGGCGCCCAGCCAGGCCATCAAACGCGCGTTGTGTCCCAGAAGGGGGTGGGCATCCATGGGCAGGTGGATGCCGAACAACGAGATCTCGTGGCCGATTAATGCGGAAACCCAGCGATGCCGTACCCCGGTCAGGCGAAAAAAATCCCTGCCGAAAAAGCCGTGATGAACCACGATGGCGTCGGCCTTTCTGTTTATCGCCGCCTGGATCAGCGCGCCGTTGAGCGAGACACCCAGGACCAGGCTGCGGATTTCGCAGCGTCCTTCCACCTGGAGGCCGTTGTGACAATAATCCTCGAAGGCCTCAAAGCCGTACAATTGATCCAGCCAGAGCCGGAGCTCATCCCTGGAGATCGGGTTTGTGTTCATCAGTCCTCTTTCAGCATGTGCCTGAATTGATCCTCGTCCACGATCTCTATCCCGAGTTCGAGTGCCTTGTCCAGCTTGGATCCCGGGTTCTCCCCCTTGAGCAGGTGGGTGGTCCGGCCGCTGACGCTTGATGCCACCTGGCCGCCGCGCCCGGCAATTTCATCTGCGGCCTGCGTACGGGAAGCGAAATTGTTCAGCGATCCGGTGATCACCCAGACCGTGTTTTGCAGGTCCTGGTTGACGGGCGCCGGTTCCGCCTGCGTTTTCATCTGCAACCCGCAGGCTTCCAGCTTGCGGATCATGCGCAGGTTATCGGGATCGCGAAAGTATTCCACCAGGATCCCGGCCGTGATTTCGCCGAAACCATGAATCGCGGCAAACGGCTGTGGATCGCCGCTTGCGGCGGTGGCGATGATTTTTTCCATGGAATCGTAGCCGTTGTGCAGCAGCAGGCGGATCGCCGTTTCGCCGATTCCCTCGATTCCCAGCGCGGCCAGGACGCGGGAGAAAGGCTGGCTGCGGCTGGCACTGATGCCTGCCTGAATGGCTGCGATTTTGCGTTGCTTGAACCCGGGTATCCCGGCGAGTTGAGCGGTGTCGAAGGTGTAGATGTCGGGGAGGCGCCGCACCAGCCCCTGCTCGTAGAGCAGCTGGATCGTCTTTTCTCCAAGGCTCTCGATATCCATTTGCATGCGTCCGGTGAAATGGATCAGGGCCCGGCGTTGTCTCTCCGGGCAGTCGCGGTTGGGACAGAAATGGTGTGCGCCTTCCCGGATCAGTGCGGTGCCGCAGAAGGGGCATTGTTCCGGCAGGCGGAAAACCGCGCCTTTTCCATGCGCCGGTTCGACCACTTTCTCCACCGCCGGGATTACGTCACCGCGACGGGAGATCTGTACCCGGTCTCCGATGTGCAGTTCCAGGGTATTGATATAATCCTGGTTATGCAGGGTGGCCCTGGAAATCGTGCTGCCGCCCACAGTGACCGGTTCCAGCTCCGCGACCGGCGTCACCCTGCCGTTGCGACCGACCTGTACCTGGATCCCCACCAGCCGGGTTTCCGCTTCCGGCGCGTCAAATTTGAATGCCAGGGCCCAGCGCGGGTGATGGGCCGTGGCGCCCAGGCTTTCGCGCAGGCTTATCTGGTTGATCTTGATGACCAGGCCATCGATTTCGTATTTCAAACTCCTGCGCTGCGCGCGCGTCGCCTCCACAAAGTCGGGGAATGCAGCGAAAGTGCCGGTTGTCACGTCTCCAAGCAGGTCGGCCACCTGGCTGCGGAGTTCATCATCGCGACAAAAGAAAGCGACATGCCCCCGGGTGCGGAAGCCTTCGCTGTAGAGGAAAGCCAGGCGCGCCACGTGATCGGTTGCCAGTTGCAACGGCGTGTTTCCCGGTTTCCAGGAAACGGTTCCGGCGTTCAGCCAGGCCTCATATCCGTTGAAGCGCAGGGGCACGCGCGCCGCTTGCGAGGATTTCAATTGCCTCAGTGTTCCGGCGGCGAGGTTACGGGGGTTGGCGTAACGGTTTTCCAGGGTTTGATTGAACGCCTGGAAATCATCCAGGTGCAGAAACACTTCACCGCGCACAACCAGGTCGGTCGCAGACTCCAAAACCAGGGGAACCGAAGAGATGGTGCGGACGTTTTCCGTGACATCATTGCCGATGTGCCCGTCACCCCGTGTCAATGCGCTGAACAACTCTTTATTACGGTAATACAGGACAACCGACGCCCCGTCCAGTTTCTCTTCCACCACGAATCCGGTCGAGTCGCCATGGCGATCCGCCAGGACATTCATCCATGTCACCACTTTCTCGGCGGTATACTCCTTGTCCAGCGAAAGGACTTCCACCGTGTGGGCGCGTTCCGCCAGGCTGTTGTCCCGGTCCGATCCCACGCGACGGGTTGGGGAATTGGCGGACGCCCATTGGGGGTAGCGTGTCTCCAGTTCAAGCAGTTCATTGAAGAGGCGGTCGTATTCGAGGTCGGTGATTTCGGGGCGGGCGCGCACATAGTAAAGATGCTGGTGGTAACGCAACAGGCGGGCCAGTTCATCCATGCGGCGGCGGATGTCCATGGCAGAGATTATAGGGCGTGCCGGACCGGGGGTCAAGCCGGGGTTTGACTATATCAATAAATCATGATATATTGTTTTCATGTCAACCCTCGCGCGTTTCAAGGCGTTGTCCGACCCGATGCGCCTGCGCATCATTCATCTCCTGCTCCACATGGAGTTGAATGTCAACGAGCTGGTGGCCGTATTGCGCGCCGGACAGTCCCGGGTTTCCCATCATCTGCGCCTGCTGGCCGCGGGAGGGTTGGTCACGTATCGCCGCCATGGCCTTTGGACATTCTATTCCGCCAGCGGGAACGGAGACGGCGGTGCATTTCTCCGCGCCGTGCGCGATTTTCTGGGAGATACCGCGGAAAACCAGGCCGATCTTGAGGCGGCGCGCACGGTCGTGCAGCAGCGGGAATCGGAAACCACACGCTTTTTCGACAATATCGCCGAAGACTGGGACGCCCTGAGGCGCGAGATTTTCGGTGAGTGTGACCTGGAAACCCTGATTTTCAATGCGCTGCCGCCTGCCGATACGGGAGTGGACCTGGGTTGCGGGACCGGAGACCTGATTCCCGTGCTGCTGAAAAGATGCCGCCGCGTCATCGGCGTAGACAATTCACCACGCATGCTGGAAAGCGCCCACCGGCGTTTTCATCACAGGAGCAGCCAGGTTGACCTGCGGATCGGCGGCTTGCGCCACCTTCCCTTGCGTGACGCCGAGGCGGACCTGGCCATTATTCACATGGTGCTGCATCATCTCGATGAACCGGCGCGGGTGTTTTCCGAAGCCAACCGGGTGTTGAAACCGGGTTCACCGTTCCTGATCGTGGACTTTCTGCGTCATGACCGTGAAGAGATGCGCCAACGCTATGGTGACCGCTGGCTGGGGTTTGACCATGAGCAGATTGCGGCCTGGTTGCAACAGACCGGGTTCGCCCAACGGCGCATCGAGACAATGCCGTTGCGCAAAGGCTTGCACGGCTTTTATCTTCTGGCTGAAAAAAACGATATTTAGAAAAACCAATTGGAGGCAAGTATGAGTTTTCTGGAATTGGATCCTGAATTGAAATACCGCGTCGCGGATATTTCACTGGCCGAATGGGGCCGCAAGGAGATGGAACTGGCGGAAGGGGAAATGCCCGGACTGATGGCGGTACGCGAAAAGTACGGTCCGGAAAAACCCCTTGAGGGCTTGAAGATTACCGGGAGCCTGCACATGACCATCCAGACGGCCATGTTGATTGAGACCCTGGTTGAGTTGGGCGCGGATGTCCGCTGGGCTTCCTGCAACATCTTCTCCACCCAGGATCATGCCGCGGCGGCCATCGCCGCCGCCGGCAAGGCCGCGGTATTCGCCTGGAAGGGTGAGAGCCTGCAGGAATACTGGTGGTGTACGGAACAGGCGCTTACCTGGCCGGACGGCAGCGGACCGGACCTGATCGTTGATGATGGCGGAGACGCCACGCTATTCGTCCACGAAGGCGTACGTGGGGAAATGGATCCTTCCCGCCTGGAAAAGTCTTACGAACACGCTGATTTCCAGGCGTTGATCCAGCGCCTCGCAAAAAAATATCAGCGGGATCCCCGGCATTGGCAGAAGGTGGCAGCCGGGATCCGTGGAGTTTCCGAGGAGACCACTACCGGAGTGAATCGCTTGTACCAGTTGGAGCGGGATGGAAAACTGCTGTTTCCGGCCATCAATGTCAACGATTCCGTGACCAAATCCAAATTCGACAACCTTTACGGCTGCCGTGAGTCGTTGAGCGACGGGATCAAGCGCGCGACCGACGTCATGCTGGCCGGTAAGAAGGCCCTGGTGATGGGTTTCGGCGATGTGGGCAAAGGCAGCGCCCAGTCCCTGAAAGCATACGGCGCCAGGGTATTCGTTACCGAGATCGATCCCATCTGTGCGCTGCAGGCTTCCATGGAGGGATATCCGGTGGTGCGGATTGAAGACGTCGTGGCGGACATCGACATTTTCGTGACGGCCACCGGTAACTACAAGGTGCTGACCGGGGCACACATGGAACAGATGAAGGATGGCGCGATCGTCTGCAATATCGGCCATTTTGATAATGAAATCGAGATGGATTACCTGGAAAAGAATCCCCGCTGCCGTAGGCGCAACATCAAGCCCCAGGTGGACCAGTGGACGCTGGAATCCGGCCGTTCCATCCTTGTCCTGGCTGAAGGCCGGTTGGTGAACCTGGGCTGTGCCACCGGTCACCCCAGCTTCGTGATGAGTTCCAGTTTCACCAACCAGACTCTGGCCCAGATCAAGCTGGCGCGGGAAGATCATGAGAAAAAAGTGTATGTCCTGCCCAAGTACCTGGATGAAGAAGTGGCGCGCTTGCACCTGAGCCGCCTGGGCGCCCGGCTCACGGCTTTGACACCGGAGCAGGCCGAATACCTGGGCGTGAGCATTGACGGGCCGTACAAACCCGCCCACTATCGCTATTGACATAGATGGCCGGGGGGGGCGGTACACCCCTCCGGCTCCCTTTTCCCCCGGCGGTGGAGGTTCATTTCCGCTGCCGGGGGGCCTTGGCATGTGCCGCGTGCGACCGGCCTGCGGCAAGTGACGGGTGCCGCTTTGAATTCCGCCTATTTCAAACTTTCACTGCGATATTTCAATTCATTCAAAAGATGCATGGCCTGCAGTGGTGTAATGGTCGAGATATCGATCGCCTGCAGGCGGGCGCGAATGTCGTCCCAGGCCTTCATTGCCGCCGACTCGGAAAAGAGGCTGCCGCTTTGCGGCCGGATTTCCTTGATACGCCCGGAAATGCGCTCCGATACCAGGCGGTTGAGTTCTTTTTTCTCCAGGTTCAGCAACACTTCCTTGGCGCGTTCAATCACGCTGTCCGGGATGCCCGCGATGCGGGCGACGTGAATACCGAAGCTCTGGTCCGTAGCGCCGGGTGATACCTTGTGCAGAAAGACGATTCTGTCTTCCCACTCCCGTACCACGATATGGTAGTTGGCGACCCTTTCAAACACATGTGCCAGTTCGGTTAATTCATGGTAATGCGTGGCAAACAGGGTCCGCGGCCGCTCCGGGGATTCATGCAGGGTTTCGATCACCGCCCAGGCAATCGACAATCCGTCGTAAGTGGATGTGCCCCGGCCGATTTCGTCCAGCAGGATCAGGGAACGCTCGGTGGCGTTGTTGAGGATCATGGCGGTTTCAATCATTTCCACCATAAAGGTGGATTTGCCTTCGATCAATGAATCCGATGCTCCGATGCGAGTGAAGATCCGGTCGCAAATACCGATTTCGGCGCTCTCAGCCGGAACAAACATCCCCGCTTGTGCCATGATGACGATCAGCGCGTTCTGGCGCAGATAAGTGGATTTCCCCCCCATATTCGGCCCGGTGATCACCAGGATCTGTTCTGCGTTGCCGTTGATGCGGGTGTCGTTGGGAACAAAACTCAAGTCGGTGTTGGTCTCGACTACGGGATGACGCCCGCCGCGGATCTGGATGCGTGAGTGGCTATGGACATCGGGACGCACGTAATTTCGCCGCCGGGCCAGCTCCGCCGCAGCCGTCAACACGTCCAGCCGTCCCAGCAGGGTGGAATTGACGGCCAGCACTTCGGCATGGGCCTGAATCTGCGAGATGATCCCGGAAAAAAGTTCCCTTTCCAGATGCACGCTCTTTTCTTCCGCGCGCAGGATCCGGTCTTCCAGATCCTTGAGTTCGGTATGGATGAAGCGTTCGGCGTTGACCAGGGTCTGTTTGCGGGTATAGGAATCCGGGACCAGGGCCAGGTGGGTCTTGGTGACTTCGATGAAGTAGCCGAAGACCCGGTTGAATTTGATTTTCAGCGAGGGGATTCCGGTTTTTCTGCGTTCTTCCCTTTCCATGGCGGCAATCAGTTCCTTCGCGTTGCGGCTGATTGCGCGCAGGCTGTCCAATTCAGCGTGATACCCCGGGCGGATCACGCGTCCATCGTTCAGGTTCGGGGCCGGATCATCGTCGATGGCGCTGTCGATCATGGCGACAACGGCTTCCAGTGGATCCAGGCCGGAACGGATCTCTTCAAGAATGGGAGCGGTCAATGCGCCCATAAGTTCACGCAGTTCCGGGATGCGCCGCAGCACATCCGCCAGTTTGAGCAGGTGTCGGGGCTGCGCCACATTCAGCGAAATCCGTGAATTCAGGCGCGCAAGGTCACCCGCGTCTTTCAGTACGCGCCGGATCTCCGAACGCGTGATCAGGTCACCGGCACAGGCTTCAATTCCGTCCAGGCGCCGTTCGATGGCCGCGGGATCCAGCAGCGGATAGGAAATCCACTTGTGCAGCAGGCGTTTTCCCATGGGCGTAACCGTCAGATCCAGCGCCCAGATCAGGCTGCCATGGCGGGTTTGATTGCGCAGGTTGCGGGATATCTCCAGGTTGCGATACGCCACCGCGTCCAGGACCAGATGCGAAGCCGCGGGGACGAAGCTCATGCGCGTGATGTTTTTCAAGGCGGTCTTGCGTACCGAATGCAGGTACTTGAGCAATACGCCGGCGGCGCAGATTGCGGCGTCGAAACCGGACATTCCCAGGCCTTCAATGCTCTCGATCTGCAATTGATCCGTCAGGCGTGACGTGTTTTCCACAACGTTGTATTCATGAGGAGCCATGCGGGTAACGGGAATCTGCGCCAGTTCGGTAACCAGGCGTTGTAACCGCTTCCAGTCCGGCTCGCCGTTCTCCGCGATCACCAACTCATTCGGGGCCTTTCGATAGAGTTCATCGGCCAGTGATTGCAGATCCGTGCTTTCCGCGCTGCGGACTTCAAAATCTCCCGCAGCGATATCGATAACGGCCAATGCCCCTTGTTTACCATTCTGGAAAAATGACGCCACCACGCGGTTCCCACTGTCTCCGGCATCCATTTCCAGGGCGGTCCCCGGCGTCAGGACCCGGGTCACCTCGCGCCGCACGATTCCCCTGGCCAGCGCCGGATCTTCCACCTGCTCGCATACCGCCACTTTGAAGCCCCGGTTCAAGAGTTTGCGGGCGTAACCGTCAAGGGCGTGGTAGGGTACGCCGCACATGGGCACCGGGTTGGCCTGGTTCTTGTCGCGCGTGGTCAGCACCACTTCCAGTAGAGGCGCCGCGGTACGGGCGTCTTCGAAGAACATTTCGTAGAAGTCGCCCATGCGAAAAAACAGGATGGCGTCGGGGTACTCTTTCTTGATCGCCAGGTATTGCCGCAGCATGGGAGTCAAGGAGCGATCCGGCATGTCTCGATTATAGCACAGGGCCCGGACGGCCCCAACGCCGCCTTTTGGAAATCCCCGCCGCAATCTGTTATAATCATCCGCAATGCCACGTCATCATGACACGGTTCTGTTGAACTTTTCCAGCAACCTGAAATTCACGGAGTTTTCCGTCCTGGTCATGGAATACCTGGGAAACCTGCTGCAGATCGATGACGAGCGTTTCTTTCAGATTGAGATCGCGTTGCGGGAAGTCATCAACAACGCCATTGTTCACGGCAACCGCTCGAATCCGAAAAAACGGGTTGATGTTCGTTTTTCATGGAACCCTGATTTTCTGCGCATCCGGATCCGCGATGAGAACCCGGAAAAGGTCGACTTCGAGCGCATCACCCGGGAAGCCGGGGAAAAGGATGTTCTCAGTCCCAGCGGTCGAGGGATGCTGTTGATGCAGAACTACATGGATTCATTGAGTTTTGAGTCCACCGCCACAGGTTCGGTGATTACCATGGAGAAGCGTTTGTGAGCCTGGTCCTGGGAATGGATACCACTTCGCGCCATGCATCGATCGCCTTACTGCGTGATGACCAGATCCTGATTGAATACAACTTTGCCGCCCGCGACGAGTTGTCCGCCACGTTGATTCCCGCCATATCGTTTGTGTGCCGGAGTGTCGGTGTCGGCGTGGATGATGTGGACCTCTTCGGTGTCGGCATCGGCCCCGGATTGTTCACCGGAGTGCGCATCGGCCTGACGACGCTGAAGGGTTTGCTGTTTCCGTCTCCCCGCCCGGTGGTTCCCGTTGTCACACTGGAAGCACTGGCCTGGAAACTGCGAAACTCACGGCGGCTCCTGGTTCCCTTGATCGACGCCCGGCGGCGTGAAGTGTACATGGCCGCTTACCGATTCGATGGAGAAAAACTCCCCCGGGAAATCATATCTCCCCGCCTGATCGGCATCGATGACCTGGCGGATGTTCTGGCCGGCCAGGATGACATCCGTTTTACCGGAGATGCGCCCTCCGTGTATCGCAGGGAATTGGGCGCCATGTTCCCGGGATTTTTTTCCCGCGGACGCTCCGCTTTTCTGGCATCGGAAATCTGTCGCATTGCCGTTGTTCGTCATGAGCGGAATGAATCGATATCCTCTCTGGATGAACTCTCCCCGCTTTACCTGCGCCTTCCGGATGCGGAGGCGGCTCAGCGGGAATGATTCTGCGCCCGGCCGAATGCAGGGACGCGGTCGCGGTGGCGCAAATCGATAACGCCGGTTTCGCTGAAGGCTGGAGTGTCGATTATTTCCAGGATGAGATTGACAATCCCATTGCCCGCCTCATCGTGGCTGAAGAATCCGCAAAGATTTACGGTTTTCTGTTGCTCTGGTTGATGCCGCCCCAGGCCGAGTTGCTGCGCATGGCCGTAACCCCGGAGCGGCGCAGAACGGGCATAGCCGCTCGCCTGTTGTCAAATATGTTTGACCTGCTTGAACGTGAAAACGTTCATGAGGTGTTTCTCGAGGTGCGCCGCTCCAATCAGGCCGCCCGGAATCTGTACGGGAAAGCGGGTTTCCAGGATTGCGGCATGCGTCCGAATTATTACCGCAATCCCGAGGAAGATGCGATCTGCATGGTGTGGCGTCAGCGCAGATAGAAATCCGGATCTTTCCGCACGCGCAGGTCAAACGTTTCGCGTTCTCTCTGCCAGAATTCCAGGCCGGCATTGACAAAGGCTTCCACGACGACCGGGTCGAAAAGAATGTTTTTGTTTTCCTGCAGGTCGTCCATGGCGGCCTGGAAGGTTACCGCGTCACTGTACGGCCGCCTGGTGGTCATGGCATCGAAGGCGTCGGCTACGGCAAATATCCGTGATCCCAGCGGAATCTGTTTGCCGCGCAGGCCATCCGGGTATCCGCTGCCGTCGAAGTGTTCATGGTGGTGCAGCACGATCTGGGCCGATTCTTCCAGAAATTTGATTTTATGCAGGACTTCGTATCCGAGCACCGGATGGGTTTTCATGATTTTCCATTCCGCCGGCGAGAGTTTGCCGGGTTTGCGCAGGATGGCATCGGGGATGCCGATCTTGCCGATGTCATGCAGAAGGGCCGCGTATTCAAGCGCTTTGAGGAATTCCGGGTCTTTCAACTCCATCCTGCGGGCCAATTCCATGGTGTAGGACATGACGCGGAACGAGTGTCCCTGGGTCTCGGTATCCCGGGTATCGAGCGCGGTTACCAATGCACTCAGGGTGAACTTGTAAGTCTTGTCCAATTCCCTGAGGGCCTGGCGCAACTCGATCGTGCGCGCCTCAACCTTGCGCTCCAGTTCCCGCTGATACTCCCGGTTCTCCAGCACCAGGTGGCGTTTCTCAATGGCTTTGGAGGCGATGGCCGCGACTTCATTCAACTTGAAGGGCTTCGACACATAGTCATAGGCGCCTTTTGACATCGCGGCGATGGCGGATTCAACGTCTTTGACTGCTGTGATCATGACCACCATGACGTCATCATCCAGTTTTTTGATGTCACCGAGCAGATCAATGCCGCTTCTGCCGGGCATACGGATATCGGACATCACCAGGTCGACATCCGGATGGGCGCGAAATTTCTCCAGGGCGTCGAATGCGTCCGCGGCCAGGATACATTCGTATCCTTCACCGCTCATGAAATCCCCCAGCAATTCGCGGATGTCCTTTTCATCATCAGCGATGAGAATTTTTCCCCTGCTCATGGATATCGTTTTACCATATCCAACAATCAGAGTAAATCAGCGGCACAAATAGGGAAAAATCGCTAGATTCCGGCGAGTTCGCGGATGCGTGCTACTTTGTTCAGTTGTTCCCAGGGGAAAGAATCGCGGCCGAAGTGTCCATAAGCGGCTGTTCTGCGGTAAATGGGGCGTTTCAGGTCCAGCTCACTCAGAATCGCCGCGGGTTTCAGGGGGAACACCTCGCGCACGATACTTACCGCTTTTTCTTCCGGCAATTTCCCGGTGCCGAAGAAGTTGACGTTTACCGAAACAGGTTCCGCCACTCCGATGGCATAGGCCAGCTGAATCTCGCATTTGTCGGCTACACCCGCCGCCACGAGGTTCTTGGCAATGTAGCGGGCCATGTATGCCGCGGAGCGGTCGACTTTTGAGGGGTCTTTGCCCGAGAAGGCGCCGCCGCCGTGGCGTCCCATTCCGCCGTAGGTGTCCACGATGATTTTGCGTCCGGTCACGCCGGCATCGGCAAACGGACCGCCGCGCACGAATTTCCCCGTCGGGTTGACATACAGGCGGCTGTCGTCTTTCAGCCATTCCCCGCAGACGGGGCGGATCACCTTTTCGATAATATCGGCTTCGATGCGATCATGGAGAATACCTTCATCATGCTGATTGGAAATCACCACCGCGGTTACGCGGACCGGTTTGCCGTCCTTGTATTCAACCGTGACCTGGGATTTTCCGTCCGGGCCCAGATAGGCGATTTCACCGGACTTGCGTACTTCGGCCAGGCGCTGGGTCAGCTTGTGGGAGAGGTGGATGGGCAGGGGCATGTATTCATCACTTTCGCGGCAGGCGAAGCCGAACATCATGCCCTGGTCGNNTGATCGCCGGCGCCCTGCTCGTGATCCAGGGTCTGGCTGACGCCCAGGTCGATATCCGGTGATTGTTCTTCCAAATGGACCAGTACGGCACAGGTTTCGGCATCGATCCCGTAGGAAGAACGGGTGTACCCGATTTCCTTCAAGGTGCCCCGCACGATCTGTGGGATGTGGATGTACCCGGCGGTGGTCAACTCGCCGGCGACAACAACCATTCCCGTCTTGGTCAGGCATTCGACGGCAACGCGTGATTCCGGATCCTGGCGCAGACATTCGTCGAGGATGGCATCGGAGATCTGATCGCAGACCTTGTCGGGATGCCCCTCGGTTACGGATTCAGAAGTAAACAGATAGGTTCCTTTGACCATTTTTGCTTTCCTCCAGGAAAAAGGGACAGGGTCAATCCGCGATGGTAACAGAAAGCCGCGGCGGTGTCAATTCAACCCGGCCGTCACTTTCCGGAATAGACCGCGAAAGCCTCTTCGACCGATTTTCCGTAAACCGTGATGGCGGTGACGGCATTGGCCATGCGGACCGCTTCGTCAAAGGGTTTCTGGTGAATGTTGCGCCCGGTGGCATTGCCGGCGGCACCGGAGATAAAGATCTGGTCATGCAGCATCTGCAGGAAGGCCCTGGGTTCGATGCTGGAACCTCCGGCACACAACACCTTGGTGCGTCCGGCGGCGCGGGTGGCCTGCTTGAAGATCTCCCTGGATTCGCGCCCTTCCAGTTTCGGGTAGTTCACCTTGACAAAATCGGCTCCCAGGGTGGCGGCGACTCCAGTGGCTCCCGCAATTACATCGGGGTGTTTTTCGTCTTTGACCGCCTTTCCCCGCGGGTAGATCCACAACACGGTGATCAATCCATGCTGGTGAGCCTGGAAAACCGCCTGTGCGGCTTCACGCAGCATCTGGTGTTCGAACTCACTTCCCAGGTAAATGGTATAGCCCACACCGAGAATATTGAGTCCTGAACGGCGTTTGAAAGTAATCACCTGCTCGACGTCCACCATTTGCAGGGATATCGGATCACGCTGCGCCGTTTTGACCAGATCGGTCTTGGAATTCAACTTGACCAGGTAGGGAACTTCCGGGTAATCTCCGCCGTAAGTGGAAATCAACCCCATCTGCGTGGCGAAAACGCCGATTTCGGCTGTATCGGCAATGCGGAACAGGTGTTCCGGGTCGTTGTCGTCATCAGCGATGCCTTCTCCGAAAAAATCCTTGTTCAAGTGTTCGATCTTCTGGTCGCCGGCGAACAGCATCAGGCGATCGGAACCCAGGGTGATGTCGTCGTAGTTATTGATGTACTCGTTGACCCGATCATTGGGAACATCGGCGGGAATATTGAACTGATCATTCATGACTGCCTCCTGATTGCACTCTACGCAATCGGAAAGGATTTTTCAAGCGGGCGGGGAGCCCGGCAATAAACGGATCGGCGCGGGGAGGCTTTTTGTCCTCCCCGCGCGACCAATCCGTTATCAGAAGCGATAGGTAAAGGCGATATTGGGCACAACCATTGTCATGCCGTGGATTCCCGGCATACCGTGCTCGAGGCCCAGCGGCACGTCGCGGTCCTTGCCGAAGCCCAGTTCAACGGCTGCGTCCAGGCTGATCGATGCGGTGTGATAACCGACACCGAAGGTAGCCCAGTTGTAGGTGAACTGCGGCAGAAGGATATTGGCCGTTTCCAGCGGTCCCGGAGCGGGGTCGTAATAGTATCCGGCGCGCAGGGCCCAGATATCATTCAACCGGTACTCGACTCCAAAGCGCAACTGGATTTTACTGTCCCATTGCAGTTCAAAATTGCCGGCTTCGGCAAAGGTCGCCTGCCAGGCCAGATCCGTGTATGTCACCGGGATATTGCTCAACTTTTTCCAGTCCGTGTACTGCAGGTCGGCGGTAATCGTGACGCGTTCCGTGGGCTTTATCGCCACGCCGAAACCGACCCACATGGGCCAGTCCGCAGAACGTTCTGCGTCGGAAGTTGCGGCAAGGCCGTACATGCCGGCTCCGCTCATTGACGCGTCGCCTTTCATCTTGACGCTGACGGGGGTTTTCAGTGTCAGGCCGAAACTCAGCATCTCCGAGGGCTGGAACATGGCGCTGATGGTGGCGCCCACGGCAATACCGTTCAGGTTTTCTTCGTATTGAAGCAAGCCCGGGCGCTTGATTTTCAGCAATCCGTAGTACACGTTCAGCGCGGCGCCGAGGGTGAACTGGTCGTTGACGCGATACGCCACGGCCGGGGACAAGGCGATGATCCCCACCATGCTTTGCCAGTCCAGCACGACTCCACCGGTCAGGGGCGCGAGGTCCGCTCCCGGCCAGGTGGCGCCGGATCCGGACGGGACGTAGCCCAGAATGCCCACGACCAGATTTTCCGACAGGGGCTTGATGTAGCCGACGGCACCGGAAGGATAGATCTTGCTCTCGGTTTCCGTGTTGATGCCGGCAAGCGCGAATTCATAGGTACCCTTGGGCATGATTGCGGTGCCGTACAATGACAGGGCCGGTCCTTCCTGCTGGATCATGCCGGCGGGATTCCAGAAGATGGCGCTGTAATCATCCGCAAGCCCGACAAAAGCTCCCCCCATGCCAATGGATTTGGAGCCGACGCTGTTCAGGTTGAGTCCGTTAGCCGCCAGTCCGGTGCTGATGAACAGCACGCCGGCGGTCAGGAAAAACTGCTTGAGCATGTTTTTCATGCATCCTCCTCTCTCAATCGGAAATCCCGGCAATTATAATTAAAATGGTCTGCTTTTGCAAATGTTACGATTTCACATAAAAATCCGGGAAGTTTAAAAGGAGGTGACTGGTATCAGAAGGCGGGAGGACAGGGGAGGTTCGAGAACCGCCCATTCTGAATAAGGAATAAAGTAGAAGGAATATGGCATCGAGGTATATTTAAAATTTTTTCAACTTCTTCCCCCTCCAACTCTCCAACTCTCCAACTTTCCAACTCCCCAACTCCCCAACTTCCCAACCCTTCAACTTTCCGGCATTTCTTCCTGCAGGGCCTGCCGCACTCCTGCGTCCAATTCACAGATTGTGAACGGCTTCTGGATAAAGCGGAGTTTTTGCGCCGGTTTGCATTGCGAGGCAACCATGTCCATCGTGTACCCGGACATCAGGAGGATTTTCATCTGCGGCCGGCTGCGTTTTAATGCGGCGGCGAGTTCACAGCCGTTCATGCCCGGCAACACCATGTCTACGATCAACAGGTCAATATCTTTGGAGAACGCATGCGATACTTTTTTTGCCTGCTGCGGGTTGTTTGCCGTCAGCACCTGGTAGCCCAGCTCCTGGAGCATGCGTTGTCCCAATTTCAAAACCGCCGCTTCGTCCTCAACCAGAAGAATGGTTTCATGCCTCTCCACGTTTGGCAATGGAACATCGCCCGGATCCGTAATCGTCCTGTTTTCGAGGTAACGGGGAAGGCAGACGTGGAATGTCGATCCCCGGCCGGGTTCACTATAGGCGTGGATGAATCCGCCATTCTGTTTCACGATGCCGTAAACCGACGACAATCCCAACCCGGATGCCTGCTTTTCCTTGGTGGTAAAAAACGGCTCAAACGCGTTGGCCATGGTCTTCCGGTCCATACCGCAACCGTTGTCGCTGATGGAAAGCCGGATGTATTCTCCCGGGATGAAGCCGGCCTGCAGGTTCAGTTGCCGGTCATCTACCGTCAGGTTGCGGGTTTCGATGGTGATCCGTCCCTTGCCGCTGATCGCGTCCCGCGCGTTGACGCATAGATTGGTCAGTATCTGGTCGACCTGGGCGGGATCCATGTAAACCTTCCAGATCGTCTCACCGGGTTCCCAGATCAGTTCAATGTCTTCACCGATCAGGAAGTCGAGCATACGGATCATGCCGCCGATGGTGTCGTTCAGATCGATGACCCTTGGCGTGGCGGTCTGCTGCTCCGCGAAAGCCAGCAACTGCCGGGTCAGGTCGGCGGAACGCCTGGCTGCCCTGCGGATCTCGCCCAGTTCGGCGTGAAGCGGGTCGGCGGGTGCCAGTTTTTCGATTGCCGTCTGGGCATGTTCCATGATGATGTTCAATGTATGGTTGAAGTCGTGCGCCACACCGCCGGCCAGGCGCCCGACGGACTCCATCTTTTGAGCCAGGGACATTTGTTCCCGCAGGTGTTCGCGTTCATCTTCGGCATGACGCTGCTGCGTGACATCGCGGATGATACCGCCGATGCCCCTTCGCCCGCCTTTCAGCCGCAGCGGAAACTTGGTGGTTTCAAAAATTCTTTGTCCCACGGTTTCTTCGGTAATGACCACGGAGTCGCTTTCCAGGGCGCGCTGATCGCTTTCACGGCATCTTTCGGCCGCGGAAATTTCCATCAACTCAAAATCGGTCCGTTGAATCAACTCTTCGTACGGGCGTTGAAAGAAATCCTTTAAAGCTTTGTTGGCGATCACATAGCGGAATTGATCGTCCTTGACAAAGATCATGTCACAATTGGCGTTGATGAAAGCCTGGTATAACCCGCGGCTTTCCCGCAATTCCTCTTCCGCGCGCCGGAAATCCGTTACATCTTCGCCTGAAGAAAGCGTGCCGATCACCGTCCCCGCGTCGTCACGGATGACGGCATTGTGCCAGGCAATCAACCTTTGCTCATTTTTCAGGGTCAATACCGGGCCTTCGCTGGATTCATCGCCCTTGTGTTTCTGATGCAGGATGCGCAAAAACAGGTCGCGAACCTGCCCGCGCCGGGATTCCGGAATGAAATGGTCAAACCAGTTGCGTCCCAGGATCGTTTCGAGTTTCCCACCCAGGATTTCACACCCGCGACGGTTGATCATGGATACCCGGCCGTTGATGTCCAGCGCGACGATCATGACCCCGGCCATGTTCAGGTAGAGTTGGGCCCTTTTCAATTCGGTACCGGGAAAACTGTCCAGATCTCCGGCAAGCTCCTCCGGCCCGGCGGCGTCCGGAGCGTGAATTGATTTTTTCGCTGCCATTGCTTTCCCTTGCGATCCGATACGGACTGGACCGCCTTGAATGGATTGCGTCATGCGGATTGACAGATCACTTTACTCTTTTGCGGCCGGAATTGCAATCGCTGCCGTTGCCTGTAGTCGGTATGCTTGCCCGGATTATGGTATACTCTGGTGATCTGGAGGCAAGGATTCATGAAATATCCCCTTGTGTGCCTGGTGATCCGTGACGGCTGGGGATGGGGCCCCCCGGGACCGGGAAACGCGATCCTGAATGCGCACACACCCCACACCGATGCCTATCAGGCCGCCTATCCTACCTGCATGCTGGAAACGTCCGGGCTTGCCGTCGGGCTGCCCCGGGGTTACCAGGGAAACAGCGAGGTGGGGCACCTGAATATCGGCGCCGGCCGCGTGGTTTTTCAGAGTCTGACCCGCATTGACCAGGCCATTGAGTCCAAAGAATTTTTCGCCAACCCGGAATTGATTGCTGCAGTTGAAACCGCCCGGCGAAACGGGACCTGGCTGCACCTGATGGGATTGATCCAGGAAGAAGGCGTCCACGCCGTTACCCGTCATGCCCTGGCCATCCTGGAGATCTGCCGTGAACGCGGACTGGATCGGGTCTGGATTCACGCCATTACCGACGGGCGGGATACTCCGCCGCAATCCGCGCGCGAGCATTTGGTTTTTCTGCAGGATGGAATGGAACGCATCGGCGTCGGCCGGATCGCCACGGTCATGGGCCGCTATTATGCCATGGATCGCGACACGCGCTGGGAGCGAACGCGGCTGGCTTATGACGCCGTGGTGGAAGCCCGGGGCGAAGCGGCCGCGGATTGGCGCGAGGCTGTGGCCCAGGCGTACGCGCAGGGAGAGATGGATGAATTCATCCGCCCCCGGGTTATGCCGGCCTATCCCGGCTTGAAAGACGGCGATGCCGTGATTTTCTTTAA
>DBFQ01000073.1 GCA_002294665.1 Candidatus Aminicenantes bacterium UBA876
CGCTTTCGGTGAGGGTATCCTGAATCCGCAAACACAGGAAATCAGCCGGGACGCCTTCTCCCGGGAGTTGTTTGAAGATCCCTGAACCATGAAACCTTGCGCCGCCTGGGTGAAACGGGGCGGAATCGGGTGGATGCGCGTGGTCTGTTCCGCACTCTCGAGTTTCTGCGTGACCGCGGACACCTGCCTCCACGGCTGAACGGAGCCTGACCATGATGCAAGTGGGACTCACGGGTGGAATCTGTACGGGCAAGACGTTTGTGCTGGATATCTTCAAGAAGCTGGGATGTTATACCCTCCAGGCCGACGAGTTGTCGCAAAAAATCATATTTGCGCCGGATTCTCCGGTAGCGCAAGCGATTATCGACGCTTTCGGTGAGGGTATCCTGAATCCGCAAACACAGGAAATCAGCCGGGACGCCTTCTCCCGGGAGTTGTTTGAAGATCCATCCAAACGTGAATTCATCAACCGGCTTGTCCATCCCCTGGTGCGCGCGGAGCGGGAACGATTGATGAAGGAAATCGGAAAAACCACGGTTTACGAAATCTTTGTCTATGAATCCGCTCTACTTGTGGAGTCGGGGATATGGCGTGATTTTGATGCCGTGGTGGTGGTGTTCACCCACGCGGAAGAGCAGGTGCGCCGCCTGATGAAGCGCAATCAGCTGTCCAGGGAAGAAGCCGAGTCCCGCATCCGCTCGCAATTTCCCCTGAGCGAAAAGCTCAAGGTCGCTCACTATGCGATCGATACCACCGGTTCCTTTGAAAAAGCGGAGGCCCAGGCGCTTGAGACCTATCACCTCTTGCGCAAGCGTTTTCAACTTGATTGACCTGTGCTAGAATTCCGCCAGGGAGAGTCGTCAGGAGATCAGCAATGGACAGTGAAGCCCTGCAGAGGCTTGGATTATCGGGGAATCCCGGCTTGGAGGAAATCCGCAAGGCCTACCTGGGCAGAACTTCGCAACCCCGATTCCAGGGTGTGATTTTTCAGGATACCGTTCTCAGTCAGGAATTCTCCAGATTTCACGAAGCGTACAACACATTGACACGCGAATTGGCTGAATCCGGCATGCAGGTGTCCGCGCCGGCTTCGGTTGCGGATACCGTCAGGCTGTTGTACAACCAGGGCGTCTATGCCATGATTCACCAGAATTTCATGCGCGCGGGAGAGAAGTTTCAGGAGGCGGACCGGATCCAGCCAAAGAACCCCCTGGTGGTTCTTCATCTGGGGATTCTGTTGCTCAAACGGCGCAATCTTTACGCGGCGGAAAAGTATCTGCGGGATGCGGCCGGGATGCTTGGCGACAACCACGCGCCCTGGCTGTTCCTGGCGGAAACCTATGAGCAGGCAGGAAAACCCGGAGCCGCGCAGAGCGCGCTGCGCAAGGCGCTTGAGCTCAATCCTTCCTTGCAGGGGATCGCCGCCCGCATCAAGTCTCTGAGCGAAACCGGCAAGGCGGCTGGAAGGTCGTGGCCGTCATTCTGGGAGCGGTTGCTGGGAAGGCGTCGCTGAGCCGGTCCTCCCCAACCCGATCCGCACCTCAACCCGCGAGGTGTTTGCGAACCACCGCCACCACTTCCGGCAGATCCATGCCGATTTTTTCAAGGTGTTCCAGGGTGGGTACTCCCTGCGGCGTCCAGCCGCGGCGCTTGTAAGCGGCGTCGGTCAGGCGTTCGTATTCAGCTTCGCGGAATTCCCGAAGTTTGCTGACTTTTTCACTTATGCTCAGGCCCTGGGGGTCGATGCCGGCCTTTTCCTTCAATTGCTTGTCGTAGCGCTCTTCACGCGAGATATACTCTTCCTGGGTGACCGGGCCGACCGAACGGTAAGGAATGCGGTCATGGATGCGCAAACCTTTGCCCATGCGCATGTTGAACACTTTCTGGAAGTTGTATACCCGCTCCGACTGCAGGATCAGCTCCGTCTTGTCGATTTTCTCACCGGTGATGGCGTTGAAAAGCTCCACGTAATTCTGGACATGTTCCGGAACTTTGGCCGGTTCGTCGGTTTCCGCATTGTTGGCGGGTTCCACATCGTTCCAGGGCAGTTTGCACAATCCCTGCAGCGAAAACCAGGTGCGGAACATGGGGAAATAGTGCAGGGCTTCCGCCTTGTCCTCGAATGTGGGGATCTGGTTGTTGACCATGTCCATGAAAATCAGCCAGGCTTCGTCATGCTGGGGCCCTTTCAGGGCCAGGCCGTATCCGCCCTGCATGGCCAGCGATTCCTTGGTGACGTACTCGGAATACTCCAGTCCCTTGCATTCCATGCCGATATCGTCCATGAAGGCGCGGTCGGCGCCGTATCGGGTTTCAAAGTATTCCTTCATGGCGCGGATCCCCTTGCCCGCGATCCGGCCGAATCCTTCTCCCCTGGCGATCTGGTGCAGCAGCTCCAGTACATCCTCGCTGTTGCCCCAGGTGAAGTCCAGGCCGCCGGTCTTATCCTTGTCCAGGATGCCGTTTTCCCAGCATTCCATGATAAAGGCGGTCATGGTGCCGAAAGAGATGGTGTCCAGTCCGTACGTGTCGCAATAGAAGTTGATTTCCAGCACGGCCTCCGGATCGAAGATTCCCAGGTTGGAGCCGCATCCGCCGGCGGTTTCGTATTCCGGGCCGTCCACCAGCACTTTCTCTCCCTTGTAGGGGCCGGTTTTCAGGGGAAAATTCTCCACCGCCTTACAGCAGGCCATGGCGCAGCCGATCCAGCAGCCGTCCGTGCCGTAGCCGTGGGTGTAGTATTTATCGAAAAACACGTTCGAATAGATCTTTTTGGCTTCTTCGTGACTGCCGTATTTGTAGTTCAATGTGGGCAGCAAGTCGTACTCATCCATCAATTCCACCAGATGGGATGTGCCCACCTCGCGCATGCGGCATTGCTGGTCGTCCAGCGTGTCCATCTCCTTGCGCAGTTTCATTCCCACTTTCTGCACGGTTTTCAGGTCCGCCACGTGATTGGAATCAGCGGTCAATCCGGAGTACTTGACCACAACGCCCTTGATCTTTTTCCGGCGGAACACGGTTCCCGTTCCGCCCCGGCCGGCCTGTTTCACCCGCGCGGCCTTTTTTTTCACGTCCCACCATGAAAAGTTCAGGCAACCGATAAAGGAGTGGTCCGAACCCGTTCCCGCGCTGACGGAAGATATGTACAATTTTTCCTTTTCAGTGGCGGCGAACATGTCCATCATCTGCTCGGCAAAAACGTGACTGTCCACGGCTTCCCCGGGAGCCTCGAAAATCCGGACATTCCCCTTGTCGCCGTCGATAAACACGATGACTTCATGCTGCGCTATGCCCTGGATTTCGAGGGCGTCGAATCCGGCGAATTTCAGGTACGGGCCGAAGAATCCGCCCACATTGCTGTCAATGGGAATCCCCGTCAAGGGCGAGATCGATGTGACGATCGATTTGCCCGAGCCGGCATAGCTGGTGTTGCCGCCGATCGGGCCTGTGGCGATGTTGATTTCGTTTTCCGGCGAGTCCCATTTTGTGTTTTCATTTACCGCGTCCCAGAGCAGTTTCAGACCGAAGCCTTTACCGCCGGTGAATTTTTTGCGCATCAGATCGGTTACGGGTTTTTCCTTGATTTCTCCGGTCCCGACATTGATGTAAAGGGTGCGGTTGTTGTAGCCGCGTACCACCTGGCGCAATTCGTAATTGTATTCGTTGATCAACTTGTGCTGTTTTCTCAGTTCTTCCACATTGTAATCCATATTCAATTCTCCTCCATGACGATTTCCAGGGCATCAACCGGGCATTGTTGCACGCATTCGCCGCAGGCGATGCACTTGAACGGATTGAGCTCACCGGGGTTGTGCCACATCACGCTGAGGGGGCATACCGCCACGCAGGCGAGGCATCCGATGCAGCGCCGGTTGTTCAGCAGAACCACTCCCTGCTTGTTGACGGTCAAAGCCTCGGCGGGGCAAACCTCCACGCATTCACGGCATTGGTTGCAAACGCGGATCTGGAAGCCGTTGTCCGCGTCAAAAATCCGTATCCGTGATTTTTCCGGTGAGTCGACTTTAAAAAAGAGTTGCGAGCAGACACTCATGCAGATGCCGCAACCGATGCACTTGTCGCTGTAGGTTTTCAGGTATTTGATCATAGCCGGGCCTCCTTGCTATTGTTTCTGCGGGGACTTCGGGTTGAGGATGACTTCGATCCGTTCACGGTCTTCGGGAAGGCGGTCCAGAGAATCGATCAATCCCGCAAAAACCCCGCTGAATATCCTGCGCACGAACGGGTTCAAGGCGATGTCCTTGCCGTCGATCTTGAGCGTGATCTCATATTCCATTGTATTCCTCCAGAAACGCCGCCAGGCGTTCCATTTCGTTCCAGCCGAACCGAGGCTGAAAGAAATCCACTTCGTGGTCCGTGACCACGGCAATCAGGCGTTCCCGGGGCGCCCGGATCTCTGAATCTTCTCCGGAAAGCACTTCCAGAAAGGGGACGTCACGGAAAGCCCGGCCCTCCAGCAGGACCACGTCATAGGCGGCCCATTGGTCGCGCAAAAATTGCGCGGCCGCGGCGGAATCGGCGCCGCGGCGGATCTGCATCAATTCGTTTCCAGACAATACGGCCGCGCTGTCTGCGCCCGCTTCCAGAAACGTCCTGGAATCCTTGGCGTCCGGTTCCAGCGCCGCGTTGTGACCGCTGTGTTTGGCCGCGAGCACCCGCAAACCACGGGTGCAAAACACTTTTATCAACTCCGTGATCAGGCGGGTCTTCCCCGCTCCCGACCAACCGGAAACGGCAAACACGATCATCGCGTCAATGGTAATATATCCGTAAGCCGGAGTCAACGCCGTGAATTCATCTTGTGCTTGAAAAGGGATCGGCGCGGGCCTATAATGTGGCATTCAATCCGGCCGTCAGACGAACATGTTCGTTTCGATCCGGCCCGAGGATTGCAAAAATACGCATCGATCCAGGAGTTGTGAAATGAACGAAAGAGAGCGCATCGACAGCATGGTCCGCCGGCATCCGGAAGTCTACGACAATCCATTGCGTCGGGAGATGATCCGCCACTGCATCGATTTCCGTGAAACCCTGATAACCCGCAACGGGGCCCTGGCTTTGTGGACCCGTCCCGAATCGACCGGCCGCAGCCCCAAGGACACCTACATCGTGCGTGAGCCGAAAACATCCGCGGACATCGACTGGGATGCGCCCAACAACATCCCCATGGATCCCGGCACACTGGACATGATCCTGGAAGACGCGCTGTCACTGTTGGCGGAAAAGCCGCGCGTGTACGTAACCGACCGCGTCATCGGCGCCGACTCCGGCTACGCGCTGCCCGTGCACACCGTGACCGATAGCGCGGTGACGGCCCTGTTCACGGACAATATGTTCCGCCCCATTCCCGCGGATATTCATCGCAGCCGGCTCAACCAGCGGCCTTTCACCCTGGTGGTGCTGCCCAACGATAAACTGGATCCCGGCCGCTACACCGGGCGGTTGCGTGAGCTTCCCGACGGCACGACCTCCAACATGGTGGTAGCCATGGATTATTCCCGCGACCTGGGGGTGATCGTGGGCAGTGCCTACCTGGGCAGCGTGAAAAAGCTGATGTTCACCGTGATGAACTACATGCTGCCGGGGATTGACGTGCTGCCGCTGCATACGTCGGCCAACGAGGGCGCCGATGCCGGAATCGCGTTGTTCCTGGGATTGAGCGGCACGGGGAAAACCACCTTGTCGGCCGATCCCGATCGGGCCTTGCTGGGAGACGATGAGCACGGCTGGAGCGAAGCGGGGGTTTCCAACTTCGAGAACGGCTGTTACGCCAAGCTGATCAATCTGTCCGCGGAGAAAGAGCCGGAGATCCACCGCGCGGTCATGCACGACGCCCCGCCGCTGGAGCACGGTGCCATCCTGGAAAACGTCATGGTTTATCCGGACGGATCGGTGGATATGTATGACAACCGCCTGACGGAGAATTCCCGCGGCAGTTATCTCCTGACTTTCCTGTCCAACATCAAGACCTCTTCACGCGGCAGCCATCCCTACCGCATATTGTTCTTGACCGCCGATGCCAACGGGGTTTTGCCGCCCGTGGCGCAATTGACCGAAGATCAGGCCATGCTGTGGTTCCTCATGGGCTATACCAGCAAGCTGGCGGGAACGGAAACCGGCATCGAGGAACCGGTTTCCACTTTCTCGCGCTTTTTCGGCGCTCCTTTCATGCCCAGGAACCCCGATGTCTATGCCACCATGCTGGGTGAAAAACTGAAAACCCACGGAACCCGCGTTTTCCTGGTCAATACCGGTTGGAGCGGCGGTCCCTACGGCGTCGGTCACCGCATGGACATCACGGTGACGCGCCACATCATTCGCCAGGTGCTGGATTCCGACCTGGAAGGAATCGATTTCGAGGAAGACCCGCGCTTTCACATCATGGTTCCCGTCAGTTTCCCGGGGGTGGATGAGAAAGTGCTGCATCCGGAAAAGTCCTGGGCGGATGCCGGAGAATTCCGCCGCCGCGCGGACGCCCTGGCCGCCGATTTCAGCTCTCATTACGACAAGGCATACGGCGGAAAGCCCATCGCGGAGTCGATCCGTGCCTGTTGCCCCGGCAAATAGGCGAAAACCGGCAACCAGTCAGCGGGGCCCGCGGCGGCTGAAAGATGAACGGGAATAGGCGTTCAGGTAACCGGGAGAGTAATCGGCTTCCGGGAAGGCCTTGAAGGTTTCGTATCCCAGCCAGGCGATCATGGACGCGTTGTCCGTGCAGAATTCCGGCCGCGGCAGAAAAAACGGGATTTCTTTTTTCTGGAACGTTTCCGCCAGGCGCCGGCGCAAAAGGGAGTTGCGACTCACGCCGCCGGCAACCACGATCCCGGAAACGGGATGACGCTCTACCGCGTCCAGCAGTGATTGCACCAGGTAGTCGACCATGGAGGCAAGCAGGGAAGAGACCAGGCCGGTGATGCGTGAATCTCCGGGTTGGATGCCGTGCGTGCGGACCAGGCGCAATGCCGCCGCCTTGTAACCCGAGAACGAAAAGTCGGCTGAGCCGTCACTCATACGCGGAACCGAGAACCCGAATTCCCGTTCCCGGGCGGGATCAAAAAGCTGATCCATGATCGGGCCGCCGGGATAACCCAGGCCGAGGTGTCGGGCCACCTTGTCCATTACCTCTCCGGCGGCGTCATCGCGGGTACTTGCCAGCGGCTGGAGCTCAAAACGGGATTCGAGGCGGAACAGGGTGGTGTGCCCGCCGGATACCACCATGGCCAGGAGGGGGAATTCGATTTCCGGGTGACCGATAAAAGCGGCCTCGATGTGCGCGGCCACGTGGTCGACGCCGACCAGGGGAATCCCCGTGCGGAATGCAAGGCCCTTGGCGAACGAAAGCGCGATCAGCAACGATCCGATCAGGCCGGGACCGGTGGTCACGCTCAGCAGATTCACGTCTTCGATGCGTGTACCGGTTTCCTGCAGTACCGTCGAGGTCAGCAGGTCGATGCTCTCGTAGTGGGTGCGCGAGGCGATTTCCGGCACCACGCCGCCGAAACGGGCGTGCAGGTCCACCTGTGATTTGACTCTTTCGCACACCACGCGGTCGCGGCCGTCGCCCCGTTCCACCAGGGCTACGGCGGTCTCGTCGCAGGAGGATTCAAAACCCATTACCAGCATGGCCTCATTCTACCTGACAAGGCGCGACGAGGCAATCCGGAGCAAGGGGAGATAAAGTTGGAGAGTTGGAGAGTTGGAAAGTTGGGGAGTTGGAGATTTGGAAAGTTGGAGAGTTGAAAAGAAGGTGACAGGAGTGGGGGCGGCTCCCCGTGGCCGCCCTGTAGAACGCAAAAGGCCGAAAACAGCGCAAACATTCAGGGCCGGTGCGTATAAACGCATAAAGTTGACTTTGTTCCCCCCCTCAACTCTTTCAGCTTGTTTCCTATCCGGGTCATTTGGATTTGCTTGGAACCGGAGTAACCTGTTGTCGCTGCTACGACAATTCAGTAGAATGCGATCATGAAAAGATGGCTGCAGGAACGGATTGAAGGCGTGGAACGGATCGTCAGAATCCGCGCCGAGGCGTCCACCCGCGTGTTCTTCCGCCTGTATTTTTCCGAGCGGACCCGGGTGGCCATGGTTTACCCCGGCCCTGAACCCGAGGCACTGGAAAGGATAAAAAGACTTACGGGCCTCTACCTGAACCACGGGATCGCGGTACCGAGAATCCACGCCGTCCTCGAGGACCGTGCCCTGGTACAGGAGGACCTGGGGAATCTCCGGCTGCAACAGGTCTTTTCACGGGGAAGCGTCCGTTCCCGGCGTGACTGGCTGGTCCGCACGGCGGATATCCTGGAAAAACTGGCATCCATACCCGCCGAGGCGACGTCGAATCGTCTGGATCGTGACCGGTTGCACTGGGAAATGGATTTTTTTATCCAGCATTTCGCTTCGCGGCGCCTGGATGCGAAAGCCTGCCGCCGTTTGCAGTCTTGCCTGATCGCCTTGGTGGAGGGAATCGACGGCGTGCCGGTATTCGCCCACCGGGATTTTCACTCCCGCAACATGATGGTGCGTGACGAGCTTGTTTACCTGGTGGATTTCCAGGATTCGCTGCGCGCCCCCCGTGCGTATGACGCGGTTTCGCTGGCCTGGGATGCGTATCTGGACCTGGGAAAGCAGCGTGAGCGGTTCCTGGACGACCTGGATGCGCGAGGTCTGTTGCCGTCGAGGGAGCAGGTTTACCTCACCGCCCTGCAGCGCAACCTCAAGGCCCTGGGCACCTTCGGTTTCCAGGCGGATACCCGGGGCAAGCGGGGGTACGAGCGCTATATTCCCCGCACCCTGCGCCACGTGGCACAGAATCCCCTGGCGCGTGAAGTACTGGAGGACAGCCTGGATCAATTGATCACGGATCCTGCAGAAAAATGGGGAAAAAGGTAACAGGTATCAGGTGACAGCAGGCATGGAGATCCGGAATAAGGAATAAAGTAGAAAGAATAAGGCAACCGTGTTTCCACCCTCAACTTATTTTTCTATTTGGGATCTGAATCAAGGTGAAAGGAGGCAACCCCCCGTGGTTGCCCATAAATTTTCTCCGGTCGTTTTGAGGGCGACCAGCCGGTCGCTACTCTTTTTACTTCTTCTCTCTTCAACTCTTCAACTTTTCANNACTTTTCAACTTTTCAACTTTTTTTATGCCTCCGGGCATGGCTGTCCAGATGCGCAGCAGCAGCAGCAGACCGATCACGGCGAAGGGCAACAGGAACCACGGCCAGGCGGCCCAGTTGCGCGTGGTGATCCAGCCCAGGGCGAATGATTGCACCGCGGTACCCAGGTAGACGAAACCGTCGATGATGCCCACGGCCGTGGCCGCGCCGCGGCGGCCGCCGAAATCCATCGTGGCTGTGCCGGAAAGCAGTCCGTGGGTACCAATGACGCATACGGAGATGCCGAACACCAGCGCGCCCAATAGCCAGCCGTCGGCAAGCGAGAATCCCATGACGACGATCAGCAGCAACATGAATAGATACAGAAATCCCGCCGAAGGCGCCCGGCGCGACTGGAACACCTTGTCACTGATGATCCCCGCCAGGTTGCCGCCGATGATCCCGGCGATCATGAGCAGCAGGCCCCAGTTGTGCAGCATGAAGTCCCAGCCGCCGCCCAGACCGGCTGCGGTTTTTTCCTTTGCCAGGATGGGAAACCAGTGCATGACGCCGTTGCGCAACACCCCGGTACAGAATTCGATGCCCGCCACGGTGAGGATGACCGGATGCGTAAGGATGCGTCGCAGCAGTTGCCGGGTGGGGATATGCGTATTCAGATCTTCTCCTGAAGATTCATCGCCGGTGTCGAAGTCCGTGAATCCGGCTTGGGAAGGACGGTCCCGCAAGAGGAAGATTTCGGCGAAAAAGAACAGAAAGAGCAGGGCGGAGGGGGAAAGGAAGGCCCACCAGGTGGCGTTGCCGCCGGAATATCCCTGTCCGGCCACCAGCGGAGAGTCGAGGATGCGTTGGGTGACGTCAAAGGCCAGGAAGATGCCGGAAGAGATCATGACGCCGAAGATTCCCGAAAAGGTGCCGCGTTCCGTAACGTGAAACCAGTGGGCATTGACCTTGACGATGGACACGGCGCCGTAGCTCTGGAAATACATGTTCAGACCGTACAGCAGCGAAAACACCAGGCGCAGCGGCGCGGTGGCGGGATCATCCATGCCCATGACCCGCCACAGGTAGAAACCCATGGCCAGGTTGGCGGACCCGGCTCCGAATGCGGCGATCAGGATGCCGCGTTTGCCGCCGATGCGGTCCACCAGGGGACCGTTGACCAGAAAGGAAACGGCGTAGACCACGGCGCCGATGCCGAAGATCCAACCGAAATCCTCTTTGGTCATCAGGCTGCCCAGCGCGTTCTTGGAAACGGTGAGGTTGTAGCGCCCCATGTAAAGCAGGGCATAGGTCAATCCCATCGGGAACCAGTTCAGGAAGCGGCGGTAGCGGTAACCTTCGGCATGGATCATGTCAGCGCTCCTTTGCCAGGCGGAAGATATCTTTCATCACGGCTTCGAGGTGAGGCGCGATCTTGGCGGGATCGTCGGTTTTTTCGGGCATGTTCCGGAACACTCCGAAAGGCACCCGCTGGTTTCCGCATTCCAGAAAGCCCGAATCAGCGGGACCGGCGAACTCAGCCCAGTCCGACTCTTTGTAGAGTTTTTCCAGTTTCAGGTCTTCGAGGCCGTGCTCGAGAATGGAGTCGGGTTTGTCCGGGTTGTAGCGCCGCCGGTTTTTGCGCAGCGATTCTTCCCAGGTGACATCGATGTACAACGTGACCGCGCGTTTCAGTACGGTTTGCGACAGATGGGAATAGGCCTCGCGAAAACCGCCATGTTCGCTTCCGCGCGCGAATTCAATGAATACGGTTCCGCCGCGTTCATGAAAACCCGGATCGTCGCGCATCAGTTTGTCGTAGCGAAAGCACAACTTGCGGATCAGGAAGTTCCAGTACCAAGGCTCGCGGAACGTGTGCCCCGGGTGGCGCTGTCCGTTGTACTCAAAGGTCGCATCCGTCAGCAGCCTGGGCAGACCCATGGATTCCAGCAGGTCGTCGTCTTCGAATTGTTCCCAGAGGATGGGAAAATCATCCAGTTCGCGAAACTCGCCGACATGGAACCGTCGCATGCGTTCCGGCGGCGGTACGGATCGCAGAAACGCAATGATTTCCGATTTGCCGGCCGCCGGGCGGCCATTCAGAATGACGATATCGAATGTGCGGTCTTGGGTCACGAATACCTCCTGAGAGAGCATTATACCTGTGCGTCGACGCAAAGGGAACAAAAGCGGTCGGCTTGCGTATGATAAGACATGAGCGAGACGATCATCCAATTGGAGGAGATCAACTTTTTTTACAACGGTTTCCAGGCGATTGAAAATGTGAGCCTGGAGATCGGCACGGGCGTGTATGGATTGCTCGGCCCCAACGGCGCCGGGAAAACCACCCTGATGAAGATTGTTCTGGGTCACTTGCGGCCGGCAGCGGGGAAAGGCCGGATCCTGGGCACCGATCTGGAGTCGGGCCTGACCGAGGTGCGCCGCCGCATCGGCTACATGCCGGAGAGCCATTGCCTGATTCCCGGCATGGACGCCGTCACATTGACCAGTTACATGGGCGAACTCAGCGGCATGCCCCGGCAGGAGGCGATCAAACGCGCCCATGAAGTTCTATACTATGTGGGGCTGGAAGAATCCCGTTATCGCCTGGCGGACACCTATTCTTCGGGAATGAAGCAACGCCTGAAACTCGCGCTGGCCCTGGTCCATGACCCTGTTTTAATGATCCTGGATGAGCCCACCTCGGGAATGGATCCGGGCGGCAGGGAAGAGATGCTGGAACTGATTGCCGACATCGCGTCCAAAGGGCGCATGAACATGATCATTTCCTCGCATATTCTGGCGGACATTGAAACGACCTGTGCCCGCGTACTGATCATGAACCACGGCCGCATTGTTTCCGAGCAGAACACCCGTGATTTCGTGGATCGCGAAACCAGTATTCTGGAAGTGGGGATAAAGGGCGAGGCGCGGGCCTTTCTGGAACGGCTTGGCGGAATTCAGGCGGAGATGGATCGGCGCGGATTCCTGCGCCTTTACCTGCCGGCCGATTTTCCACGCATGAGCCTGTTTGCGATCGCCATGGAAGCGGGCGTGCAGATCCGTCATTTCCGGCCCAGCCGTATTACTTTGGAGGATGCATTCGTGACTGCCATAGGAGAATCCCGTGCCCGTTAAAGAACGTGGATATCGCGGCTGGGAAGGCGTGCTGGCGTCCAGACGCCTGCCCTGGCTTCCGATCGCGGTTCAGGGTATCCGCCAGGTGAAAGAGAAAAAGCGTGCCAAATTGCTTTTCTTTTTTTCGGCTTTTCCTTTCCTGTTTTTCCTGATCGCCGTTTATGTCGCCACCAAGCCTGAATTAAAATTTCTGGACGAGATCACCCGCCTGATCAACGATAACGCCCAGTTTTTCGATATGTTCTTCACCCGCAGCGGGTTGATTTTCGTAATGTTTCTGTTGAGCGTCTACGTCGGATCTGACCTGATCTCAGCTGATTTGAAATTCAACTCCATTCAACTCTACCTGTCCCGACCGCTGAAAAGGGCCGACTACCTGGCGGGCAAGCTGGCCGTGGTCATGTTCTACCTGCTCATGTTTTCCCTGGTCCCGGCCCTGCTGCTGGTTTTGGCCAAGCTGTTGTTCAGCGGATCGTGGAGCCTGGGCCTGCCCACTCTCGGGGCGGTGCTGGTTTACCCGTTGCTGGCCTCCATGGCCATGGCGTCCCTGATGCTGCTGTTTTCTTCCTTCACAGCGAATACGCGGCTCGCGGTTGTGGGCTATGTGGGTTTTTACTTCCTGACCAATATGCTGGCGGGGATTCTGTCCGGCCTGGTGTTCAAGCATTCCGCCCTGGGTTTGCTTTCTCCGGAACGGACCCTGCGCCATCTGGCGGCCTTTCTCTTCGGCACGAAAGCGGTAATGGATGTCCCCCTCTGGACGGCTCCGCTCCTGGTTGTCTTGATCAGCCTGCTGGCGCTGGGATGGACGCTGTTGCGAATCCGCAGGGTGGAGGTCTGAATTGGAACCCGTACTGGAAGCCAGAAACCTGTCCAAGTGGTACGGCAATATTCTCGGGGTTTCCGATATCAACCTGCGCCTGATGCCCGGTGTGCATGGGCTGCTGGGACCGAATGGCGCCGGGAAAACCACATTTCTGCGCCTTGCGTCCGGACAGTTGAAGCCAAACCGGGGCGATATCCGGATCTTTGACCAGCCGGTTTTCAACAACCCCGCCCTGTTTCACAAGGTGGGTTTCTGCCCCGAAACCGACGCGTATTATCGTGGTGTAAACGGCGGGGACTACCTGAGATTCCTGGCCCGCTTGCATGGGTCTTCCACACCGGAAGCCCGGGATGTGGCGCAAGCCGCCCTGCACCAGGTCGGGTTGGATGAGGTGGCCGGGAAATTGATTTCCGCCTACAGCCTGGGTATGCGCCAGCGTTTGAAGATCGCCGCCGCCATTCTTCATGAGCCGCAACTGGTGATTCTGGACGAGCCGCTCAAGGGCGTGGATCCGCTCTGGCGGGTGCGCATCACGGAATTGATCCGCGACTTCGCTTCCCGCGGCCGCACCGTCATCGTGTCTTCGCACGTGCTGCCGGAGGTCGAAGCCATGACCAACAACATCGTCCTGATTCACCAGGGCGAAATCCTGGCCGAGGGAGATATCCAGGAAATTCGCGGCCTGCTGGATTCTCATCCGCACATGGTGTCGGTGTGTACGCCTCAATTCCGCAATATCGCGGCCCGGTTTGCGCAGGATCCTCATGTGCTCACGGTTCACTTTGACAACGCGGCGCAGAAAGTGGTGTTCAAAACAGACCATCGCGACCATTTCTTTGACCGCCTGAACCGGCTCGTGGTGACCGATCATCTGCAGATCCAGGAAATCACCTCGGCGGATGACAATCTGCAGGCGGTGTTCAACTATCTGGTGGGGAGAAAGTGATGTCATTCGCGGCTTCATTCGCAGTGGTATTCGGGTTTTTCGCCCGCCTCAGCCTGCGCAACCGCCGTACCTGGCTGCTTCTGGGAACGGCGTTTATCCCCGTTCTGGTGTTGCTGGCGGCCACGATGGTGTCAGCGGGAAGCGCGGGTACGGAAATCGGCCCGGTACTGTTCCGCCAGATGGCGGTTCCCTTCCTGTTCACCCTTTATATTCCGTTGATGGGCCTGCTGGGTGGCAGTTCATGCGTTGGCGATGAGGTCGACCAGCGCACCCTGGTGTTCCTGACCACGCGCCCGGTGAAAAAGAGTGCTTTGCTGAGCGGAAAGGCGGGGGTGCAGGCGGCGATTTCCCTGATGATTGTGATCTTTGCCATGCTGGTCAGTTTCTTGCTGGGGTTCAAGGATTATGTTTTCAGCGCTCAGGGAAGCGTGCGTCTGGGGAAGTACCTGCTTGCGGCGGGATTGGCTACGCTGGCTTATACCGGCCTTTTTGTTCTGCTCGGGACGCTGTTGAAGAAACCGGTGATTGCGGGCATCATCTATATTTTCGGCTGGGAATACATCGTGCAATTCATCCCCGGCTCCACCCAGCACCTGACCATCAGTCACTACGTCAAATCATTATTGCCATACAAATCGGCTGGTGAAGGGTTCCTGATGTTTCAACTGGAGCCCTCGCCGCCGTTGCATGCGGTTCTGGTTCTGCTTTTTCTGACCGTGGTGTTCATGGCGGCGGCTGTCCGCGTGTTCAGCCGCAGGGAGTATGTGCTTTCGGAACCGAGGATGTAGGAAGAAAGTTGGAGAGTTGGGGAGTTGGAAAGTTGGGGAGTTGGAGAGTTGAAAAGTTGAAAAGTTGGAAAGTTGGGGAGTTTTTACTAAAACGATTCGCCGATTCGGAAATAAATCGTGGGGTTGGCGGGGAGGGAGCGGCTCACCGCCATTCCAAGCGCGACTTCCATCGATCCTCCCATGTGCAGCAGCACGCCCATTTCCGCTCCCCATGAAACCATCGGGCTGATGTGCAGGCGCTCTGTCCACGTGTTGCCGATATCACAGAAAAGCGACATGTACAGGCGTTGAAAACTGGGACCGACCGGCAAGGCGCGTTCGATTTTCATGATCTGCAACCGGGTTTCGATATTGAGTTGCCATCCTCCAAACCCCGAGGAATATCCGGCCGGGTAACCGCGCAATAAAGAGAACAGGCCGCCTTCAATCAGCCCGGTGCGGCCGGGCGCGCGCGCTCCTCCCATGTAGAACAGGCGCGGAGCCGTTCCCCACGAGTGGGCGGCAGCCAGGCGAATCGCCAATACATTGGGATGGCGCAGGGAAATGTAACGCCTCCAGTCCAGTGCCAGGGATTGAACCGCAGAAGAATTCCCCAGCCCCAGATCCCAGGATGCCGTCAAGAGAAATCGTCCGCCATCCGTGCGGGTAAACGCGTCGTAGTATCGTTGGTCGGATTCGCTAAGCAACGTCAAGGTAAATCCGTTCAGGTTCACGCTTTCATCCGGAGCATGCAGGAAGCTGCGGTCTGCGATGCGGTTGACGTGGACGCCCAGCCCCAGGTCCCAGCGATAGTGGCGACGCACGACCAGCGGGAATTGCGCTTCCAGGTTCAGAAAGGTGTTGGTCTGGATGAAATCCCCCAGGATCCGGTTTTCCAATACCAGGTGTTCGTTGCGCCATGTCAGGATGATGCGCGGATGGAGCGTGCCCACCATCAGGCTCAGGTCGGTATTCCAGCGCCGGGTTTTCAGGCCGTAAAGCGCCCTTGCCCGGTATTCGTGGCGGCCGGGAAGGTCCCTGGCGCCGACCTGGGCTCCGAACTGGACCTCTTTCTCGGCGTAGCCTGCATCGGGGGATATGAAGCGGGGCGCCAATTCCCGCCACTTATTGTATCTGCGTCCGCTGTTGACGGCCTCCGGGCCGGGATGCGCACTCGGTGAGATCCACTCGGTACCGGCCAGTTCCTGCCCGATCTCAGCGATGGGAATCACGGCGAGATCTTCTCCCCCCGCGTTCAGAAACACAGCCAGCAGGCTGTCCTGGTCAAGGGCGGCCAGATAGCGGATTTCCGCGCTGCCGGGCCCTGGAATCACTTGTACTTTCCGGCTCGAGAGGTCTGCGATGGCCGCGGTGCTGCTCTTCCGTCCCGACAGTACGAAGGCCAGGCGCTGACTGTCGAGCCAACGTGGAACACTGCAGCGCTTTCCGGCGATGCGGATGATGAACTTCATTTCTCCTGTCGGGGTGAACAGGGCGATTCCCCAATTCATATCCCGCAGTTTGATCGCGACAGCCACTTGATTTCCGTCCGGTGAAACCCGCGGATGCGCCAAGCCGATGAACTCTGTCGAAAGCAACCGCGGTTCCGCCATCGGCGCGTCCAGTCTGGCCAGGCGGAATTTGTCTTGATTCCGGCAAATGCATACAAGGCCTGAGCCGTCGGGAAAAGGGTGGGGATGAAACAGGCTCTTGCCCCGGCTCCAGCGCCGGCTTTCATTGCTTTCCGGCAGCCAGGAGTAGATGTCCGAGACCCGGCGGAATGAGCGAAACACTTCCGGAGCGGAATAAAACAGCCGGTTATGGTGCTTGTCATAAGCCAGGCTGGAGATTCCCCAGCGGCGGAGTATCCATTTCACCTGTCCGCTTTTCCGGTCCAGCACGCGGATTCCCGGACGAGACCGGTAGTTGTTGAACACCCAGGCCAGTCTGTCCGGGTTCAGGACCTCGGGATATTGCTTGATCCAGCCGTCTCGGGTCAATGGTTGCAGGCAAAGGTCACTTTTTTCCGCCCGGCTCGCCGCGATCCCGAATTGGCGCCAGATTTTTTTCAGGCGCATGTGGAAGACATGCTGAAAACGCAGCGAAATACCCAATGAGATGGGGACGCGGCTGAGGTGTTCAACCAGTTGCTGCAGAGACTCGCGCCCGTAACGTTCCGCCAGGAAGCGGAAGAGCTCGGCTCCATAGAGAAACCTGGTGACCGGTCCCGGCCAGCGCGAGGGAGAACCGCGCAGGGAAAGAAAATCCTGGAAACCGCCTTCCGCTGCGATGTGCTGAAACATGCGCCGGTAGTCCGGGGTGTTCAGGCGTCCGGAGGGGCAGATCAGAGACTCACTGTAGATGGCGAGGCCCTCATGCAGCCATGACGGGTACTGCAGCATGGGAAAAGTGAACGGGATGGGACCGATCATCCGGCGCAGGGTTTTGAAAAAGGATGATGATTTGGTGATCAGCAACAAGCGCGTCAATTCATGGGCCAGTACTTTGTCCAGCCAGGGCTCTTCGCCGCCGCTCAGCCGTGAATCCGGAGATGGCGGCGCCAGGTCGATGCGGATGGCGGGATAGGGGAAGAGAAAGATGGAGCCTCCGGCCACATCGGAATCGGGAGCCAGCAGCAAACGGATCTTCTCGTTTATGGAAACATTCCACAAGGCGACCAGCCGGTTGTACTGTTGCAAGGCGGTTGCGGCGATGTCGACGGCCTGGCTTTCGTATCCGGCGGGAAATACAACGATGAAGCGCGAGTTCTGTGTTTCCTTCCAGTCCAGTTCCGGATCCGGGCGATTCCGGGCCAGTACTCCAAGGGAAACAAGCAGCAGCCATGCAGCCAGAAAAGGTTTTGCGCGGGCGATCAACTGAAAACCAAGCCGGGTTTCAGCCTCACCCCTCGATTTCACGGCATGCGCCCGGAATCAGTTTCCCAATGACTCCAGGTAGTGTTCGGCGTCCAGGGCGGCCATGCAGCCGCTGCCGGCCGCCGTGATCGCCTGGCGGTAATGGGGGTCCTGAACGTCTCCACAGGCGAATACCCCGGCCACATTGGTGCGGGTCTGGTTGGTTTTTTCTCTGGCCGTAATGATATAGCCTTTGGGATCGAGATCCAGCTGCCCTTTGAAAAGCGCGGTATTGGGAGTATGGCCGATGGCGATGAACACGCCGTCGAAGGGGATTTCACGGGCTTCGCCGGTATGTGTGTCGGTAAGGCGGATTCCCGAAACCCGGTCCTCTCCAAGTATTTCATCCACCCTGGCATTCATGATGAAGCGGATGCGCTCGTTTTTTCGCGCCCGTTCCACCATGTAATGGGAAGCGCGGAATTCGTCTCTGCGGTGAATAATATGGACTTCACTGGCAAAGCGGGTCAGGAAAACGGCTTCTTCCATGGCGCTGTCACCCCCGCCCACAACGGCCACTTTCCTGTCCTGGAAAAAGAAGCCGTCACAGGTGGCGCAGGCGCTGACTCCGCGTCCCATCAGGCGTTTTTCACTTTCCAGCCCCAACAGATTGGCCCTGGCGCCGGTGGAAATGATCAGCACCGGCGACCGGTATTCTTCATCTTCAACCCAGATGCGTTGATCGCCTGCGGCCAGTTGTACCCGGGTCACGTCCTCCGTCCGCAATTCAGCGCCGAAACGCTCGGCCTGGGCGCGTGAATTGGCAACCAGTTCCGGCCCGGTGATGCCCTCGGTGAATCCGGGGAAGTTCTCCACTTCCGTGGTGATCATAAGTTGGCCCCCCGCCTGGTATCCTTCGAAAACCAGGGGGTTCAATCCGGCACGTGCCGTGTAAATGGCGGCGGTCAGTCCCGCAGGTCCTGAACCGACAATAATGACTTGGCGTTTTTCCATTTTGACGACTCCAAAAATGCAATTGCGACAGTTTGCAATGCGTGAATCCTGGTCCGATTCTAAGCTTGGCTCCGGGAAAAGTCAACTTTCCGGCATGGCAATCTGGTTGATTATATCAGCGCTCCGAAAGGATAAGACCAGCCCAGGATGGAGTCGATGAATTCGCGCTTGTTTTCGTAGAATGGGATCCAGACCAGGCGGGTCGATAGGATGCGAATCTCTGCGACCGCCTGTGATGCTTCCGCTTCAAGCCGGGTTGCGTAGATCTCCGGATAGATTGCGGCATGTTTTTCGCCCCGATCCGCCGGGAACAGTTTGAGCTTTCGGCAGTTTTCCATTCGCGGCGTGATACCGCGATTGGTGTAATACCAGCCGATATCGCCGAAATAACTGGTGTTCTTGATAAAGAAAGCCGGTACCCAGAAGTGGACGGTACGCCCCGGGATTTTCTTTTGCGCTTCAGAATGGATAGGATAAGCGGCCTGGAACAACCAGAACGCAAAATACCGTGAAGACTCGGGCCGGTTGATTGCGGGTGCTGCAAAATCCAGGGGAAATTCTTTTTCGCGGCTGTGGCTGAAGTCGATGCCGACCCGGCAGTTGCGGCAGAAAAATACCCGGTTGTTGTTTTCTCCCTCCAGGTCCCCACGGCAACGGGGACACTTCAGACTCAGAAGCTTCATGGTTCGAATCCGGATTCGTTTTCTCTCGACAGCCTGGAAACGAGGCGGCGGCTGAATCGCAGCAGGCCGTTTTCGCGGTAATTGATGGTGCGTGTGGCGGTGTACGCACCGGAGATACGGATCTCTTCCCGGAACGCGTACAGGCGCCAAAGATAAGGAAACAGGATCGCCCACAACAGGGTCACTCCGGCCAGAAGGACCGCGGCGCTCAGTACGGGGATCGGACCGAAGCGGATCCCGAAAAGCAGCCGCAGGGCGAAGCGCATGGTTCGACCGAGCAGCAGGGCCAGAGAAAAGCAGCCGAGCAGCGACAACGCGAGTTTACGGCGGTGGTTTCGCAAACCGTTGACCAGGATCACAGCCCCGTCAACGGCGGAGCAATAACTGTGAAACACCATGCCCCGGAAACTGTAGGCGATTTCCCAGACCGGCAGGTAGATCAGGCGCAGGTGTGTCTCGATTGTATCCCTGAGGTCCGGGATCCCTGCAGCCGGCCGACTGGGCGGTTTTGTCTGTGCGGGCAGGACGATCCCCCGGCTGCGCATTTCGGCGGGCTGAAACGGCACCTGGCGCGCTTTCAGCATCGCGGTTTCGACGACATTGCGGTCGAGTACGTCCAGATAGAGCGTCGATAAATCATTGGCCGGTTCAATGTATTCAAATGATTGGACGGAAAAAGCGTCGCGGCCGCTGTTCTGCGGGTCCGCCGCAATCCAGCCCGCCTTGATGCCGCGAACTTCATTGAAGGGGATATAATAAAGGGTTGCGCGTTCGAAAAATGTTTTTTTGCGGAAGCCGGACTCAATGCGGGTATCGCGCAACGCGCTCAGCACGGCGTTGCGGGCTTCCGCTGCGGTTAATTCATCGGCCAGGACGACGGCGGGAGGCATGCCATGGTCGAGAAAATACGGATGGCCGCAGTATGGGCAGCGGCAGAGGCATTGGCCCGGGGCCAGGTGAAGCGGTCCGCCGCAATGGGTACAGTTGAGTACAATCGCGTTCATTGGCGCGCGGAACTCTCAATCAGCATGCGGCCGACCAGGTATGCCGCCGGGAACAGGAACGCGTTCAGGGCCAGGACCACCCCGGGCGGATTGATACAGACACTGACCGCCAGCGCCGTCAGGAAGATGCCCGCGTAGGATCGGAATAACCCGGCCACTTTCGGATCCGGCTCCTGCGTGATGGATGGGCCATACACCGTCCCGGACACGGCGCTGCATAGAAAAAGGCCGTGCTGTTCCGGCCGTGTTACCTTGACTCGGTAAAAAGGGAGGTAGAGCAGGCGGGGTTCGGCCTGCGGATCCGGTTGCGTGTCGATGGGCATGATTTCGCTCCCGGCCGGCAGGGTTTCGGGAAGAAAGATTTCCCGAGAAACAGACGGGTTTTTCAGATCGGGTTGCGGAAACGCCGCAGAGGCTCGTATCAGACGGCTGTCATTCTGTTTTTCCCAGAAAGGCAGAAATATCAGATCCACATCACTCAGCTCGATGTTCTTTTCAAGCGCCAGGTCCGCCAGGTGGCGGCGCACATGCAACGGTGCTTCAGCGGGGGGGATCATGACCTGACATGTGGCGACGGGCATCAGCGCTTCCAGGTCGAGGAACAGGGAACTGCCGCAATGGGTGCAGGCAAAAAAACAATCCGGCTGGTCGGGATTCAGCGGGACTCCGCACTGGGGACAGGTGAATGTTCTGAGTGGCGGAAACGCTCGTTCAGTCATGAACGTGATCCGCTGCCTGTTTGAAGGGGCTTAACCATCTGCGCTTTCCGGGTCGGCGCGCGTTCCGCCCCAGCGTTTCTTTCGCTCTCCTGTCCGCAGCAGAAGCCGGTCCAGCGTTTTCAGCAACAACAATACATCGTTGCGTTCAGGTAAAGGGGCTTCAAAGTGTTCGATGCGGTCCGTGAATGCGTTCAGGCTTTCGATCAATTCAAAATCTTCCCGGTGGCATTCGGATATCGATTCGCAATCGATTTCCAGGTCTTCATCCGCGGATTCCGCCGCGGTTTCCAGTTCTCGGCGCAGGGTCTGCAGCCCCGTGATCATCTGTTCGAAATCAGATAATAGATCCAGGCGTTTTTCATTCGCCGCCAGGATGACGAATTGTTCCAGGCGGGAGATGCCTTTGGCGACAATCCCGGCCAGGTGGTTGCGCAGGCGCTCATCTTCACCGGATCGGATCCGTGCATCTTCATAGCCTTGAAAGCCGGGAAGGTGTTGCTGAATCCGTTTCAGCCAGGCGGTTCCGGCTCGTGTTTCAGGTGATTCGTTCAAGAATCCACTCCGGCGCCATTATAGGCGAGTGAAAACGGAATTGCAATCCGCACTGAGGTTGAACCCGTTTCCGCGGGCATGATATATTCGCAGGCGGAGCCGACATGTCCATTACCCGACCGACCCTGATGGTCCACTCCGTGATCGCCCGGAGCAATATCCGGCGCATGAAGCGGAAGTTTGCCCGGTTGAATGTCCGGTTGCGGCCTCATTTCAAGACTCACCAGTCGCTTGAAGTGGGTCGCTGGTTTCGCGAGGAGGGCGTGGAAGCAATCACCGTATCCTCGGTGGATATGGCGGCCCGTTTCATCGCGGACGGATGGAGGGACGTGATGATCGCGTTGCCTGCCAATCCATACGAAGTCCCCGTGATCAATGACTGGCCTGCTGATCTCAAGTTGCATCTGCTGGTGGATCACCCGGCCGCAATCGACCGGGTGGGTGTTCTGCTGAAACGTCCGCTGGAAATCTGGATCAAGATTGATACCGGAGCGAACCGTTGCGGCCTGATCGCGCAGGAGAGCGCCGCGGTCATGAAACTGCTCCGGCGTATTGCGCGTCAACCGCTGATGCGCGCGCGCGGACTACTCACGCATGCGGGACATACATACTCAGCAGGGAACGCCTCCGGAATCCGCCACTGTCACCGGGAAAGCCTCGAGATGATGCGCGCGTTACGCGGGAAAATCCGTGATCTGGGCGGACCGTTGATGGAGATCTCGGTTGGAGACACGCCGGCCTGTAGCGTTTGTAATGATTTCTCCGGTGTCGATGAGGTGCGCTGCGGAAATTTTGTGTTTTACGATGTCATGCAGTATCGCCTCGGGAGTTGTCGCCTGCAGGATATCGCCGTACGCCTGGTCTGTCCTGTGATCGGCAGTTACCCCCGCCGCGGGGAAGTGGTGCTTCATGGCGGCAAGGTTCACTTGTCGGCGGAAAGCATCGCCGCCGCGGAAGGGGACGATTGCTACGGGCTGGTGGCGGCTTATCATGACGCGGATCCCTGGCCCAGGCCCTTTCTGGGGGCATGGGTGCGCGCGTTGAGCCAGGAACACGGCATTGTTCACCTGGGCAGGAAGCGGGCGGCCCGTTTCCTGCCGGGAGATCTTCTGGCGGTTCTGCCGGTTCATTCCTGCCTGACCGCCGACCTGGCTACATCCATGATTGATCTGGACGGACGGGCGATCGATGCGCGGAATGGGGGTGAGATTACGCCTCGGAAGCTTCGCCGATGAACTGCAACATCAATCTGCGCTCCCGGGGGCGGTTGTCAAATTCCAGGAACACGATCTGTTGCCAGGTGCCGAGGACCAATCTGCCGTCGACAACGGGTACCGTCAGCGCCGGCCCCAGTAATGTGGCGCGCAGGTGAGAATGTCCATTGCCGTCCCCCCAGGTCCGGTTGTGCCGGTATTCTTTTTCCGCGGGGATCATTTGTTGCATCAATTCGGGGAAATCCTGCTGCAGTCCCGGTTCGAATTCAATGGTGGAAAGGGCACCTGTCGAACCCACGACAAAAATCAACACCATGCCGTCTGCAAGCTTGCTCTTTTCCAAAGCCTGTTCCACCCGCGCCGTGATGTCGATTACCTGCTGCCGGGTGTCGGTTGAGAAGCGGATCACGTTGTGTGTAACCATGGGTTGATTATATGAGGCCATATCCGGGTTTACAACAATCGCCGCCGGGTGCTAGAATATGCAGATGGATTTGCCCGAGATTCAGGCTCCGGTTCAAGACCAGTTGACGGCGATATACCGCGTGATTGAAGAGAAGTTCAGTGATCCCCTGCCAACGGTCAAACGGATCCTGCACAAGTCGCCGGTAAATCGCGGCAAGCTCATTCGTCCCACCCTCATGTTCCTGCTGGCCGGCGCCCGGGATTGCCGCGATCCGCAACTGGTGCGCATCGCCACGGAAATGGAGATGTTGCACCTCTCCAGCCTGATCCATGATGACGTCATGGATCATTCAACCATGCGCCGGGGCCGCCGCTCCCTGAACATGGATGAAGGCAACCAGATGTCGATTCTCTGGGGAGACCACTTGTTTGTCAATGCGTTCCGGGGCCTGAATGCAACCGGTCGCGGCGTGGCTGTCAGCGTGGCAATGGATGTCGCCGCCCAGATGATCGAAGGCCAGATGCTGGAACTCGACCATCAGAATGACCTGGATACCGGTCTGGGCACGTACATGGAGATCATCTCGATGAAAACCGGCGCGCTGTTTGCCGGCATCGCCCGTATCTCGGCCTCTCTTCCGGCCCCGCTGCCGGCGGACGCGGATGCCTTTGCCGCGTTCGGAAACGCGCTGGGTGTGTTGTTTCAGATCCGCGACGACCTGATCGACATCATCTCTCCCGGGTCGGGAAAAGACCGCTTCAGGGATTTGCAGGAAGGCAAGATCACCCTGCCCGTGATTCTATTGCTGCAGCAGCAGAAGCGCCGGACCCGGAGATTGATTCAGGTGCGTGATTATTCCGCGGTGGAGGAGTTGTTGCGCAGTTCCGGGGTGCTGCATGAGGTGGAAGACCGGATTGCGCAACTCTCCGGGGAATGCCGCGATTTTCTGGTTGAACTTCCGGATTCCACTTTCCGCCATTCACTGCTGGGCATGGTCGATTTTATCGGCGCGCGGGACTATTGAGATGCCTGATCAACAATCCCTGGGGGGCGGTTCGGGCGTCATGGAAATGCAGGAAATCGAAATCAAGCTTGCGGTCGGCGAAGTCGGCAGGTTGCGATCCGATTTGTTCTCTCTGGGGTTTCGCGTGGCGGTACCCCGTTTTCATGAGTTGAATCTCGTCTTTGATACTCGCGACAAAGACCTGGCCCGCCGCCGGTGCCTGTTGCGCCTGCGCCGGGGAGGTGTCCGGAACGTGCTGACCGCGAAGGCTCCCTCCGCGCCCGGCCGGGATCACCCGGGATACAAAGTGCGGCGCGAAACGGAGGTCCTGGTATCGGATTTTGACGCCACGCGCCTGATCCTGGAAAACAGTGGGTTCGAGGTTGTATTTACGTATGAGAAGTTCCGCGAGATTCTGGAAGGCCGCGGGGTGCATGTGATGCTGGATGAGACGCCTGCCGGGAATTTCATCGAGATCGAGGGGGAGCCGTCCGCAATTGATCGGTTGGCCCTGGACATGGGATTCAGGAAAGAAGACTACATAACCGCCAACTACCGAACCCTCTTCCTCGCCGGCGGCGGGACCGGAGACATGCTTTTCCCGCAATCGCGCCATGAGTCCGGCAAGGGTTGACGCGTTCATCCTGGCGGCGGGCCTCGGATTTCGCGCCCGGCCGTTGAGCCTGGTACGGCCCAAACCCCTTTTCCCCCTGGGTGATGTACCCTTGATCCGCCTCCTGGTCCGCCAGTTGCCGGCGGAAAATGTCAACGCGGTTTTTGTGAACCTGCATTACCGTGGAGGTGATATCCGTTTCTGCCTGCAGGATGAGACGCGTGTCCGTTTCCTGGAAGAGCGTCAATTGAGCGGCAGCCGGATCCTCGCGGATCCCAGGGCCGTGTCCGCAAAACCCCTGCTGGCCGTAAACGGCGATGTTTTTATGCGCATCCCCCTGGACGAGATATGGCGGGAATTTCACCGTTTTCCCTGCGATGGCGTATTGCTGGTACGGCGGCGGACTGTGGCGGCCTACAAGGCGGTGGACGGGGAATCCGGATGGTACCGGGGCACCCGTGCCGCCTTTCGTGCCGGCGACCGCATGTATTGCGGTGTCGGCCTTTTCTCCCGGCGGTTCCTTTCTCAGGTCCGCGAGGACAGTTTCTTTGATTCGCTCGACCGATCGGGATTGCGTGTGCGTCTGCTGGATTACTCGGGGATCTGGCTGGATCTCGGTACCCCCGGGCTCTATCATCAGGCCCAGTTTGATTACCTGGAGTACGCGGGACTTCCCGAATCCGCTGCCTGGTCCCGTCGCAGCCGCGTCCACAGGACCTCGCGACTCAAGCGCTGCATTATCTGGGACGATGCCGAGATCAGCGCCGGCACCCGCCTGGACCATGTGATCGTCGCAGACGGGGTGCGGCTGGACGGTTGCGCCCAGCAGCGCCGCGTCATAACCCGGGACACGAATGTCCCCTTGTGACATGCTTTAGAACTTTTCCCCGCCCCGTTCGTATGTATCTGTGAAACGGAGGTCCTGAATGAAAGCATTGAAATCGGCGCTTTTTTGTTTGCTGATTCTCGGCATACACGCGGGATTGTCGGCGCAAACGGAAAGAAAAGAACTCAGCCTTCAAGATGCCGTTGTGACGGCTCTGGACAATAACCTGGATCTGAAGATCGAGATCCAGAACCGGGACTACTTCTGGGAGTCCTTGAGATCCAGCCGGGCGATATTCACGCCCAACCTGAACTTTGAGTACCAGCGGCGTGAAACCAATCGTCCCTCCAGTGGCATACTCAGTGGTGCCGATGTGGAGAAACAGGGCAGCGATACTTTTAATGTCGGCCTGTCGCAGCAGATCGCCCTGGGAGGTACCCTGAACGTCTCACTGCAGAATTCCCGCTCCACCAGTAACAGCGCGTTCACCACCATCAACCCCGCGCTGTATTCCACCCTGACCCTGTCGATCAGCCAGCCCCTGCTGAAGAATTTCGGTACCCTGGCCACCAAGAAGGATATCTACATCGCGACCAACGAGTACCGCAAAAACGATCTCGGCCTGAAGCAGGCATTGATCAATCTGGTTTACCAGGTTGAGGAAGCGTATTGGAACCTTGTTTACGCTCACCAGAACCTGGATGCCAAAAAGAAGTCGTTGCTGCGCGCCCGCGACCTGTTGAGCCAGAACGAGAAAAAGGTGCGCGTCGGAGCCGCCGCCAGGATCGACATTCTCGAGGCCAAGGCGGAAGTGGCTTCCTATGAAAGTCAGTTGCTGGAAGCCGAAAAAAACATCCTGAATGCGGAAGAGCAGCTGAAGAAGATCCTCAATATCAGCCAGTCCGCTGAGATCCTTGTGCCGACGGATTCTCCGCAGGTCCGCACCATGAGCCTGGACTTCAACGCGTTTCTGCAGCAGGCGCTGGAAAACCGCCCCGATATCCTTCAGGCCCGCATCGAATTGGAAAGCCATGACATCCGGGTGAAGTACGCCCGCAACCAGACGCTGCCCGACTTGCAGCTGACGGCGTCCTACTATACCACCGGCCGTGGCGGCGACCAGTTTATTTTTGCCCCGGACTCTTCTCCGTTCGATCTGAACCGCCCCGTGATCGGGGTGATCAGCAAGGATGTCATGGACGCGTTGGAAGAAGTGGTTTCGAATCTGTATCGCAATTACTCGATCGGACTTACACTCTCAATCCCACTGGGGCTTTCCGGCGAAAAGGCGCGCCTGGCTCAGGCCCGTATCGACCTGAAGCGGGCGCTGCTCAACCTGCAGAATGTCGAGAATACGATATTCTCGGAATTGAAACTGGCGTTAAAGGAAATGGAAGCCAACCGCAAGCTGGTGGAATCCAACCAGATCGCGCTTGAACTTCAGGAGCAGAAACTGAAGGCGGAAGAAAAGAAATTGTCCGTGGGCATGTCCACGAATTACCAGGTTCTCAATTACCAGCGCGATTACGCCAATGCCCAGGCCCAGGCGTTGCAATCCATCATCAACTACAACCTGACCCTGGCCCGGATCAACCGCATTATCGCGCGCACCCTGGAAGAGCACGACATCCACTTTGCGGATTTNNGTTGGGTGCGGTTGTGACCGCCGAAACGGCAATGGAAAGCCGTCAACGCATGGTGCGGGAGCAGATCCTGGCCAAGGGAATCGTGGATCCGCGCATTCTGGCCGCCTTTAATCGCGTGGCCCGTCATTTATTCGTGGCTCCCCTGCACAGAGAGCAGGCCTATGCGGACGTGGAGCTGCCGATTGATGAGGGGCAGACCGTGAACCGCCCATATACCGTCGCGATCATGACTGCGGCCATCGCTCCGGACGAGCGGAAAAAGGTGTTGGAAATCGGCACCGGGTCCGGATACCAGGCGGCGATTCTGGCGGAATTGGTGAAACAGGTTTATACCATCGATATCTACGAGAGGCTGACGCAGAAGGCCCGGGAACGCATTCGTTCGCTGGGGTACGACAACGTTTTCTTCAAGACCGGCGATGGTTTTCTGGGCTGGGCGGAGCACGCTCCCTATGAGGGCATTATTGTCACTTGTTCTCCGGACCATATCCCGGAGCCGTTGATCCGTCAATTGGCCGTCGGGGGGAGAATGGTGATTCCCGTCAGTTTCTCGCGCCAGGTCCAGGAATTGATCCTGATCGAGAAAGAAGCCGACGGACGTCTGAAACGCACCAACCTGATCCCCGTGAAATTCGTCCCCATGATTCAACGCCGCCATGCCGATTGACTGGCTCGGTGAGATGAACCCGCAGCAGCGGGAGGCGGTGCTTTACTTTGACTCCCCCCTCATGGTCGTGGCCGGGGCCGGTTCGGGGAAAACCCGTGTGATCACCCATAAAATCGCCTATCTGGTTAAGGAGAAGGGCCTGTCCCCGGGAAGTGTTCTCGGGGTTACGTTTACCAACAAGGCCGCCGCGGAGATGAAAGCGCGGATTGAGCAGCTGACGGGAATCAGGGCCGCCCGCTACACGATTTCCACTTTTCATTCACTGGGTCTGCGCATTTTGCGGGAAAACGGTAGAGAGATGGGATTCGGACCGGAATGGGCCGTGATTGATGATGGCGATCAGCAAAAGGTTCTTGAGCGCCTGGTAAGGCGGTACGCGCCCGGATTGACCCGGGATCAGCGCGATCAGTTGCGCCGGCGGATCAACTGGGCCAAGATGAACTCGCTGTATCCCAACAATCCGGATTTGCTGGAGGACCGGGGTTTCTCCGGAGAAGAGATCGATCTTTTCCGCCGCTACCATGAATTCCAGTCCAAAGAACAGGTCTGGGATTTCGAAGATCTGGTTTCTCTTCCGGTCAAGATGCTGCAAAGCAATCCCGAGTTGTTGAGGTATTACAACGACCGCTTTCATTACGTCGTCGTCGACGAATTTCAGGATACCAATCCCAATCAATACGAAATGGTTCGCCTGCTGGCCCATCGCCGCCAGGGTGTAACCGTGGTGGGGGACGATGACCAGGCCATCTATTCGTGGCGCGGTGCGAGCATCCGTTTCCTGGCCGATTTCGAGCATGATTTTCCCGGTACGCGGGTGATCAAACTGGAGCAGAATTATCGATCTTGCGGTCCCATCCTGGATTTCGCCAACCACGTGATCGGCATGAACCGGGAACGGCGCCGGAAATCGATGTGGACCGAACGCAAGGATGGACCGCCGGTCCATATCCTGCATTCCATTTCCAAGCAGGAAGAAGCCGACAAAATCACCAACCTGATCCGTTTGTGGAAACGAAAACATCCTGAACGCCTGCCCGTGGCGATTCTTTATCGCATTAATTCACAATCACTGGCCCTGGAGACCGCTCTGGCGCGTGGGGCGGTATCCTTTCGCATTTTGAAAGGCCAGCGATTCTTTGACCGCAAAGAGGTCCGGGATGGGTTGGCCGTGCTGCGCCTGGCCACAAACAGAGACGATAACCTGGCCTTCAGGCGTTTGGCTGACAGTTTCCCCCTGGGGATCGGACCGAAGACCCTGGAGCAACTGGAAGATGAAGCGCGAAACAGCAACCGTTCCCTGTTGGATACCCTGTTTGTCTCCATGCCCCAGAAAGCCAGGTCCAGACCGTTCCTGCGCCGGATTGAAGAGCTGGTCCAGGATCCGCCGCGTTCCGGTTACGCCGATCTGCTGGGTTCTTTGCTGAACCTTTCCGGCTACCGCGAAATCCTGCAGCGGCGGGAAGAGGAAGAGCGACTCCTGAACCTGGATGAGCTGGTGGAGTTTGTGCGCAATTGGGAAGCAAACGAGCCGGATGCCCGTATTCACGACTTGCTGGACCGCATCAGTGTGGATGCGTTTTCCTCGGACCGCAATGACGCGGTTGATGCCTTTTTACTGACCATGCACAACGCCAAGGGCCTCGAGTTCAAGACCGTCATCGCCGCGGGTGTCAATCCCACCTACCTGCCCTTCTTTTTGCGCAAGGGGTTGGCGGAATGGGAAGAAGAGCGGCGTCTCTTTTATGTGGCTTCCACGCGCGCCATTCATCACCTGATCGTCTCCACTGGATCGGACCGCCTTTCACCCTTTATTTCCAATCTTCCTCCTCACCTTTACCGTTTCGCGTATGCGCCGGAGGAGGTCAGTGCCGCGGCGCCCGCTACAGAAAAAACGGAGCGCGAAGAAGTTTCCGGAGAGATGGTGACACACCCGATATTCGGCCGCGGACGGATCGAAAAACGCATTGACACCCATCGCCTGCTGGTGGATTTTGCCGAGCGGGGGCGCAAGGTGATCGACACGACGATTGTATCGTTGAGTCCGGGGTAAGTTGAAGGGAGTTGGGGAGTTGGAAAGTTGGAGAGTTGGGGAGTTGGAAAGTTGGGGAGTTGCTGAAGGGGCAAAACGGCCGGCCGGGCGCGTACGGCCCGTCAACCTCTTTATTTCGGGGCGCTTCTGGAGTATAATGCGGGTTCCATGAACGCACGCGAGATGATTGAACAGGAAAAACTGGAAAACATCCTTAATCCCAGGAAAACCAACCGCGAGTTCAAAGTGACGATTCGCTTTCAAAAGCAATTGACGCGGAATTTCGAGAATGCCCTGGAGCTGGCGCGGCTCAACCCCCATTTCATGGAGGAAGGCGAGGGTGATTTTTACAAAGCCTATGCCAGTTTCACGCCGGATCGCGTGAATGAACTCTATGCGTTGTTTGAACTGGTCAAGGGGGCTGAGACCACGGTGATTTTTCTGAACAACAAGCGCATTCCCTATATTCAGGACCTGTGGATGTTTCTGATGTGGTTTTATCGTGTCGCCTAGAGCCGGAATTGGTGGCTTCGGCACATTTCGGCTTGACTTTTGCTGAGGGTTTCATTATATAGAAGACTTGGAGGAGGCTCTTATGAGAAAAACGTCGACACTGCTGCTGATCGGCATGTTCGCCGCATTACTTTTGTTCTCATTCTCGTTTACCGGTTGCGAGAAACTCAAACTGGACAACCTGAAGGCCAATGACCACCTCAATAAAGGCAACAAATACTATCAGGATGAGAAGTTCGCCAAAGCGGTAAAGGAATACGAAGAGGCGCTGGCATTGAATCCCAAGCTGACCCTGATTTATTTCCACCTCGGCACCGCGTACGCCAGCCTTTACCGTCCCGGCCGCGGAACCGAACGCAATGACGAATACGCGCAGAACGCCGTGGAATACCTTGAAAAAGCCAAGGAAGCCGATCCTGAAAACGAGAAAATCTATCTGGCTCTGGGCGATATCCACGATAAGATGGAAAATGCGGAAGAAGCCGAGAAGTATTATCTGCGGATTCTGGAAAACGAGCCGGAAAATCCCAAGTCCTACTACATCCTGGCCGATTTCTACGGCAAGTACAACCAGGAAGACAAAGCCGAAGAGATGTACACGAAACGCATTGCGCTCGATCCCAAGGATCCCGAGGGCTACCTTTACTATGCCAACTACCTGCAGACCAAGCGCAAGTGGTACGAAGCCATGGATGCTTTTGAGTCCATGATTATCGCCTTGACGCAGCCGGAACTCCAGGTCGAGCGGCTGGAGATTCAGGCTCTGGCTCAAAAAGTTGCGGACATTGAAAAGATCGAAGATTATCTGGACAAGCATGTGCGCAAGAATCGCACGATTTCAGCCGATGCCCGTAAGCAGATGATCGAGGAAAAAGAACAGCAGATCGCTGCCATCGGCGACAAGGAAGCCCTGGAAAAAGAATTGAATGAAAAGCGCGAAGCCTTGAATGCCAAGTTGGATGGCATGAAGGCGCTTCAGGACCAGATGCCCGATGAGAGAAAGCAGAAACTTTCCGAAGCCTATTACTCTCTCGGCGTGGTCTGCTGGTTCAAGAGTTTCCAGACCCCCATCGACATGATGAGCGCGCAGGAACGCCGCAATGTATTGGATCGCGGTTTCAAGGCACTCGAGCGCTCTGTGGAGCTCAATCCCACTTACGCGGAACCCTGGGCATACAGCAACCTGCTGTGGCGCGAGATGATCAAAGTGGAACCGTTGAAGCGCGCCGAATTCGAGGCCAAGGCCCAGGAAGACGTGGAGAAGTTCCAGCGCTTGAGACAGCGTCAGCTGGCTCTGGAAGAGAAGATGAAAAAGCTGGAACAACTGGGCGGTTGAACTGAAAACAGAAATTAAATGGATAAACCCCGCGGTGCCCCCCCGCCGCGGGGTTTTTTTTATTCATGCGGGGTGATCGCCCGATTGCTTCCCTGATTCCAGCATGGCCATGAAAATCAACACCAAGTTGCGTTACGGCCTGCGCATGCTTTTGGCCCTGGCGGAGCATCCGGACAAAGTACGCAGCACCGCCGAACTCGGCGAGACCATGATGGTGTCGCCCAAGTACCTGCGCAAGCTGGCCGGCCCGCTGGAAAAGGCGGGACTGATTGACAGCGTACAGGGAATTTACGGGGGATACCGCCTGCACCTTCCCGCGGACAGCATATCGATTCAAATGCTGTTTACCGCTTTTGATGAACAGATCCGGCTTTCCCATTGCGTGAACGGAGACACCTGTCCGCTTTTCGACACTTGTTACGCGCGCCCGTTGTGGGATTACCTGGTCGACCTGATTGAGTACCGTTTTTCCGCGATCACGCTGCAGGATATTCTGCGGCGGACATTTGAACGTTCTTTGTCGCCGGAAGAAAACGTTCAGCCTTTGCGGCGGATGTAATTCAGCAGCGATCTCGGGATCTGGGCCGCCACTTCATTCAATACCGCCACGATTTCACGCAGCTTGACAAATACCTCGGGGCTTCCCGCCCAATTGGCCTCAACCCGTTGCCGCAACTCTTCCGGGCCGACGTTGATGGTTTTGTGCAGCAGAACGGCGGTAACCAGCAGGTCATCAATCAAACCGGCGCAGGGGATGATGTCGGGGATGAAATCCAGGGGCATGATCACATAAGCCATTGCCATCATCAGGCGGCCCCGGATCGCCGGAGCCACTTCCCGGTCCAGGATCAGGCGGATCGTCAGGTAGACGAGGTCCGGGAATACCAGCAGGTATTCCATGAACCGGTCCGTCCATCCCCCGGTTCGGCGGGAAAGCTGCCTGGAAGCAGCCCATTCCGTGACGCGTCGCCTGACCCGGCGGTATGCATCCGTGTAAACCCCGGCTCCCGATTGCATGATCTGATTCATCTTGCCCTCTTCATTGGGGTGCTCCCCGGCAAATCCATTCTCTAATGAATACTATAGATTCCCGTTCGCGTGATGTCAACGGGAANNGTAGAACGCAGGAGGCAGAAAACAACGCAACCATTGGGGCCGGGGGGTATAAACGTATAAATAAAGTGAAAAGTTGCATTAGTCAACCATTGCAACTCTCTAAATTTCTTTCCTCTTCAACTTTTCAACTCTTCAACTCTCCAACTTTCTTAACTTCTTTCCTCTTCAACCCTTCAACTTTTCAACTCTTCAACTTTTGATCCCCCCCTGTCTGGAACGACGAAATTCACTGAAATGCCGTTATTGTTGACAATATTTTTTCGCTGTGTTAATTGGAGGCCAGGAGCGCGCATGAACAAGCGAGAGATTTCCGAACTCATGGCCCGCCGGTTGGATATCAAGAAATTTGAGTCGTACCAGTTCATTGATTTCATGATTCAAGTCATGGTCGAACAACTCCAGAATGAGCGCAAGGTATTGCTCTCCAATTTCGGAACATTCAAGATTATCCGTCGCGACAACAAGCGGGTGATCAACCCCAATACCCAGAACCCCATGATCATTCCCTCAAAGAAAATCGTTAAATTCATTCCGTCAAAGAACCTGAAGCAATTGATCGCGGAAGAGTAAATGAGACCATCAGCCCCGTCGCCGTTGAAACGGGTCCTCTGGGCCACCGATTTCTCCCGGGAGAGCAACGCCTGCCTTCCGTGGGTCAGATGGATCCAGCAGCAGATTCAACCGGATATCCATGCGCTTTATGTGCTGCCGCGATTTTCGGACTGGGTATACGATGCGGCTTTCTTTTCTCTGGAAGACCTGCGTTTGGAAATCGAGTCAACCCGGGAAAAATCGATCTCCCGTTTGACCCGGATCACCCGTCGCCGGGGAATCGATTGTGTCGTGGCGGTTCGGGAGGGAGTTGCCAGTGAAGAGATCTCCGGTTATGCCCGCGAACACGACATTGAGATGATCTTTGCCGGGCGTCGCGGTCTTTCTGAAATCGAGCAGATCCTGGTGGGTTCCACCACGTCCCGCCTGGTTCAGCATTCTCCCATACCCGTTTTCGTGGTTCCCAAAGAAAAGCGCGGGGTCTCTATCCGCCGTGTCCTGGCTCCGGTCGACCTCAATGAGTTGTCGATGCTGGAGCTGCGCTTCGCCATTTCCCTCTGCCGTCAATTCGGGGCGGAATTAACGGTCCTGCATGTGGCGGAGTTTTTCAATTACAAGGTGCCGGCGCTGAAGCATCACCGCCTGATTGAACGCATCAACCAGCGGATCGCGAATAGCGCCGCGGATCTGGGCTGCAATGTGGAAAACATCATCCATGAGACCGGAGAGCCGGCGCATAAGATCATCGAAGTGTCCGCCAGACAGGGCATCGATGTGATCGTCATGGCTACCAGCCAACGCAGGGGACTGGATAAGATCCTGATGGGAAGTGTCACCCAGAAAGTATTGCTGGCCACTTCGATTCCCCTGGTCGTGCTTCCGCCGAACGGTGATTCCGCAGCAGAATGACCCCCGGCTGCAAGCAGTCGCGGCCCATCTGTTCACCTGGAGTTTTCCCGCGGCCCGCCGACGCATGCAACGGCGCAATTTCCAGCCGCGTGATCTTTTGGGTTTGGAACGATCCGTTCTGGTTTCCCTGGGGTTTTCCTCTGCCGCACTGAAAGATTTTCCCGAAAAATACCTGATCGCGGCGCAGTGCGAAATCGAACGCTGCCGGCAAACCGGCATTCGAGTGATATCCCGGGATGACCCGTCCTACCCACCGCTGCTGCAAGAGATTTTCGACCCGCCCGGTATCTTGTATACAAAGGGAGATCCGACTTTTTTACAAGGTATGCTGTTGGGCGTTGTGGGTTCACGCCGGGCGGACGAATACGGCAGACGCGCGGTCAATCGCCTGATTCCCCCGGTATGCCGTGCCGGAATCACCGTGGTTTCGGGCATGGCTTACGGCATCGACTCCCTGGCGCACCGTGCCGCCCTGGACAGTGGCATGCCTACCGTCGGCGTAAACGCCTGCGGTATGGATCAGCTTTATCCTGCGGGCAATCGCCGCCTGCTGCACCGGATTCAGGAACAGGGATGCATCGTCAGTGAAGCCCCTCTGGGCACGCATCCGCTTCCCTTCTTATTCCCGGTGCGCAACCGCATTATCTCCGGCTTGTGTCGGGCGGTGGTGGTGGTTCAGGGAACCGTTCGCAGCGGATCTCTGATTACCGCACGCCTGGCGCTCGATCAGGACCGTGAATTGATGTCCGTGCCCGGACCGCTTGATTCGCCGCTCAGTTCAGGCCCCCATCACCTGATTCAGCAGGGGGCAAAACTGGTTCAACAGCCCGATGACATCCTGGAAGAGTTCGGCTTGAAATCCGTTTCCGTTGAGTATGCGCTGGAGTCATTGTCCAGCCGCCAACGCCGGGTACTTGACTTGATGAGTACAGATGCGGTAAAACGGATAGACGATTTCGTGGAAACATTGAACCTTCCCGTTCCGGTGGTGGTTTCCCTGCTGCTTGAATTGACAATCAAGGGATTGATCCGCGAAGAAGGAGACGGATACCGCAAACTGGCATGAGCAAGAAAACTTTGGTTATTGTAGAATCACCCGCCAAGTCATCAACGATTTCCCGCTATCTGGGCAAGGATTATGTGGTCAGTTCATCCATGGGCCACATCCGTGACCTGAACCCCCATATTCTCAGCATCGACGTGAAGAACCATTTCAAACCTCATTACGAGGAGTTGAGCGATAAAAAGCATGTGATCCGGGAACTGAAGGCATTGGCCAAGCGCAGTGAGCGTGTCCTCCTGGCGCCGGACCCCGACCGTGAGGGTGAGGCCATCGCTTTCCATCTGAAAGAGATTCTCAAACCGGTCAATGAACGTATATCCCGGATCCTTTTTCACGAAATCACCCGCCAGGCCGTCGTGGAAGCCATTCAGCATCCGGTGGATATCGACCAGGACAAGGTGAATTCGCAGCAATTGCGGCGCTTGCTGGATCGATTGGCCGGCTACAAGATCAGTCCCGTATTGCAACGCAAAATCGGCGGGCCCCTTTCCGCCGGCAGGGTGCAGTCAATCGCCTTGAAATTGATAGTCGAGCGCGAGAAAGAGATCCAGGCGTTCAAGGCGGAAGAGTACTGGACCGTGACAGCCGAATTGGAGGGCAGCGCCCCGCCGCCTTTTCAGGCGCGGCTGGAGAAGCATCGCGGCAAGAAACTCACCATCGCGGATGAGACCACCGCGCTGTCGATACTGGATCAATTGTCCGCCAGTCCGTATGTTCTCGACAGCGTGCGCAAGCGCGTGCGTCGTCCGAAGCCCCTGCCGCCCCTGATCACATCGACCCTGCAACAGGAAGCGTTCAAGAAGCACCGTTTCCCCGTGAGCAAAACCATGCGTGTCGCCCAATCGTTGTATGAAGGGATCAACATCCAGGGCGGTGAGCAGACGGGACTGATCACATACATGCGCACGGATTCGTTTCGCATCGCCGCTTCTGCCGGGGAAGCGGCGGCGGATTTTATCCGCTCAACCTGGGGCGAAGAGTATCTTCCGGAAAAACCGAATGTGTTCGGGCGCAAAGGCAAGATCCAGGACGCGCACGAAGCCATCCGTCCCACTCTGCCGCTGTACTCTCCCGACCAGGTCAAAGCGTTCCTGAGCCCCGACCAGTTCAAGATCTACAGCTTGATCTGGGATCGCTTCATGGCTTCACAGATGAAAGCCGCCCGGATTGAAGTGACGACTTTCGACATTGTGAATGGAGAGTTCCTGCTGACGGTCAAGGGTGAGGTGATTCGCTTCGATGGCCACCTCAAGTGCTGGAATACAGACGGGGGTACGCCGTTATTGCCGCCTTTGCGGGAAAAGGAAACGCTCGCGGTTCTTGGCGTGACGCCGAAACAGAATTTTACCAAGCCGCCGGCAAGGTATACCGAGGCCAGCCTGGTGAAGATGCTGGAAGAGAAGGGAATCGGCCGACCGTCCACCTATGCCAAGATCATTGCCACACTGGGCAAGCGCGATTACATTTCCCGGGAAGACAGGCGCTTTGTGCCCACTCAGTTGGGCATCAAGGTGACCGAATACCTGGATGAGCATTTTTCCGACATGATGCAATACACATTTACCGCGGATCTGGAAAAACAGCTGGATCAGGTTTCGGAAGGCAAATTGGATTGGGTCCGGGGGATCGAACGTTTTCATCAACGCCTCGAGGAGAACCTGGAGCAGGTCCGCGGTGCGGAAAAGGTCGACCTGAAAGTCGGGCGTGCCTGCCCGGTCTGCGGCAAAGACCTGGTAAAAAAGTATTCCCACAAAACCAACGGCTGGTTTATCGGCTGCAGCGGATATCCGCAGTGCACACATACGGAACGCCTGGACGGCGATTCACCCCGGCCGAAAGATGAGCCCCTGGAACGTTTGTGTCCGGAATGCGGGAAGCCGCTGGTGCGACGGTATTCGCCGAAGACCCGCCAGCATTTCATCGGTTGCACCGGTTATCCGCAATGCCGTTATATCGAGACCGAAGAAACCGAACTGGGCAAGTGCCCGGTGTGTGGCAAGCCGTTGCGCAAACGCTACTCGCGGAAAACCCGGCGGTATTTTGTGGGTTGTTCCGCGTATCCGGAATGCACGTATATTGAAAAATCGCCCCCCGCGCCCAAGTCCGAAACCAACGAGGAGCCCGATTGAGGCCAACGGTCCATGTGATCGGCGCCGGACTTGCCGGCAGTGAAGCCGCGCTGCAGCTGGCCGAACGCGGCATCTCCGTGCGACTGCATGAGATGCGGCCTCAAACCGGTACGGATGTACATCAGACTCCATTCGCCGGCGAAATGGTGTGTTCCAATTCGCTGGGATCCACCGAGATCCGTTCGGCTTCGGGACTGTTGAAAGCGGAACTGGAATTGTTGGGCAGCCGCTATCTCCAGATCGCGGCGCCATTCCGGGTTCCGGCCGGAAGCAGTTTTTCTGTGGATCGGCATCTTCTGGCCGCGGCAATCGAGCACGCCCTGGTGGATCACCCCCGAATCGAGTGGGTCCGGGAGGAGATGCGACTGCTGCCTCCTGACGACGCCCCGACGATTGTGGCGACCGGACCATTGACCAGCCCCGCCTTCGCCCGCGAACTATCCCGTTTTACCCAGCGCCGCCACCTGTTTTTCTATGATGCCACCAGCCCCATCATCCGTGCGGACAGCATCGATTTTTCCAGGGTATTTCGCGCGACTCGCTATGATAAGGGAGAAGCGGATTTTATTAACATCGCCCTGGATAAAGACGCCTACAACGCCTTCGTCACCGCCCTGGTGGAGGCGGATACCGTCGATATCCCCGATTTCGAAAAGGGGGTCTTTTTTGAAGCCTGTCTGCCGGTTGAAGAGATCGCCCGTCGCGGCCCCATGTCCCTGGCATTCGGCCCGATGAAGCCCGTGGGTCTGACTGACCCGCACGGCAGCTCTGCGCCTTTTGCCGTGATTCAACTGCGCCAGGATGATCTCCATGAATCTTTGTACCAGATGGTGGGTTTCCAGACGAGATTGAAATGGGGAGAGCAGAAACGGATCTTCCGCACCCTGCCCGGCCTGGGGAATGCTGAGTTTGAACGCTTCGGTCGCATGCACCGCAACACCTATATCAACGCGCCGCTGATCATCGATGCAACCGGGCGCGCCCGCGCCCGCTCCTCGTTGTTTTTCGCCGGCCAGCTCAGCGGTGTGGAGGGATATGTCGAATCGATCTGTTCGGGCCTTCTGGCCGCGCGGCAAATGGCGCGCTATTTGACGGGAAAGCCACCCTTGCCTTTGCCCACAAAGACCGCCTGCGGCGCGTTGTTGCATTCCATTGCCAACGCAGCCTGGAAGAACTTCCGTCCCACCAAGTTTTCCTTCGGACTGCTGGAGACTGAAGCGGTGTCCGCAAAGCAGCGCAACGTTTCGAAGCGGGAACGCAAAGAGCTGCAGGCCCAAGAGGCCCTGGAGATTCTGCAGAAATGGATCCATCGGGAAAGTTTCTGAGCGACTATCTGGAATACCTGCGGGATATCCGCAATGTGTCGCAACACACTGTGCGCGCGTACGGGCAGGATATCCGCCAATTCCTTTCTTTTCTGAAAGAAAATCGTCTGGAAGCGGATCGCCAGTCGGCGCGTGATTTCATTACCTGGGCTTTTCTGCAGAGTGGAAACAAAACCACTGTGGCCCGCAAAATATACGCGGTCAAGTCCTTTTGCGGTTTCCAGGTCCAGCGGGGGCGCCTGGAGGCCAATCCGTTTGAGGGCATCCAATCGCCCAAGATCGACCGCAAAATTCCCCAGATACTGACTGAGGCGGAGATGTTGGGATTTCTGGACCACCTGCCTGAAGATACCTTTATCGACCTGCGCAACAAGACGATTTTTGAGTTTTTATATGCCACCGGGCTGCGGGTCTCGGAATTAACCGGCCTGATTCATGACAACATCCATATGCATGAAGGATTGATCCGCGTTATGGGCAAGGGACGCAAGGAACGCATCGTTCCATTCAACAGTCACGCCGGACGCTTGCTGCTCCGCTATGTCGAAGCCTGCCAGGCGCGGTTTTCTCCATTGCCGGATCGGGTGTTTCTCAACGCCCGGGGCCGCGGCATTTCGGAACGATCCATTGAGCGGATCCTGCAGGTCGTTTTTTGCCGGTTGACGCAGAGCAACCGGCGGGTTTATCCGCACCTGTTTCGACACAGTTTCGCCACCCACCTGCTGCAAAGGGGCGCCAACCTGCGCGTGATCCAGGAGCTCCTTGGTCACACGAACCTGGCCACAACCCAGAAGTATACCAGCCTGGACTACAATGACCTGTTGAAGGTATACAGGCGATATCATCCGCGATCAAAATGAAACGCAAATGGTTCTCCTGGTGGCTGCGCCTGGCGGTCAGTTCTCTGTTGATCGGCTATTTCGTGGTTACCCTGTCGAAAAGGTATGGCGGAATCCGCGGAGCCTGGCAGCAGTTTGTTCAGGTGTTTGCCGCCGCTCAACCGATCTGGCTGCTGGCGGCTTTCGCTTTGATGATGCTGGGATACTCCCTGCTGACCCTGCGTTGGAAAGTCCTGCTCGCGGCCCAGGATCATTACCCTCCTTACAAACGGCTTTTTCGTTTTTACATCATGTCCACTTTTTTCAATAATTTCCTGCCGTCCACCATCGGTGGAGATGTTTTGCGCGTGGTTCACAGCCGCCGTGATTCCTCACGGGGAGTCATGTCGCTGGTGGTTGTACTGATTGAACGTTTGAGTGGCTTTGTCGCCCTGATGCTGATTGCGGGGATCGGTGTCCTGGTGGACGGCCCCATGCGCACGCCCCGGAACCGGCTGATTTCGATCATCATTCTGATCCTGATGGTATCCGCTGTAATGACGGCCGTATTGTGCCATCCCCGCCCGGCATCCCGCTGGTTGCCGCGTTTGCGCAGAATCGTGCCGGAAAGATTTGGTGAGCGTATCCAGGCCGCGATTGAAAGCCTTTGGGTCTACTACCAAAGACCCGCCAGTCTGGCAACCTGCCTGGCGATCAGCCTGGTGTTTCAATTCAACATGGTGGTTTATTACTGGGTGATCGCCCGGACTTTGGATCGTGTGCCTGATTTTTTTGATTTCCTGTTGCATGTTCCCATCATGGTGTTCCTGCTGATGACGGTTCCGGCCATCAACGGGTTGGGAATTCGCACCGCCGGCTTTCGCACGCTGATGCGTTTTCCCGCTGCTTTTGCCCTGGCCGCGGAGTTTGTGGATCTGGGCTTCCGCATCCTGCTGGGGATCGTCGGCGGGCTGGTTTATGTGTTCTCGCGACGTCCGCAGAAGTAAACGCGGCCGTTTGGCGCTTTGTTGCGCATGCATTATAATCTCTGAAGGACTGCTTTCATGAATACACGGCGCGCTTGCCATTCCGCTCTCCTGATCGGCTGGGCTGCGGCTGCAATGCTGACGGTTTCTGTCGCGGCCGCGGATCTGCACCGCGAACTCGATGCCTTGCGCCAGCAGATCGGCCGGGTCAACAAGCAGCTCGGCTCACTCGACGCCGCGCGCCAACCCATCCTGGCTGAACTGGCGCGAATCGACCTGAAGGTAGAGCGTGAGCAACTGGAGATTCAACGTATCGACCTGCGACAGCGTCAGTTGACGAATGAGATCGGAGCCAACCAGGCACGGCGCGGATTGTTGGAAAAGGAATTGGCGCAGGAGCGTTCACGCGCGGGAAAAGTGGCGCGATACCTGTACAAACTGGGGGGGCAATCCTATCTGAAGCTGTTTTTGCGCGTGGATTCTCTGGACCAGTTGTTTCACAATTATCATCTGTTCATGATCCTGATCCGGCATCACCTGGATCAGATCAACAGCGTGCGCAGCAAAACCCTGGCACTCACGCAAATCGACCGGCAACTCGAAAGTCAGCGGCAGCAATTGAACGTGCGGAAACAGGCACATGCGGAGGCCATAAAGCGCCTCGACGTTCTGCGCGGGGAACAGAAAAATGCCGTTTCCAGAATCAACCGGGACCGGAAAACCTATATGAGGTTGCTGCATGAACTGAGTGATCGTGCCGGAGAACTGGAAGAGCTGATCTATCGGGCGGGGAAAGGCGACACCACCACGCCGATGACTCATCTCAAGGCGTTGAAAGGCCGCCTGCCCTGGCCGCTGGCGGGAACGATCACTTCCCGCTTCGGCAAGCAACGCAGTACCCGTTTCAATACCTTTGTCATGAACGACGGGGTTGAGATCAAGCCCGCCGGGGGTCGTGACATCCGGGCGGTCTATCCCGGGAAAGTGATTTTCAGCGACTATTTCAAGGGGTATGGGAATTTGATTATCCTGCAACACGCCAAGAATTTTCATTCGCTCTACGGTCATTGCGCGCGTTTCCTGAAGAACCGGGGTGAACGAGTCCGGTCAGGCGAAGTGATCGGGCAGGTGGGTGACAGCGGCTCAACCACGGGGCTTTCTCTCTATTTCGCCATTCGCGCGGATCTCAAGCCCAGCGATCCGTTGCAGTGGCTTTCTTCTCCCTGAGCGTCAGCTTGATGGCCGGAAGGCTTTGGGGTAAAATATCAGACTGATCCCATGCGCAGGTTCATGTTGTTTCTACTTGTTCTATTGGCCGTCGTGGCCGGTCTGCGGCTATGGGTCATTCCCCATCGGTCTTCAGAAAAGAACCCCGTTGTCGCCGCGCGTTCGCTTTATCCCGAAGTAAGCCGGCTGATCCGCGAGCACTACGTGGATCCGGTGGATCCCCGCAATGCGTGGCACGGCGCGTATGGCGCCCTGCTGCGAAACCTGGACTCCTGCAGCAGTTACATTCCCGTCGCATTGCTGCAGAGATCACGTGCCTGGCGGGAAGGCAGAGGTTATTGGGCGGGAGTCTGGGTCCGTCCCGGCGATCAGGGGTTTACCGTTTCCCGGATTCTGCCCCGTTCACCGGCAAAGTTGTCGAAACTGCGGGTCGGTGACATCCTGATCCGCATAGATGACCAGGAGATCACGGCCAGGACCTGGGCCGAAGTCCGGCTTTTGCTTTACGCAGACAAGGAATACACGTTCCGCCTGATTGTCAGGCGGGCGGGATCGCGCGACCCGTTGAATATCCTGTTGCCCGCGATTGCCCTTCCCGCCGACCTGAATCTGCGCGACCTGCCGGGTTCCGTCACGCACCTGGATTTGAGGCGCTTGACTCCCGCCGCGGTCGCGGCCGTATCCGCGGCTTTCCATTCCCGCCCCGGCCGGGGCTGGATCATTGACCTGCGCAATTACCTTCATGGAGATCTGGATCCCTGTCTTTCACTGGCGGACATGATGGTACCGCCCGTGTCCATGCTGGCGTTGCACACAAGACACGGCAACCAGCGCATCCGGGCCGGAAGCATTCGGGCTGAACAGACACGGATGGTGGCGTTGGTCGGGCCGGAAACCATTATGTACGCAGACATTCTGGCGCGCATGCTGCGTGACGCGGGAGCTTCCCTGGTGGGTGAATCCGGCGGTGGCATCAACGCGCATCTGCGCCGGATCCCGCTGCCGGACGGCGCTGAACTGGAACTTGTGGACGGCTGGTTTTACTGGGGTGGCAGGAACCTCCGCAACGAATCGCTGCATCCTGATGTCAGGGAACCGGGAGATGAGGCAGCTCTGGCCCGGGCCCAATCCATGTTGAAGAGAGAATAATGGCCGCTGGAAGATCGCGTCGCAAGAAAGCAAATACGCTGGCTTATTTCCTGCTCAGTGCTTTTGTGGCATTGGGAATCGTCCTGGCTCTGGAGTACCTGGATTACCGCGAGGGCAAATCCACCTTTCTCCTGTCCCGGGTTCTCGGTGAGAGAAAGAAAGAACAGCCACCCGCTGCTGAAGCCCAGCGGGACGCGCTGCATCGCGAGTTGATCCGCTTGCTGGATTCTCTGGATCCCGGTTACAGCCTGGTTCAGGATTCACTGGGGCGCTACCACGTGAAATGGAAACTGGCGGATGGACAGCGCAGGAAAGCGGTCGCCGCTCTTCAGGAACTGGTCCGGACGCATGGTCGCCGCTGGAAAACCGAAGAAGTGCAACATATCAACGGTGAGCATCTGTATTTGTACTCGATCAGCGCGGCAGGCAGGGAAACCAGCCACCTGGTGCTGATCACGACCGGGGTTTCGACTGCGGAGAAAAAGCCGCCCCGGTCTCCGGACACGTCTCCCAGGGGGCGCCTGGCCATCATCATTGATGATATCGGGTACAATGAATTGGGCGCGTTGGAATTGAAGCGACTGGAAGTGCCCGTCACCGCGGCCGTGATTCCACATGCCCCCTTTGCTTATGACGAAGCCCGCCAGCTCCACATGTACGGTATTGAACAGATCATTCACCTGCCCATGCAGGCGGCCAATCGCAATGATAAAGTGGATCCCGATCAGTTTGTGCTCAAGGGCGCGGATCTGGCCGCCATCCGGCGCCTGGTTCAGCGTTCCCGCGCACGGTTGCCATACGCCCGCGGTGTCAACAATCACATGGGTTCCCTGGTCACGGGTGATCCCCAAACCATGAGCCGGGTATTATCCGTGCTGAAGGAAGAGGGGCTGTTTTTTGTTGATTCGCGTACATCGGCTGCGACCGTGGCGTACAGCCTGGCCCGGAAGATGAAGGTGGCTGCGGCGCAACGGGATATTTTTCTCGAAGACATTACCAATGACCACATCTCTTATCAATATGCCCGCGATCAGGTGGTCCGGGGCGCAAAACTCGCCCGCAGCCGCGGCACTGCCGTGGCCATCGGCCATCCCTATCCCACGACTTTCAAGGCGATCCGCGATGCAGTCGACGAGGTCCGGGGCATGGGGGTCGTGTTTGTGCCGGTTTCCCAATTGCTCGAACCCTGAACGACCGGTTCGGGCCTGGAGCAAACCTGCGGGCATTGAGGAGGAAAAATGAGTGAGGGCAAAGAAAAAAAAGAAACTTTTGAATTTCAATCCGAAGTGCAGCAATTGTTGAATATCCTGGTCTATTCTCTGTACCAGAACCAGGACGTGTTTCTGCGCGAACTGGTTTCCAATGCCGTGGATGCCTTGAACAAGGTCCAGTTTGAGTTGTTGACCCATCCGCAATTGGATGGGGGAAGCGAAGAACTGGCGATTCATATTTCAGTGAACCAGGCCCGGAAGTCCTTGATTATTGAAGATAACGGCATCGGTATGACCCGCGGGGAATTGATTGAAAACCTGGGCACGATCGCCCATTCCGGCACTTCCGAGTTTTTGAAGCACCTGTCGGCGTCCAAGTCGGAGCACCAGGTCGACCTGATCGGAAAATTCGGCGTCGGCTTCTATTCCGCTTTCATGGTGGCCCGGGAGATTCACGTGACCACCCGCGCGGCGGCGCCTGAAGCGCAAGCCTGGCTGTGGACTTCAAAGGGCGACACGGCCTACTCCATTCGTGAGACCGTCAAAAAGGAGCGGGGAACCCGGATTGAATTGCTGTTGAAAAAAGAGGCGCAAGAATTTCTGGATCCCGAGCGGATTCGCCAGGTGTTGAAAAAGCATTCCCGTTTTGTACCTTTCCCGATCTACCTGGAAAAACGCAGGTTCGACAGCGCCGAAGCCATCTGGACCCAGCCGAAATCAAGCCTCAGCGAGGAGCAATACCGCGAGTTCTATGCGTTTCTGGACCATACTCCGGAAAAACCGTTGACCTGGCTGCATCTTTCTTCGGATGCGCCCGTGCAGTTCAACGCCCTATTGTTTGTTCCCGCCATCTCGCTGGAATCGATGGGCCTGGGGCCGGCCGATCCCGGCGTGGACCTCTATTCACGCAAGGTGCTGATCAGCAAGGGCAATCGTGACATTCTGCCCGAATACCTGCGATTTCTGCGCGGGGTGATCGATTCCGAGGACATTCCCCTCAACATCTCCCGGGAATCCATCCAGCACAATGCGTTGATTGAACGCATTCGCCAGCACGTGGTCAAGAAATTCGTCTCCCACCTGTCTGACCTGAAGCGTGACGATCATGACCGGTTTCTGAAGGTATGGGACCTGTTCAGCCGGCATCTGCGTGAGGGTGTGGTCACTGATCCCGGGCAGAGAGAAGCGCTGGCTCCGCTTCTGTTATTTCGTTCCACCCATGGTGAAGGCAAGGAGTGGGTGGATCTGGATGCCTACGTGGAACGGATGAAAAAAGAACAGAAGGAGATTTATTTCATAGCCGGTACCGATCTCAAGTCCCTGCAGCACAATCCCGCGTTGGAAGCGTTCCGCCGTCGTGATATGGAAGTGTTGCTCCTGCTGGATCCTTTGGATGAAATCGTACTTGATCACCTCGATAAATTCAAGGATCGCCCCTTCCGCTCGGCGGAAAGCGCGGACATTTCCCTTGACGCGGCGGAAGCCGAAACCGGTGAAGCCGAACGTACCCGCGCGCAGAACCTGGCGGCGTATCTGCGGAAGCTGTACGGCGACCGGGTCGCGGATGTGCGCCTGTCCAGCCGGCTTGTCGAGCATCCCTGCATGCTGACCCGTCCGGGGGATGGTCCTTCGGCGCAGATGGAAAAGGTCATGCGCATGATGCACGACGAATACCAGTTTGCCCGGCGCATTCTCGAGATCAATCCGGGACATCCCCTGATCCACGAGCTGGCACGCATCTACGAAGAAACCCCCGACTCCGCTGAATTGGCCGACCTTTCCCGGCTGTTGCTGGACAACCAGTTGCTGGCGGAGGGCATGGTGGAGAGCATGGATGAACTCGTGCCCCGAATCCAGGCGGTCATGCTGGCCGCGGCCCGCAAGCGATGAACGGCTCGCCCTGGTTGGAGCAGCGTTGCTGCGGGCTGTTGCTGCACATCAGTTCGCTACCCGGCCGCTATGGAATCGGGACCCTGGGGAGTGAGGCGCACCGCTTTCTTGAGCAATTGCAGCGAGGAAAACAGGGTGTCTGGCAGGTATTGCCGTTGAACCCGACCACCGCAGTGTTCGGTCATTCCCCCTACGCGTCTTCATCGGCATTTGCCGGGAATCCTCTTCTGATCGACCTGGAATCGGTCCAGGCCGAAACCTGGTGCCCGGATTTGGGCTTGGCCGGTCTTGAGGTCTCTGCCGTGGGCCGGGTGGATTTCGTTGCCGCGCTCAATTGCGAGCGGAAACTGGACCGGGCATTATCGGGGTTTATTGCCGCGGCGCCGGCGCGGGAGCGGGAAACCTTCAACGCGTTTTGCCGGGACAATGCGGATTGGCTGGACGACTATGCCTTGTTCTGCATGTTCAGCCGGGTCTTTCAGACCGGACATTGGCTGGACTGGCCGCGGCAGATTCGCTTGCGCGAACGCCGTGCCCTCGAAATGGCGCGGCGGGAAAACCGGAATGAATTGGAAGGGGTGGCGTTTCGCCAATTTCTGTTTGACCGCCAGTGGCGGGAATTGAAGGCCCTGGCGGAAGGCCGCGACGTCCGGCTGATCGGCGACATTCCGATTTACGTCAATCTGGACAGCGCGGATGCCTGGGCCCATCCGGAGATCTTTGACCTGGACCCGGATACGCGGCAACCCCGTGTCGTTGCCGGGGTTCCTCCGGACTACTTCAGCTCCGATGGCCAACTATGGGGAAACCCGCTGTACAACTGGTTCAACGGTTCATCTTTGAACCGGGCCGTGCTGGCCTGGTGGGAAAAACGTCTGCGGCGCATGCTGGATTGGTTTCATCTGGTCCGCCTGGATCATTTCCGCGCTTTTGCCGAATTCTGGGCAGTTGCGGCGGACGCGCAAACTGCGCGTTCCGGAAAATGGGAACCCGGACCGGGCCTGGCTTTTTTTCAGGCGATGAGCGAGCGCCTGGGGCCGCTGCCGCTGATTGCGGAAGACCTGGGTGAAATCACCCCGGATGTCGAGGTCCTGCGTGAAAAATGCCAACTTCCGGGCATGAAAATCCTGCAGTTCGCTTTTGATGGGAACCCGCGCAATCCGCATCTGCCTCACAATTACGCTTCGCCTGAATGCGTGGTCTATCCGGGAACTCACGACAACAATACCGTGAATGGATGGTTCTACGGGCCGGAACTCAGTGATGACGCCCGCAAGCGTGTGCTGGAATATGCGGCCGCCGCGGATGCCCACGATATGCATCGCCATATCGTGCGCCTGGCCCTGCAGTCGGTTGCCCGCCTGGCCGTTATCCCGGTGCAGGATGTGTTGGGATTCGGGGCGGATTGCCGCATGAACACCCCCGGCAGGGGGGAAGGCAATTGGGGCTGGCAGCTCAAGCCCGGAGACCTGAGGGAAGACCGGTTGGATTGGTTGGCCGATTTGACGCGGATTTACGGCCGCGCTTGAATGGACAACCCGTTTCCCGCGCGGTATAACCATCTGCGTATGGAGTGGAGGAGAATCATGCCCGACATTCGTATCCTGATCGCATTGGGGTTGATGTGCGCCCTCGGCCTGTTCGCCGCCGACCGCATCACCGGGCCCACCTGGGCCACCCGCTCGGAAGTGATCGCCGCCAACGGCATGGTGGCGACCAGTCACCCCCTGGCGGCGCAGATCGGCGTCGATATCCTGGAAAAGGGCGGCACGGCCGTGGATGCCGCCATTGCCGTGAACGCGGCCCTGGGGCTGATGGAACCCACGGGCAGCGGTATCGGCGGCGACCTGTTCGCCCTGGTCTGGGATGCTTCTTCCGGAAAGCTTTTCGGATT
>DBFQ01000091.1 GCA_002294665.1 Candidatus Aminicenantes bacterium UBA876
CCTAACACCTTCTTCCCAACTTCCCAACTTCCCAACTCTCCAACTCTCCAACTTCCCAACTCTCCAACTTCCCCACTCTCCAACTCTCCAACTCTCCAACTCCCCAACTCCCCAACTTCCCCACTCCCCAACTTCATACTCATTGACGCTTGCGCAGCAAGCGAATGACACGAGCGTAGCGAGTAAATGACAAGAACTCCTGGTTACCCAATGACCAGATTGATTTCCCTCTCCAACTCCCCAACTTCCCCACTTCCCAACTCCCCAACTCCTCAACTTTCCTTTTCATCAACCTGAAAATATTTTCCGCAATCGAGGCAGTAGTACTGCCGCGGGGGAAGGGCGCGATTGCGGCGATGTTTTTCTTTCCAGCGCGAAAACAGCGCAGTCGCCGCCGCGAACAGCAGCACGGTCAACGGGTATGCCAGGTAGGCGTAGAGCAGGAAGGCAAAGTAGGTGCCAAGCACCAGCAGGGCGGTGATGAGCACCAGGGGCAGGGTATCCTTACTCTGATGGTCGGACTCATTCTCGGCGCGGACCGTGGCCGCAGAACCACAATGGGGGCAGGTGATCATGCGCGGTCGAGGGTCAATCATTCCCCTCAGGCGGATTCTGGATCAGGATCCGGCGGGATACCGCCGGGATATAGTCGGAAAATTCCTGCTCCGGAGTGGCCCGCCGGGAAGCCTCAAGAAAAATCGCCAGCTTGGAATCGAGCAGGTCGATGACGTGCAGGGCCATGGCTTCGCGGGTCTTGGGAACTTCCGGGCTGCCGAATTCCCGCTCACCGTGATGGGAGGCGATCAGGTGTTGCAGGTGCAGGCGGATCGTTTCCGGAAAATCGCTGATGCGGCGGCAAAGGTCGTTGCACATTTCCAGGCTGATGACGATATGCCCCAGCAGGCCGCCCGCGGCGGTAGCCTGAACCGCGGGTTCGAAAGTAAATTCGCGCATTTTCCCCAGGTCGTGCAGCAAAGCCCCCATGAGCATGATATCGCAATCCAGTCCATAATGCGCGGCAACCAGCGCAGCCAAACGGACCATGGAGTCGGTGTGTTCGAGCAGCCCGCCCACGCGGGCATGGTGAATTTTCTGCGCGCCGTAATGGCGGCGGAAGGCTTGTCCGTGTTCGACAACGAACAGATCCAGCAGTTCGCGCATTTGCGGATTTTGCAGGCGTTCCGCGATGAACTCGATCATGGCGGCGAAACGCGCGTCAACGTCAAATTCCGCTCCGGCCTGAAAGTCCTTTTCGTCGATGGTTGCGTTTTCGGTCAGGGGCTGAATCCGCTGAACATGGACTTCCAGTTGTCCACGGTATTCGCGTACCACGCCGGTGACGCTGTGGATCATTCCCGGTGTCAGCGTTTTTGCCACGCTTTCCACCTGATCCCATACTTTGGCGTCGATGTGTCCGCTTTTGTCCATCAGGGTCAATGCCAGAAACATCGAGCCGTCCTTTTTACTGCGACGGTTGAGCTCGGATACGCGAAAAAGGCTTTCCACGGCCTGGCCCGCTTTGAGGTCTGCGGCCCATTGGGCTTTGACATGTTGAAACAGAGTCATTCGGCCTCCATGGCGAGGCGGTTCTCCACCCGGTACGATTTCTTGATTTCATCCAGCCAGCCGGATACCCGGCTCTCGGTGCGCTGGGTCCGCAGGTGCTTTTCGATGATGGGCGCCATTTCCACCAGGCTGCGTGCGGGCAGGTTGAGGCTTTGCTGGACGGGAAGGTATTGCTGATTGTAGAACTCCTCGATTTCATTGAATGAAATCGTGATTTTCATCTGGAAGTTGTCCTTCAACACTTTTTCGTACATCACCCGCTCGCGGATAAAAGTTTTCAAATCTTCCCATTCCATGTCGAAACGCTTCAACAGGGAAACCACTCGCTGCAGGGAACCGGCTTTGCGGATAATGGCGGTTTGCAGGGGATTGTAATCCTCCGCGCTGAGTTGAATCTCGTCGCGGTATTCCAGCCAGGCGATTTTATCGTGGATCAAATCATCCAATACCCGCAGATAGAGATCGCGTTCATTCTCATCGGCACTGCGAAATACCGGGTAGATCAGCACGGCGCGGTCGATGTCGGACAGGGTGATGATTTCATTGTTGACGATTGCGGCGATGCGATCAACCGTAAGGATGCGTCCCGGCAATGAAGCGGCCAGGCCCAACAGTGCCGCCAGGATAGAGATGCGCAGTTTAAAATACATTGCCGAATCCGATTTTTACCAGAAAGGGTTCTTCCGCGCGGCCGCCTCGCGTGTTCCAGGCAAAGTCGATGCGGATGGGTCCCAGGGGGGTGATGTACTTGATACCGAATCCGAGCGCGGTTTCCAGCTGTTTCAGGCTGAATTGCGCGGCCTCGGAAAACACGTTGCCGAAGTCGGCGAACACGCAAATCTGAAAGCCTTCCGCGGGAATGAGGTAGAGCGGCTGGGACGCTTCGAAGTTGAACAAAAGCATGGCGTTGCCGCCCCTGGGAGCTCCGGTCAGGGGATCGATCGGACCCAGGCGATCGTTCCCCGCTCCCCGGAAAGTGTGAATTCCGCCTGCGAAGAAACGCTCTGTAATGGACATGTCTCCGGAGGCGAAGCCGTTGCGCATGGAGAGTGAAAGTGTTCCCTGGCGCAACAGCGGCAGATTTTTCTGGTAACTCCAGAAAAATTTGAAAAAAGAGTACTCTTTTTCCAGCAGCGGGAAGCCGATGATGAGATTGGAAGAAAAGAAATCTCCGCGGCTGGGATTGAACGGATTGTCGCGCTGATCGTTGACGTAAAGCAGAGAAAACGCCGTGGTGTCTAAGGGACGATCGATGCGGTCCAGGTCTTCCGGGGTGATGTCCAGTTCGGTCAGGCGCGTGCGATACCATTTCAGTGAAGCGGATATATAAGAAGATTGCGCGATGCGATGGATCACGGATTGGCTGATGCCGGTGCGGATGTACTTGTAGGACGGGTAGACCTGGTCCTCCTGCCACAGCCGCAATGATGAACTGAGGCGGCTGTGCAGGAAATAGGGGGTGTCGATGGAGGCCGCCCAGCGCCTTTCCTTGGGCCCCGCCTGCAGCAAGGCGGAAAAGGATGAAAAACTGTTAAAAAAACTCTGCTTCTGGTATTCGACGGTGCCGCGGTAGCCGCGCCGGTCTTCCCATCCCAGGCCGAAGCCGTAGTAGCTGCTCTTGTCCGGGATGGCCTTGATCATGGTATCGATCACTCCCGGGGTCTTGCGGATTTCCATGATCGCGATTTCATTGAAAGCCGGGCTGTTTTCCAATTCGTTTCTGAACTGATCCAGGCGGTCGCGATTGAAATCTTCTCCCCTCCGCAGGGGGAAAAGCGCGCGGATCAATTCCCGCTGGGCACGGGACGCCTCAATGATGATCAGGTCGCCCGTGCGGAAGCGGGTTCCTTCCTCAATGGTGATGAGGATGGACTTGAGGTTCCCGGGTGATATTTCATCGCTGATCTGGATGTCGGCATATCCCAGGCTCCGGTAGTGGCGGGAGATGCGTTGCAGGTCTTCGCTGAAACGCTGGGAAACAAACGGTGTTCCCGGGCGGGTCCGGGTCAATTCCAGAATTTCTTCACGTTTCAGGAAACGGTTCCCCTTGATTTGAATGGAGTCGACCATGACTTGGGGGCCTTCCTGAATACGGAAAAGGATGTTTGCCCTGGCAGGCTCCAATTCAGGAATGACATCCACCTTGATCTGGGGAAATCCGTTGAAATAATAGAAGAGTTTCAACACTTCCTGGTCGACCTGAAGGGAGCGATGCCTGAGGTGAAACAAACGGTCAAATACCTGGTCATCCGTTTTGATGATCCGGCGCAACCTGGGTTTCTCGATGGCCTGGTTGCCGCTGATCGAGATGCTTCCCAGAGCGTAGCGCCGGCGCAGGTCCACCGAAAAGGTGATGGCCTTGACATCCTCGCTGGTGGTGATGGCGGATTCGACGCGGGCATCAAGAAATCCCTTGTTTTTCAGGTAACGCAGAATGCGCGCGCGGCTTTCCCTTTCCGCCCATTTTTCAAATACCTTGCTTTTCCAGATCGATTCGATCAGCGACATGCGCTTGCGCATGCCGTGAAAGTGAAATTCGTAGCGGTAGCCGGGATCGATCCTGATGGTCAGGCTGACCTGTGATTTCTCTTGATCCAGGAAATTCTCATGGATCTCGATTTCCGGAAAATAATGGTTCTGCCGTTGCAGCATTGCGCGGATCGATTCCAGGCGTTTCTGCAATCGTCGCGGGACATACTGCCGGGTACGCAATAGCCTGGCGAAGCGCGCCCGCATCAGCGGCTGATCCATTTCAATCTTCATTTCCGTGACGCGGGCGATATGACCGCTTTTCACCTGAAATACAATTGTGGCTTCCGCGGCGGCCCGATCCGCCTGGATCCGGTATGAAATCCCCGGGGAAAAGTATCCTTCGGCTTTCAGGTGAGCGCGGATCTCTGCCACGGCTTTTTCCAGATCCCCGTTGTTCAGGTAGGTTTCCCTGCGCAGGGAGAACACGGCCTGGCGCAGGCGCCCGGTTTTCAGTCCCAGGTCATGATCAAAGCGCAAAGCCTTGATCCGCAGGCGCCGTTCCAGCACAAACGTCAGGTTGATTTCATTTCCGGGAAGTTCCTGCACCTGGACCGTGATGTCGGCGAACCGCCCCATTTTAAAGAGGTGGGCCATGGATTCACGCACACGCAAGGCGTTGTATCTGTCTCCCGCGGAAAGGCTGACCAGGGCCAGATAGTTCTCTGTCTGCGAGGGCGGCAGGCGCCTGTGCAGGTAGCGGAAGTCCACGCCGCGGATGCGGTATTGAGACAGATCCGCTCCCTGGCCGGGCAGGCGGCCGGCCAGGGTCAGTACCGTCAGTATGAACAGGCTGATCGTGCTTCTTACCGGGAAACTCACCTTAATACCGCCTCCGGCGGTAACGGATATCGATGCTGAAATTGCCTTCCTGATTATGCATGCCGATTAATGAGATCGAAGGAGACAACTGGTATTGCAGATAGTAGATTTCCTGGCGCAGGCTGCTGATATTGGTGGAGTACACGATCATCAGGTTGCGGGCGATCGAGGTGCCCACGGTCAGCCGCGATGTTCCCTCCCTGGCGGTGCCCGCGATGACCGGGTCGATTTTCATGACCAGGTCTACGCCGAATCGGCGCGCCCGCTTCTGGATTTCTTCGGTGAGTTGCGAGGTGATCAGGCCGGTTGTACCGATCTGCGAACTCATTTCCGTGGAAGTGGGGCGCTTGAACAACTCACCCAGAGAGAGCAGGGCCAGGATATCCTGCTGGGGCAGGGGAGGCGAGGATTGAAATTCGGGCTGCAGGCGAGAGGATATGCCCTTGACGGTGAAGCGGATGCGATAGTTCTTGATGAACGTCTCCGATTCCATATTGATCATCGGGTCGATTACAAAACGGTTGTTGAAGGTCACCCGTCCCTTCAGCAGGTTGAACTGATGCTCGGAAAAGAAGACCACGCCTTCGCGGCCTTCCAATGTCCCTTCCAGCCTGGGGAAATCCGGGTTTCCCGTCAAGCGCAGGTTCATTGAGCCGGTAATGTCACCGAAAGAATTGCGCATGCGGATGTTGTCTTTGCCGGTCAGTTTCAAGTCAAACTCAAGTTGCTTCGGCAGTCCGGGACCCGGAGAATCATCCTCCGCCTCGGTATAAAACGAGATCCCTTCATCCACTTCCCGTTCCCATACCCCGTCCCTGAAATTCAGGTTTCCCTGTACAAGCAGTTTTCGGTCGCTCTGTTTCATGGTCAGGTCGGCGTCCAGGGTAAAAACGGTGCGATCAATGGGGTGGAGCGTCATGTTGCGACCGGAAAAGCTGAAATAAAGGTCCTTGATTTTCCCGGCGTTCAACTGCAGCATGCCGTTGCCTTCCACCGGACCGTTTCCCATGGTCGCACGGAACGAGTTCAGGGAAAACAAGGTGTTTTCAAAAGTCAGGAATCCCTGAAAATCCTCCAGGGCGTGCGAGAAGTTGGGGATCGACAGCACGCTGCCGTTGAAGCGTACAATTCCGCGGATGTCGGTTTTCCCCGAATCCAGGCCGGCGATCTGTCCCCGCAGGTCCAATTCTCCGCGGTTGTGCTTCCAGGGAATGACAAAGTTCAGGTCCCGCAGGCGGATGCGGAACTCTCCCTGCATTTTCCCCTGCTGCAGCGAGAGTTCCAGGTTCATGGGCGAATCTGTTTCCATGCGCGTCAGATTCGCGTTCGCTTGCAATGCAAAATCGGAAAAATCGGTTTGGATCACGGCTTCTCCGCTGAGATTTCCCCTGCGCGCCGGCGAAAGATGCAGGTCGTCTACGCTGAAGGTGGCGGTGATGGGATCGTGCAGGAAAGCGCCCGAACCGGAAAACGTCAGTTTTCCCCGGCCGAAAAGGCTTCCGCTCAGGCGCTTCATGTCGATGCCGTCGCAATTTCCTTTGACGGAATACTCGCGGTGTGGATAATCAATGGCCAGGTCGGCGTTTCCCCTGCCATCCATGAATGTATAAGATAAACCGGTCAGTTCGAGGCGTTCGGTATCGGTCTGGAAATTTCCGGACACATCGTTGAAGGGGACGGCATTGAAATAAAGCCGGGGTACGGAAAAATCCCCCGTAATCGTGGGCCGCTCGAGGTGTTTTTCCTCGGTGTATACGCAGGTTCCGCTTCCGTCACCCCGCAGGTCGAGGTCGAGGTCCAGGATGCGGAAAATCGTGGCCATGGAACCTTGAATGCGCGGGAAACGGATCTCCAGGCGGCGATTGTCGCTGACGAAATCAGCCTCACCCCGCAACGCGGGATCCGTAAAAAGCAACCGGCCGCGTACGGTTTGATCGCGGCCGGTGATCGTTCCTTCCAGCGTTCGGATGGAAGCATTGTTGGCCGTCACCTGGTTGACTTCCAGGTGGCTGATGAAATTGAGCCGTTCGCCTGCTTTATCCAGGTCCAGATCGAACCGGCCCCGCCCCCCCCCGACTTTCCAGGGTTTCAGCGAGATGCCCGTATAGAACCGGAGGTATTTTTCCGCCTGGCTGAAATCCGCCAGCGTGGCCTGGACATTCAGCCGTACCCGTCGTTGCGGTCCGTTGCTTTCGCCTTCAAGGGCCATGGAGCCGAATTCGGTTTCCAGCCCGGATGTGCGGAACGTGGCGGCCTTCATGCCTCCGTCATAGGTAAAATGAATCGGCCCGGCGGCATTGAAATCGGCATCCGCAACGGCCAGTTTCTCCATCAGCAGATGACCGCTGTAGTGCCGCTTCTTGATGCGGATCTCCGCGAACTGCACCCGGCCCGAGAAGGGAACGCTGTCGTTGATTTCAATCACGCGGGCCAATTTGGCGCCCGCGAAATCCCTCAGGTTCAAAAAGATTGCGCCATCCCGGTTCTGCACCTCGAGTTGATTGCGGAAGCCGTCTTTTTCCGCAGACAGATTCACGGAGATGCGCTTGCGCCGGCCGTCGAATCGAGCCCTGCCCCGGACCGCGTGAAAATTTTCGTTGTTGATCTGCATTTCCGGTGAGCGGAAACTTCCGTCAACCGAAATTCGTCCGTCCGCATCACCCGTAACCTGCGCGTTGGCGTATACCATGCCCCGGGTACTGAGCGCGCCCAGCAGCGCTTCCAGGACCTGGAAGGCGGATCCACGGAAGCCGATATTGAAACGGAATCCACCTCCGGGAGAAGTGTGTCCGTTTCCGGTCAGTTGAAAATCAGTCGTATTCCAGGTGAAACGCTGCACCTGGATGCGCCGGCCCTGCTGCAGAATGGTGGCGCTTACATCGCCCTCCAGGCGCACCAGTTCGTTGCTGAACGGGAAGATGATTTTCATGTGGGGGGATTTCAGGCTGTAGTACAATTGTTCTTCGACTTTGTAGGATTTGAGATCCAGATTCAGTAGTTCGACGCGGTATTCTTTCGAGGTGAATTCCAGGTTCCCGTTGTTCACGTTGACCCGGTTGAGCATGAAGGTCGATGCGTCTGCTTTCGCGTCTTTGCGCGGAGCAGGCGTCAGCTGGATGCGCGGAGAGTCCACTTTCAGGTTCAGGCGCCGGGATGAAGAGAACAACGTTGTCAGGGGGATCGTTACGTGCGCGGACGCGAACGAGAAGTGGGACCCCGGTGCCAGCGACAGCGAATCAATGTCGTGGATACGTACCCCCGGGGGAATCAGGGTGAGACTGAGTTGAGAAAAATGGACCGGCCGTGGAAGCAGCCGGTTGATCTGGTGCAGGACAACGGCTTTCAGGCCAAAGTAAAGACCCGCAAGCAGAAGAAGTGTAAAAAAAAACCGATTAGCCTGCGGTGTTTACGTTTCACGATGGGTTATTGCTTGACCTTTTTCCAGTCGTTCAGGAAACTGGTCATACCCTTGTCCGTGAGCGGATGGCTGAGCAGTCGGTCCAGGGTGGAAAAGGGCACGGTGGCGATATCGGCGCCGATCAGCGCCGATTGCACAAAGTGCAGCGGGTGGCGGATCGAGGCGACGATGACTTCGGTCTGTATGTCGTAATTGCTGAAGATCTGAACGATCTGTTCCACCAGCTCCATGCCGCTGCCGGAGATGTCGTCGATGCGCCCGACAAAAGGTGACACGAATGCGGTTCCGGCTTTGGCGGCCAGCAGGGCCTGGGAGGGCGAGAAGACCAGCGTGGTGTTGGTACGGATTCCCAACTCGTAGAGGCGGCGGATCACTTTGAGTCCTTCGCTGTTGATCGGCACCTTGATGACCACGTTTTCGGCCAGTTCCGCGTAGCGGCGCGCTTCATCCACCATGCCGTCGGCGTCCAGGGCGGTAACTTCAACCGAGACGGGTCCGGAAACAATCGAGCAGATCTCTTTGATCAGCGGCAGAAATTCGCGGTTTTCACGCGATACCAGGGTGGGATTGGTGGTGACCCCGTCCACCATGCCCATGTCCAGGCCCCGGCGGATCTCGTCAGGATTGGCTGTATCCAGGAAAATTTTCATAACCGGCCTCCAGCGGGCATTATACCAGAATCCGTATCGCGCGCAAAACCCGGGCTGCGGCCAAGCGGTCTTTCCCGCTTCAGGTGACTTCCTGCCGGGAGGAAAAACCGAGCCGGGATTTGATCCACTCCGTGAGGGAATCAAAAATGGCGTAGAACGTGGGCAGGATGATCAGAGTGAAGAAAGTGGAGGTGGTGAGTCCGCCGAGGATGGCCACGCTGATCGGCGCCCACATCTGCGCCCGTCCCCCCGCTCCGGCAAAGAGGTCCGGCAAAAGCGCGGGCAGCGCGAGCGGCAGCACACCGAAGATGGTGGTGATGGCCGTCATCACAATCGGCCGCATGCGGTCTTTACCCGCCTGCACGATGGCGCGGTACTTTTCGAGCCCCTGGCCGCGCAGGGTGCGGATATGGTCAATGAGGATGATGCCGTTGTTGACCACGATGCCGAACAGCGTCAACAACCCCAGGTAGGATGTATTGTTCAGGGTGATGCCGGTCAGGGTGAAGAACAGCGCCACTCCGAACAGGGCCAGGGGTACGGTGAGCAGGATGGTCAGGGGATGGATGAATGATTCAAACAGTGAAGCCATGATGATGTAGATAAACAACAAGGCGAGAATAATGGCCAGGTTGGTGCCTTTCTGGGATTCCTGGAATTGTTGCCAGCGTCGCCCGAAACTCCAGGTGTATCCGTCCGGGAGGGGTACTTCGAGCATGGCCGCACTGATGGCTTGCGACAATTGCATCATGCCCTGCACATTGGAGTTGGCGGTGATGCTCAGGCTTGATTTCTTGTTTTCCTTCTGAATGGACATCGAGCCCATGCGGTAGGAAAAATCGCTGACCGCGGAGAGGGGAATGCGTTGCCCGCCGGCCTGCAGCGTGATGTTGCGCAGGTCATCCTGGGTGAGGGTGTCTGCGCCGCGCAGGTTGAGGATGATGTCGATCTCTTTGTTTTCCACTTTGAATTTGCCGATGGGACGATCGGAGATCGAGTTCTGGATCGTGCGCGCCACGCGGCGGCTGTCCACTCCCGAGCTCTCCGCCCGCTCCCGGTCGACCTGCACCAGCAACTGGGTGTCGCCGCCCTCAAGGTCGGAGGTGACGTCCTCGATGATATCGATTTTTTCCAGGGCCTCCATGACCCGCGGAGCCAGTTCCGAGAGGCGCGTGAAATCGGGGCCGATCAGCTCCACGCGCATGCTGCCGGAGCCGCCGCCGCGCATGCGCCGCTCGCCGAATTCGAGGCTGATGCCCGCGTCACGGGGCAGGGATTTTTTCAAAGCTTCCTTGAGATCAGAGATCGAAGGACCGGTTTCCTTCAGGTACATGGAAATCTCGCCGCGGAAACGGCCGCGCCGGCTGAATTCGGTGCCGTAATCGGTGGTCAGGGTTTCCACGGCCCATTTTTCCCGGTTTTGCATGACGATCGATTCATAACGGTTGAACAACGCCTGCATTTCCGGCAGGGTGATGCTGCGCGGCATGTATACCTGGACCTCCAGGTGGCGCTCTTCTGATCCGGGCATGAATTCCCGCTCGACCCCCGCGAGCATGATGAATGTCGTCACCAGGATCACCACGGCGACCAGAACCGTGGCCAGGCGGGTTTTCCATGAGCGAATGGTCCATCTCACCACCTTTTCGTATCCGTTGGTGGTCCACACCAGCCAGCTTGCCTTGGGCCTGGGTTTTCCCTTGAGCAGGCGGCTTCCCGCCAGGGGGATAAAGGTCAGGGAAACCACGAGCGAAGCGATCAGCGCCAGCGAAATCGTGAGCGCGAAATCGCTCATCCAGCGGCCGAAGCCGGATGATGACATGAATCCCAATGAGACAAACACCACCAGGGTGGTCAGGGTTGAGGCCGTAACCGCCATCGCCACTTCACTGCTGCCCCTGATCGCCGCGTCGACGGGAGAGAGGCCCTTTTCCTGACGCATGCGGAAGATGTTTTCCAGCACGACGACGCCGTTGTCCACCAGCATGCCCACGGCCATCATCAGGCCGCTCAATGAGATGATGTTGATGGAGATGGAGGAGTGGAAAACCGCCCGGTAAAGGTACATGAAACTGAAGGTGAAAACCAGCGCCATGGGGATGGCCATGGCAATGATAATGGTGCTGCGTAACTTGCGCAGGAAAAAGAGCAGTGTGAGCGCCGCCAGCAATCCTCCGATCAGGCCGGAAATCGACAGGTCGCGCAGGCTCTGCAGGATGTCCTCGGACTGGTCCATGAAGTAAAGCGTCTGCAGGCCCGACAACTGGCTGTCCTGGCGGTGCATCGCTTCCATGACGGCGCGAACCCGCCGGCACACATCCACCACGTTGGCGTTGGATGCGCGGTAAATACGGAAGCTGATGGCTTCATGGCCGTTCAGGCGGTAAAAAGATTCCTTGCGCGGGTAATCGTAGGTGATATCGGCCACGTCGCGGATGCGCAATCCCTTTTCGTTCAGCGGTAGGCGCGCGATTTCTTCGGCGAGCTTGAGTTCACCGGGGATCCGTACCAGGTAGCGGCGGAGCCGGCCGGTCTTTTCTTCTTCCAGGTGGCCGGCCGAGATGTTGATGTTGTTGTTGCTGATGGTGGTCACCAGGTCGATGATGCTGATTCCCGACGAATAAAACGCGTCGGGATGCAGGTGAATCATCAACTGCTTGTTGCGAATACCGCGGATGTCGACATTGGCCACGCCCTCGATGCGTTCCAGTTCGGGTTGGATGACATCTTCGGCTTTCTGATACAGTGTGTTCAGGGGGATATCGGGAACGGTCAGGCTGAAGGAAATGACGGGGAAATCGGAAGTGGACCAGCGCCGGATCTGGATGCGTTCGATGTCTTCGGGCAGGTTGTCGCGGATCTGGTCGATCTTGTCGCGGATTTCCATTGAAGCCAGGTCCATGTTGGTGCCGGTCTCGAATTCCATGTGGATGCGCGCGCTGGAAGATTGGGATGTCGAGCGCAGGGTCTTGAGGTTGTTGATCGTGGCCAGGATGTCTTCAAGGGGGCGCGTGATGGTCCTTTCCACTTCTTCGGGAGAGGAAGACGGGTAGGGAACCCATACCATCAGGCCGGGGAACGAAATATCGGGCATCATTTCCAGGGGCAGGCGGGTCAGGGAGATGATGCCGATGGTGACAAAAACCAGCATGGCGACCACGATCGTGACCGGACGCTGAAGTGAAAACCGGGGCAGGTTCACTGTGAGTCCTCAACTGGCGGGAGCAGGGGCCGGTCCGGCACCACCAGGCTGTAGACGATGGGGATAAAAACCAATGTCAGGAAGGTGCCGAAGATAAGTCCCCCGATCAGGGTCACGGCCAGCGGGATGCGGATTTCAAAACCCTCCTGGGTATCGAGCGCCATGGGCAGCAGTCCCAATACCGTGGTGATGGTGGTCATGAGGATGGGGCGCCAGCGCACGCGGGCGGCCTGCAGGATGGCTTCGCGCCGGGACAGCCCGCCGATTTGCAGCTGGCTGGTATAGTCCACCAGCACGATGGCGTTGTTGACGATGATCCCCGACAGGATGACCAGGCCGATGAGTACGATGACATTGATGGAGATTGCCGAGATCAGGCCGGCGATCACCACGCCGATGATACCCAGGGGAATCGTGAACATGATAATGAAGGGTTTGCGGAAGGATTCGAACTGCGAGGCCATGACCAGGTAGACCAGAAACACCGCCAGCAGAATGGCGAACAGCATGGAGCGGAAAGCCACGTTCTGCTCTTCACTCTGGCCGGCCAGGCGGATGCGGCAATCATCGGGATGGTCGATCGCTTCCGCCGCCCTCATGATCTGCGAGGAGGCGCTTTCCAGGTCGATGCCGGAGATATTGGCGGTCACCACCGCCGCTTTCTGCTGGTGCATGCGCCGGATCTCCGCCGGGCCTTCACTGATGCGCACATCGGCGATGGCACGCAGGGGCACGTTCAATCCCAGGCCGTTGCGCACGTTCATGCGGCGGATCTTTTCCACCTGGTCTCGGAAATTTTCCGCGACGCGCACGCGGATGTCCACCTCGCGGTCACTCTCGATAAACTTGGTGGCCACGTTACCTTCGATTTTGTCGCGCAATTGCGTGCCCACATCGTTGATGGTCATGTTCTGCGATGCCAGCACGGCGCGGTTGAAGAGGATCTGCACTTCGGGATAGCCCTCTTCCATCGACGACTTGATGTCGATGAGGCCGTTGATCTTGCGCATCCGGCCCAAAAGTTCATCCGACACGCGCTTCAACTCGTCCAGGTCGTTTCCGGAAATGACCACCTCAAGCGGCGCTTTAAATGAAAAGAGCCGGGGCCGGTACACCTTGATTTTCAGGTTCCTCAGGGACTCGAGCTCGTCGCGGACCCGGTTCATGACGGCTTCTTCGCGTTTTCCCAGGATGCCCGGCTTGAGCCGGACGGTCAACTCGGAGAGGTTCTCGCGCTCTTCCTGGAACGAGATGCCGCCGCGGGAGCCTTTGCCCATCAGTTCATATACGCTCTCGACTCCGGGCTGTCGACGCAGGCGGCTGGTAATTGTCGAGACGATCTCCGTGTTTTCCTTCAGGGAGGTCCCGGGGGTGAATTCGATGTTGATGATGAATTCTCCCTGGGAGATCACGGGAATGAGTTCCTGGCCCATGAAACTGAAGGCCGCGATGGAGAGCAGGAAAATCCCCAGCACGGTGAAAATGACCAGGCGCCGCCGCGAAAGGGAGCGTTCCTGAATCCGCACGTACCAGTTGAATACGCGGTCATAGATGCGGTCCAACGGACGGAATAGGCGCTGGAAGAGATTGTTCAGACGGTCCCGGGAGCTTTCCCGTCGCAGGGCGGTGTAGAGCATGGGCACCAGGGTCAGCGAGACCACCAGGGAGGCCAGCAGGGAGAATGTGACCGTCAGGGCCATGTCGCGGAACAGCTGGCCGGCCACACCTTCGACAAAAACGATGGGAAAGAAGACCGCGACCGTGGTGAAGGTGGACGCTGTAACCGCGCTGGCGACTTCGGACGCTCCGGTCAGGGCCGCGTTGTAAAGATCTTTGCCTTCCTCGCGTTGTCGCTGGATCGACTCCAGCACCACGATCGAGTTGTCCACCAGCATGCCGATGCCCAGCGCCAGTCCCCCCAGGGAGATGATGTTCAGGGTGATCTCGAAAGAAAACATGAGAAAAAAGGTGATGATCACGGAAATGGGAATCGCCAGGCCGATGATGATGGTGGTGCGCAGGTTTTTCAAAAAGTACAGCAGCACCAGCACGGCCAGTAATCCGCCCAGGATCGCGGTGTTGATCACTTCGTTGATCGTACTCTTGATGAAGCGCGCCTGGTTGGTAATCAGCTGGTATTCCAGGCCGTGGGTGTTGAGGATATCTTTTTCCACCCGCTGCAGGCGCTCGCTGAGGGCGTCGGCCACTTTGACCGTGTTGGCGTCGGCCGCGCGGTAAACCGCGGCTTCGATGCATTCCCGGCCGTTGATGCGTGAGATTACCTTGCGTTCCTTGTATCCGCGGAAAACTCGGGCCAGGTTACCCAGTTTGATCGGGATGTTGTCCCGTTTATCGATGATGATCTCTTTGATCTCTTCGACGCTCTTGAACTCGTTGACGGTGCGTACCAGGTATTGGCTGTCCGCCTGTTTCAGGATTCCGGCCGACAGGTTGACGTTTTCCTGGGCCAGGCGCTGGGCCACCTGGGAAACCGGGATATTGAGCAGGCTGAGTTGGCGCTCATCCAGGTCGATATGGATTTCGTCTTCCAGGCCGCCGGAGATGGAACAGGAAGCCACACCCTCAATGCTTTCGATCGCCTGCTTGATGTCGGTTTCCGCCAGGAAGCGGATCCGGCTCAATCCCGGTTTGCCGGTAATTCCCAGTTTGGCGATCGGCTCGGTGTTGGGGTCGTAGCGCAGAATCACCGGTTTCCGGGCCCCCACGGGCAGGTGCAGCAGATCGAGTTTTTCTCTCACCTTCAGGGTGGCGAAGTCCATGTTGGTATGCCAGGCGAATTCAACCGTGACTTCCGACATTTCCGCTCGTGAAATCGATGAGATGTTGACCACGTTGTCCACCACGCCAACGGTTTCTTCCACCGGCTTGGTGATGATGTGCTCGATCTCGGCGGGAGCGGTGCCCGGATACTCGGTCTTGATCGTCAAGGTGGGATAGGAGATATGCGGCAGCAGGTTGAGGTTGAGGCGGGAAAACGAGATCATGCCGAAGATCACAGCCGCCACGGAAAACATGAACACCGTGACCGGGTGACGCAGCGAGAATTGAACGATTTTCATTTCAGAACGCTGACCTCGGCGCCGTCCTTGAGTACTTCCGCGCCCTGGACGATGATGGCGTCACCTTCTTTCAGGCCCTCGATGATTTCGACGCGGTCGTCTTCGGTTACGCCGACCTTGACGGGCGTGGCCACGGCCTTGCCCGCGCGGAATTGAAACACCAGCACCTGGTTGCGTTGGTAAAGCACCGCTGTGCGGGGAATGACCAGCGCGTCTTCACGACTGCGGGTGACGATGTTGACTTCGACGAACATGCCGGGTTTCAGGGACAGGTCGGTATCGTTGACCTCAATTGTGACCTTGACCGTGCCCGACTGCACGTCGATTCGCGGGTTGATCAACTTGATATGGCCGGTAAAGCTCATGCCGGGGAGAGTGTCCGAGGAAATGTCCGCCGCCATGCCGTTCTTGAGTTTGGATATGTCCGCAGCGGGCACGAACACCCGCACCAGCAGGGGTGAGAAATCTTCAACCGTGTAGACATGCTGATTGGCCGTGACGCGGTCTCCCACTTCGATCAGCCGTTGCGTGACAAAACCCGAAACCGGTGCCAGGATGCGGGTGTAATTCAACTGCAATTCCAGGTTCTTGTAGTTTTCGGTCTTGTTCTCGAACTCCAGGCGCGCCTGGCGATAGCGCGCTTCCGAGGCCTGAAAGTCCATATCGGATATCAATTCGTTTTCCTTGAGCTCCTGGTTGCGCTGGTGGTTGTTTTTTTCTTCTTCCAGGGTCAGGCGCGCCTGCTCCAGCTGGATTCTGGCCTGCTGGTGACTGATGCGGATTTCCGTGTCGTCCAGGCGGGCGAGCAGATCGCCTTCGCGTACCCGGCTGCCCTCTTCGCGCACCACCTGCTGCACGTAGGTGGCCAGGCGCGAGTAGACTTCCACGCTGCGCTCGGGTTCGACGGTGCCGTTCAACACCAGGTGATTGCGGATTTCACCGCGGGCGACCGTGCCCAGGCGCACAAGCGGTTTGTCCGCACCCCCGCCCATACGGGCCATGATCTGGCGTGCCTGTTCTGCGGAGATGCGCCCTTCCTTGACGGCCTGCTGCAGCCGCGGAGGCATCTGCGCCTTGTCGTCCGCGGGTTTTGCCGCGGCGTCGGCTCCGGACTGCGGGTTCGGCGTTTTTGTCTGATCACCGCCGCCGCAGGCGGCCAGCAACATGAACATGACGGCCAAAATGATTACAGCACGCTTCATATCGACTCCTCGTGGGAATATCCAGGGCAATGGGATTTCTTTTGCTGTTACGGAATCTTACCCCGTTTGGTTACGAATATCTTGTAACATAATTGTAACAAGCGTGGAGGAGAAGGGATAATCCGGCGGCGGCACTCATCGTGCCGCCGCCGGAAAAGGATCAGCGGATTTCTTTTTCGTACCAGCCGGAACGGTCGGGTTCTTCCGGGTTGGTGACCGGCTTGTGCGGCTGTTTTTTCAATTCCTTCAATAAGTACGCCACGGCGGCTTCAAGGCTGGGGTCTTTGCCGGCGGCGACGGCATCCGGCGCGTCGTATACTTCCATGTCGGGATAGATGCCCACGCCTTCCACCGTCCACTCGCCGTCGGTGCCCACGATTCCCGACATGGGAACCGCGAAGCCGGGGCCGTCTACCAGTTCCGGGCTCCATCCGTATCCGATCAGGCCTCCCCATGTGCGGGTGCCGATCAGGGGGCCGAGATTGTGTTTGCGGAACCAGTAGGGGAAGTTGTCCCCGCCGGATGAGGAGTAGTGGTTGATGAGCATGACTTTGGGGCCGTCATGGGCGTACATCGGTTCCGGGCGCAGCTTGAGGTCGCGACGGTGCCAGTAACTGACCACGTTGCGAGAGAGCGCTTCAACCATTTTCCCCGGACTCCAGCCGCCGCCGTTGTAGCGGTCGTCGATGATCAACGCTTGCTTGTGACGCAGCGCGTACAACCCCTTGAACAGTTCGCGGTTGCCATCCACGGCGGTGTCCGGCACGTGAATGTAACCGATGCGGCCGCTGGAAAGCCGCGCCACCATTTCCCGGCGTTCACGCACCCAATCCAGGTAGCGCAACTGGGTTTCGGAAGCGATGGGACGGATCCAGAAAGTGCGTGCCCCCTGATCCCGGGCTTCGCTGTTTACGCTGATTTCTACCCGGCGCCCCACGGTGTTTTCCAGAAAGGCGTAGGGATTGTCATTGAGGGTGACATCCGAACCGTTCAGCCGCATGAGGTAATCGCCTTCACGCACGTCCACGCCCTGTTCGGTCAGGGGTGAACGCGTGTTCTCGTTCCAGTTTTCTCCGGCAAAGATTTTCTGGATGCGGTAGCGGCCGGTTTTTTCGTCCGCCTCGAGTTCGGCTCCCAGCAGCCCGGTATCCACCCGCTCCACGCGCTTGAAATCACCCCAGTTCACATAGGTGTGTCCGGCATTCAATTCGCCGACCATTTCGCCGAAAATATAGTCCAGGTCGGCGCGATGGGCCACGTGTTCCACCAGGGGCGCGTATTTTTCGCGCACATTTTCCCAATCCACACCATGCATGTTGCGCACGTAAAACCAGTCGCGGAAAATGCGCCAGCCTTCGTTGAAAATCTGGCGCCATTCCTTGCGCGGTTCGATTTTCATGGTCAGGTGATCCAGGTTCAATCTGCCCGCGTCTTTTTTCTGTTCCGGTTTGATATCGATGATGCCGTAATGGTTCCCTGCGGCACGGTAAAGCAGTTTCTTACCGTCATGACTGACATCGTATCCCTGGATTCCCGCGATGATGCGTTTGGATTCCTTTTTTTCCAGATCGAATTGGAACAATTCGCCGCGGCTGGCGTAAAGCAGCGATTTTTCCAGGGCCGCCAGGCCGCCGTAATTGCCGGCCTTGATGGGAAGGGCGACTACGCGGGACGACATGTCATTGAAATCGATGCGGGTGGCGATCTTTTCAGTGGATTTCTTTTTTTCTTTTGCAGCGGGCTCCGGGGTTTCGGCAGTCACTTCGCGGTCGTTCTGCGGTGGAAACAGGGGCGGCGTATCTTTCGTCAGGGGCAGGGCGTAGATCCGTTCCGCCCGGTTGTAGACAAAATCGAATTCGTAGTTGGAAAAGTTCATGCTGAAATCGCGTTTGGATACAAAAAAGAGGTAGCGCCCACAGGCGGAAAACTCGGGCGCGTAGTTGTCGAATCCGTCGGCAAAGAGCAGGCGGCTTTTGCCTTCGGCCGTGGAATAGGCGTAAAGTGAGTCCTGGAAATTGTCGCCGGTTTTGGAATACACGATCCACCTGCCGTCCGGAGACCATGTGTAGTCGGTGATATCACCGCGTTCGCCGCGGTCCACAACCGTGATCTTTGCAGACGCGACCTCCAGTAGCTGCAGCCTGCGTGTCATATCCGCGAACAGCAGGTAAGTACCGTCGGGCGACCAGGAAGCCGGGTATTTCCAGATTTTGTGGTCGCGGGTCAATTGACGTGGCGGCTGTTTTTCCGCCGGATCGAGCAGGTAGATCTCGTAATCGCCGCTGCGGTCGGAAATACATGCGATGGATTTGCCGTCGGGCGACCAGGCGGGAAACATTTCGCGCACGCCCTGGGAACGGGTCAGGTTGTATGTGACGCCCTTTTCGGCCGGCACGGTAAAGATGTCGCCGCGGGCGTCGAAAACCGCCCGTTTGCCGGAAGGGGAAACGGCGTAGCCGAAACGTGAAACGAATCCGGCCACGTTGCGGAATCCGGGCAGGGTCGCGGGACGGTCAGAGGCAATGCGCACGGGAATCGCCCGTGTCGATTCATTGCTCGTGTCCAGGATGAATATGCGTCCGCCCTTTTCAAACGCCAGCAAACCATTGTGACCGGAGGGCCACAACACGTCATCGTCGCTGAATTTCGTGACCTGGCGGGTCTTGCCGCTTTTTAAATCGTGGGCGTACCAGTTCAGCCTGAGGTCGCGGTCGCTGACGAAATAGATGGTGTCCTGAATCCAGAACGGGTGCTGGTCGGTTCCTGCGAAGCGGGTCAGGCGGCGGGCGGTGTTCTGGTCGAGGTCGTAGGTCCAGACGTCCTGGGCGCGACCGCCCTTGGTGCGTTTCCAGGTGCGGAATTCCCGGCTGATGGGGGTATACACGATCCGGCGGCCATCGGGAGAAAACGAACCGAAACCGCTCTCGGGAATGGCCAGTGGGGTTTCCAGCCCGCCCTCCAGGTTCACTAGAAAGTACTTGCCCATGCGGCGGCCGTATGGTGTGCGATTGGCGCGGATCAGGATGCGGCGGCTGTCCGGGGTCCAATCGAGTACGATATGATCGAATCCTCCCCTGGGGGGCATGACGCCGACATCGTTGTACCAGGTGAGTTGCCGGGGCGTGCCGCCGTCGGCGGGGATCACGTACACCTGGCGGGAGCCGGAGTACTCGCCTGAAAAAGCGATCCATTTGCCGTCGGGGGAGATGCGGGGAAAAATCTCCATACCTTCATGAGAAGTCAGGCGCCGGGCCGTGCCGCCGATGGCCGGAACGGTCCAGATGTCGCCGGCGTATGCGAAAACCACGCGGTCACCGTTGATGTCCGGCGTGCGCAGCAGGCGCGCTTCATGGTCATCTGCGGTCAGGCAGACAGCCAGGGCCGCCATGAGTATGGTCGTGACGAATTGTTTCATTTATCCTCCTGTTGTTTCAGAAAAAGTGCCGGGAATTTTTGTTTGTCCCGGTATGATGGTATACGCATGGTCCGCGGGTTGGTTCAGACCAACTTATGTTTCCGTTCCAGGCGGCGGGCAAGCGGTTCTTGCGGATTGACTGCCGGTCAGTTGTAGGCGAGTTGGATCTGCGGATCTTCGTGGATCAACGGGCCGGCCAGTTCTTCCATGTTCATGGAGTTCCAGAAAGGCAATTGCGCGTGAATCTTCATGTATTTTTCCGGGATGGGGTGAGTGCCGACCACCACGGGCAGCTTGTATTGGGCCTCGATGAATTGTTTGAACTGCCGCAGGCGCGGGCAGGGAGGGTAACCCACTACCAGGCCCGTGGCCAGATGAATGGCCTCGGCGCCGTTGCGTTTCATTTCATCGGGAACGTATTCGACGTTGCCGCCGGGGCAACCGCCACAATAGGAATAGCCGACCAGCTCCAGCGGCTCATCCGCCGGGTAGATGGCGAATGCGCCGACCCGCTCCCGCATGGAGCGCAGGCATTTTCCGCCGCCGCAGTTCTGGTAACGTCCACAGATAATGATGCCGATGCGCATGAATACCTCCAAAGCGCACTCTACTCCCAAGCAGAAATGGAGTCAAATTGAGCAGTAAAGTTGGAGAGTTGGAAAGTTGGAGAGAAAGAGGCAAAGGGCGGCGGCAGGCAGGCAGGAAACAGGTCGGAATAATGAATAAGGAATAATGAATAAGAAAACCCAAGTGAATATCGTGTCTTATTCATTCTTCTTTATTCTTTATTCGTTATCAAGGGCCTGTCAGACAAGGGGCGAATTTTCTGTCTCCTGCCCACATCCTTCTTTCCGGTTTTTCTTGTTGTTTTTTTTTCCAGCACTTGATAGATTTATCTGTCGGGCCTTTCCCGGCTCATGCAGGAGGAAATATGCGTGCGAAAACCTTGTTGCCGTTGCTGTTGTGTGTTGCGCTGATCATGGTGGGGGCGCCTGTAGACGGCGCCGCCGGGAAAAAGCCGAAGCCTGATCCATACCGCTTCAAAATGGTCAAGGAAATTGCCCATACACCGGTCAAGAATCAGTATCGTACCGGTACCTGCTGGTGCTTTGCCACGGTCTCTTTTCTGGAGTCGGAAACGCTGCGCCTGGGCGGCCCTGAACTGGACCTTTCAGAGATGTATGTGGTGCGGCATACCTATCCGCGCAAGGCGGAAAATTATATCCGCCTGCACGGCAATGCCAACTTCGAACAGGGCGGCCAGGGTCATGATGTGCTGGAGCAGGTGGCCCGTTTCGGTATCGTGCCGGAAGCGGACTATACGGGGATGTGTATCAATGAAAAGCGCCACAACCATGGAGAAATGGTTTCCGTGCTCAAGGGCATGGTGGACGGTGTGTTGAAGCGCCGCGGGCAGCGGATTACTCCGCGTTGGCTGGAAGCCGTTGCCGCAGTGCTCGATACCTACCTGGGGGTACCGCCGCAGGAAGTGTCGCATGAAGGGGTTTCGCTGACCCCGCTGGAGTTTGCGCGCGACGTGGCGCGGATTGTTCCTGAAGATTACGTGGAGTTCACTTCCTATATCCATCATCCTTTCTGGACGAGGATGCGGTTGGAGATTCCCGACAATTGGACCTACAACGCGGATTATTGCAACCTGCCCATGAATGACATGCTGCGCCTTATCAACCACGCGCTGGAAAACGGCTTCTCCGTGGCCTGGGACGGTGATGTGTCGGAACGGTTCTTTTCTTCCCGCGAGACCGGACTGGGGCTGGTTCCCGTGAAAGACTGGGAGGATATGACCCGCAAAGAACAGCAGCGTGAACTCACCGCGCCGATCGAGGAAAAAGAGGTGACGCAGGAGATGCGTCAGGAAACCTTCGAAAACTTCACAACCACGGACGATCACCTGATGCATATCGTGGGCCTTGCCCGCGACCAGCGCGGCAACCCTTTCTACTACACCAAGAATTCCGGCGGCACGGTGGATCGCAAGTTCGGCGGCTATCTCTATATGTCGGAGCCTTATGTGAAATTAAAGACCATCTGCGTGATGGTGCACAAGGATGCCGTCCCCGCCGATATCCGCGAACGTTTCGGACTGTAAGCCTGTTTTCAAAAGTTGAAAAGTTG
>DBFQ01000029.1 GCA_002294665.1 Candidatus Aminicenantes bacterium UBA876
GCCCCTGCCACCAGTTCCTTTAACTGCGTGACTTCCGTCACGGTCAAGGCCACCATCATGATGGTGTGCTCTTTTCCCGTGTATGAGCCGTGGGCGGCCAATTCCGTCGCGCCCCGGTTCATCTCCCGGGTAATGCACTCGGACACCTCCCGGGGGTGATCGGTCACGATCAACGTCATCAACTGCTTGCGCCTTTGCCCCCGGGGCCGGAACCACGATTTCTCACGCATACCCTGGGTGACTGCATCCACCAGGCCGCCATCTCCCCCATCGCTCAAACCGTCAAACCGGGGCAACACTTCGCCGGTACAGCGCCGCAGGCCGATGGTGGCGATCGCAATTCCGAAAAGCAAAAGCAGGAAAACGAATACCCCGGCCAGCACCCATTCTCCCCTGAACGGGCCCACTTGAGCCCGCAACACGAATGCGGAAGTGGACGATGCCGGCGTGGGGAAGAGGTACAATTTCGCCAGCCAGGCGATTGCCACAACCGTGTAGATCCATAGGTAATTGCGGCGCAGACGCCTGCCCATGGCTTCAAGGTTCGAAATCGGGAAATGGGGCATCAAAAGATTCTCCGCCAGCATCTCGCCCCAATCCGGGGAGGGATGAAACGGCGGCACCAGCATGGCGGCAAAAAAATCGGTTTCCATCAGGCGCACGCGCGAACTCCACAACTCGTAATAGCGGTAGCGCCTGGTTTCGATCAAAAGGAAGATCGTAACCAGGAGCAGGTTGAGCATGACCACGATATGGCTGGCCTGCGATTCCGAGAATGCCAGAGAGATAAAAGCACCCGTGGCCACCACCGCCCAGTTCGTGGTCGTATCCAGGCGTTGCCTCCAGACATTGGCCCGGCTGACTTCCGCGCGGAACAGGTGCGCCATGGCGGTGGTGAATTCACCACCCTTCAACTCGTAACCGCGATAGGTCCACACCGGTTCCGCTTGGGGATTGCGGGATTTTCCATTGTTTTTTTCTGCCATTCTCGTCTCCCGGCGGCAAGGCGCTCACCGCCAACTGCAGTGCCTCCACTCAGGGGTTCGGCGCCATGAAATGCGCACCCCGGCTCACCTGGTTGTGGCGGGCGGCCTCAACTACGAGCAGGGATGTCTGTACGCTGTCGCGCAAATCGATAATGGCCGCATTCACCGCAACTTTCTGGTAAAACTTCAAAACGCGGTGACGCAGGTAATCGAGATCCGAGCGTGCCCGGTCCAGGCGGCGATTCGTACGGATGATGCCGGCGTAATTCCACATCGTGTAACGCACGGTGACCATGTCCTGCCAGATCAGCGCCGGGTCCGGTTCTTCCTCCTGCGGGGGATACCGCCAGGAGGGGATTTCATCCATGATCAGCGCTTGCCATGGATCGTCGCTCCCGGCGGCGATGTCCTCCGCGGCGCGTGAACCCCACACCATGCCCTCCAACAGCGAAACCGAAGCCAGGCGGTTGGCGCCGTGCACGCCGGTACAGGAGACCTCGCCCACCGCGTACAATCCCTTGAGGCTGGATCGGCCATTCAGGTCGACCAGCACTCCGCCGCAACTGTAATGGGCTGCCGGGACCACTGGAATCGGGCGCGCGGTGATGTCCATGCCCAGGCCGCGGCAATGTTCGGTAATGGTGGGAAAACGCTCCTCGATGGAAATCTTTGTGAAGGAAGCCAGGTCGAGCATGACGTAATCGTCGCCGTTGCGGATCATCTCCTCGTAGATCGCCCGGGACACTTCGTCCCTGGGAGCAAGGTCCGCCTGATCCGAGTAGCGGGTCATGAAATATTCGCCCTTGCGGTTCACCAGTTTGGCACCTTCGCCGCGAACCGCCTCGGAAATCAGAAAGGGTTGTTCGCTTCCCTTCTGGTACAGGGACGTGGGATGAAACTGAACGTATTCCAGATTGGCCAGGCGCGCCCCCGCCCGCTGTGCCATGGCGATCCCGTTTCCAACGGCAGAGGACGGATTGGTGGAATGCAGGAAGATGCTGGACAAGCCGCCGGTTGCCAGGATTACGTGGCGGGCGAACACGCGCCATACCCTGCCGGAATCCAGGTTGAGTACATAAGCCCCGACCACCCGGGGTTCTTCGTATTGCCGCAAGGGGTTGGTGGAGTGATGCGGACAAGTCAGCAGGTCGATGGCCTGATGCCTGTAGAGCATGGTGACATGCGCCTCATCGCGTAGAGCCTGATCCAGGTGCTGCTGGATCACCCTGCCCGTCATGTCTTTCACGTTCAGCACGCGACGCCTTGAATGCGCGCCTTCCCGCGCCAGGTCGAACTTGCCGTCCCTGGTCGAGAAGGGCACTCCCAGTTTCTGAATCAGGAACCGTTCCACCAGCCGGCGCGACAACGATACAACCTGATTCACGGCCGCGGTATGGTTGATCCCATCGCCGCTGCGGATGATATCGCGCATGAATTCTTCGACAGACTCATCTTCGCTGAGCGCCGCGATCCCTCCCTGGGCAAGCCAGGTGTTGGTGGCGGACTTGTCCGCGCCCTTGCTGATCACCAGGCAACGGACGCCAAGGCGCGCCAACTCCAGGGCGGCCGTTCCACCGGCGATGCCGCTGCCGATGATCAACACATCGGTTTCCAATGTTTCTTTCATGTCAAACCTTTTCCTGTAAGGGACGGATCTCCAGGCTGAGATCCAGGGATCGGTAGGAGTGGGTCAGTGCCCCCACCGAAATATAATCAATTCCCGGCCGGACGCGTTGCGTAATGGTATCCAGGGTCACGTTGCCGGAAAGTTCCAGGCTGCGCAGGCCCCGGTTCATGGATACCGCTTCCGCAACCATCTCATCACTGAAATTATCCAGCATGATCACATCCACGGGCAATGCCAGGGCTTCGCGAAACTGGTTCAGGTCCTGGGTCTCCACCTCAACAGGCAGGTGGGGATGGTTGCGGCGCACCGCCTGCACCGCCAGCGCAATCGAACCGGTCATGCGGATATGGTTATCCTTAATCATGACCATGTCCGCCAGGTGCTGGCGGTGGTTGGCGCCACCGCCGTCGCGCACGGCGCGTTTTTCCAGCAGACGCATTCCGGGAGTGGTTTTGCGCGTATCCAGCAAGGTTACGCCGGTCCCCTCCAGGCGGCGGACAAAATTGCGGGTCATGGTGGCCACGCCGCTGAGGCGTTGCAGGAAATTCAGCGCCGTACGTTCAGCCCGCAAGATCGATCCTTCCATCCCCTGCAATTCCAGCAAGACATCGCCTGTTTCCACCCGGTCTCCATCATGCCGCAGCGACCGGATTCTCACCCCGGCATCCACCAGGCGGAAGGTTTCCCTGAACGCAGGAATCCCCGACACCACCCCGGCGGCCTTGGCCACAACTTCCGCGCGTACGGGCGCGTCGAATTCGCGCAGGGACAAGGTTGTCGCATCCTCATCCACATGGTCTTCAGCCAATGCCAGGCGCACAATGCGCCGCAGTGCTTTTCGCTCTTCCTTCGGGTCAGCGGCACTTGTGAGCGGTTTCATTTATCCTCTGTCCAGGGGCGATTGAAAAAGACACGGCTCCAGAAATCCAGCGTGCAGCGGGAATCAAACTGGCGCTTGGGACCGCGGAAACCATGCCTTTCTCCGGGAAACGCCATGAACTCAACCGGCTTCCCCGCATCCTGGATGCGATCCAGCAGTTGCAGCGAATTCTGCAGATGCACGTTGTCGTCCAGGGTTCCGTGGAGCAGGCGCAGTCCACCGCGATAGGTGTCGACGTACTCCAGCACCGAGCCGGCTTTGTATCCCTGCGGATTTTCCTGCGGCGTATCCATGTAGCGCTCGGTATAAACCGAGTCGTATAATTTCCAGTCGGTCACGGAAAAACTGGCGACTCCGAAATGAAAGACCCCGGGTGACCTGGCCAGTGCGAGGGCGGTCACGTAACCGCCGTAACTGCCGCCGCTGATGCCGACGCGATCTCCGTCCACCCAGCTTTTTTGTTTCAGGAAATCCACAACCGCAGCGTAATCATGCAGTTCCCAATGACCCAGGCGGCGATGCATCAGATCCATTCCCGCCTTGCCGTGGTGCCCGGCACCGCGGTGGTCGGCGATCGCCACGACAATCCCCATCTGGGCCAGGTAGAAAGCGCCCAAGCCCCTGTTGCCGGGGAATGCGTTCCGCACCGACATCGCACCCGGTCCCCCATACACGTTCAGAACCAGCGGATACTTTTTGTGTTCACTGAAATCCGGGGGCAGGATCAACTGGACGGGAAGCTGCCAGCCCTCGCCCGCCGGGACACGGATCAGTTGCATGCGGTTCAGACCGTACCGGGCCACCTGAGGTGAAGCGGAATCGCCAAGCGTTCGCAACAGGCGTCCGCGCCGGTCACGCAGGACCAGCCGGTCCGGGCGATCCATGGCCGAGTGGCGATCCAGGAAAAGGCCGCCGTCCGGAGACGGGGTCAGGCTGTGCCACCCGGTTTCCGGTGTCAGGCAATGCGTTTTGCCGCCTTTGAGGCCCACGCGGTAGGCTTGGGATTGGGTCGAATCACGCTGGGAGGCGGAAAACAGGACCTCACGCCGCCCCGTGTCCAGATGCAGCAGGGCGTGAACCGCCCAATCGCCGCGGGTCAACCGGCGGAGCCGCCCCCGGGAGGACACGTGATAAATATGATGCCAGTCATCGATGGCGCAACGAATGACCAGTTCGCCGGAATCCATGATAATCAGGTCCCTCTCCTCGAGGAATTCCACCCAACTGGATCGCTGCTGGGAAAAAACTTCCCGCGCGGCCGTTTGCGGTTCCCGCCAGCAGAATACCTTCAAGCGATCCTGTCCACGGTTCATCCACTGGAAATAAAGGGTCCTGCCGTCACGGGACCAGCGGGGATGGGCCAGGTAGTGTTCCTCATCATCCGGAACAGGGATCCAGTGAATGTCTTTACTGTCGAGGTCCGCCACCCCGAGGCGAACTTGCGGATTGGGCGCACCGGGCTTGGGATAATATTGTTGCTCCAGTTCAGGGTAAACCCCATCCGAACGGGTAATGGGAAACACGGGGACATTGGACTGGTCAAAACGCAAAAAAGCGATGCGGCGGCCGTCCGGTCCCCACCAGAATGCGCGATATCGGCTGCGACGCCCCAGGATCTCCTCATAATATACCCATGACGCATATCCATTGAGGATCACATCACTGCCATCCGTGGTCAGGCGTCTGGTCTTTGCCGTATCCAGGTCATGCACGTAAAGGTCGTTTGCCCGGGTGAAAGCCACCGCGGAACCATCCGGTGACAGCATCGGCGTGTCAATACTTCCCCCGGCTTCCACAGTGGTCATGCGTTTGGAGCGCAGGTGGTAAACAAACAGCTTGCCCTGCTTGAGAAAACAGGCCAAGGCATAATCCGCCGTCCAGTCGCGCGCATCCATCAGAGACAGTTCGTGCCCGGCCAGTTCCGGATGGTCGGCCATGGAAAAGAACACCTGCGACTCACCGCTGCGGGCGTTCACGGAAAGAATTTCCATGCCCCGGCTTTCCAGGTAATGGCTGCTGTCCAGCCATCCCATCACCCGCGGCAGGGGCGTAAGCAGGCCGCGACCGTAATCGACCATCGCCTGTTGGAACGTGAGTTTATCCGTACCGGCGGCGCCGGCACCGAGNNGCAAGCATGAAAAAAATCACAAGTCCGTTTCGCAGAATCTTCACCTTTACTCCTCAGCGTTCCCGGGATCGGGCGCGGGAACCCTTTAACGCTCATTTACCGCGTTTATCTTACGGCAATCCCGTTGTTGCTGTCAACGCGCCGCAAGACGGCCTTGACGAAATAACGGGGGGTACGGTATAACCATTGCATGCGGGTTTTTCGCAGCCAGGAGTTCACATGAAATCCACAAAAATGGACGCGGCATTGATCCGTGATGGAGTACGCCTGATCCTGCAGGGAATCGGCGAAGACCCGGATTCACTGCGCCTGCAGCAGACACCCCGCCGGGTTGCGGAAATGTTTGCGGAAGTACTTTCCGGAACGCATGAAGACACCGCCCGCTTTTCCAGGTTATTGACCGAAGAGAAACACAACGAAATGGTGATGTTGAAAAACATCGCCATTCACTCCATGTGCGAACACCACCTGCTGCCTTTCTCCGGAACCGCCAGCGTGGTCTATATTCCCGACAAGGGACGGATCATGGGGCTCAATACCATCGCCGGCCTCGTGGACACCCTGGCGCGCCGCCTGCAGATTCAGGAACGGCTGACCAAGCAGATCGCCGACTGCCTGGTCGACATCCTGGAACCCATGGGAGTCATGGTGGTGATTCAGGCGGAGCATTTGTGCATGACCATGCGGGGTGCGAAAAAGCCGGGATCAAGAACCATCACCTCGGCCGTGCGCGGCGTATTCAAAAACGCCACCACGCGCCAGGAAGCCATGTCCCTGATCATGAGCCCGGTTTGATGCGGAAAAGCATATTCAGCCAAGCGTAACTTCAGGCTGAAGACTGGCGGCAGATAATAGTGAACGTGCGGTTCGAAAGCCGCCAAAACTGAATAAGGAATAAAGAAGACGGAATAAAAAACCCGACTATTCGAAAGGGTTTTTTTATTCATTATTGCTTATTCTTTATTCCGGACAATCCAGTGCAGGGAAACGAAGTGTCAGGTCGCAGGCAATCAGTGAAAAGTGAAAAATTGACCGAAAAAACTTTCTAAACCATTCCTACTTCTTCCCTCTTCAACTTTTCAACTCTTCAACTCTTCAACTNNTCGCTGTGAGAAATGCAGGCTAACGCGCGTGCTGGAAAATGTCTTCCACCTCGTCGATTTCCACGTTCTGGTAGAACGAGTACCCCGTTCCGGCCGGGATCAGTCGACCCATGGTGACATTTTCCTTGATGCCCCGCAGGTGATCTTCCTTTCCGGCGATGGCCGCTTCCGTCAGTACGCGGGTGGTTTCCTGGAACGCCGCGGCCGACAGGAAGCTGTCGTAGGCCAGTGCCGCCCGCGAAATCGGCAGCAGGGCGGGTTTGGCTTTGGCGGGGATTCCGCCCCCGGCTTCCACCCGGGCGTTTTCGCGGTCAAAACTCCATTTTTCCACGATCTGTTCCGGGATAAACGAAGTGTCGCCCACGGTCTCGATGCGACGCCATTTGATCATCTGGCGGATAATGATCTCGATATGCTTGTCGTTGATTTCCACGCCCTGTAGACGATACACATCCTGGATTTCCTTGAGCAGGTATTCGGCCAGTTTCTGCTCGCCCAATACCTCGAGGATGTCCGCAGGGTTCAAGGGCCCGTCCATCAGGGGCGTTCCGGCATTGATCTTGTCACCGTCACCCACCGTGATGTAGGCTCCGCGGGGAATCGTGTGTTCGTCGGGTTTGACATTGTTGTCAAACGGACGAATGGTGATCTTGCGCGCCCCTTTGATCACCTTACCGAATTCGACCACACCGTCGATCTGGGCCATCTTGGCCGGGTTCTTGGGTTTGCGCGCTTCGAACAATTCGGTTACGCGCGGCAATCCGCCGGTAATATCCTTGGTTTTGGCAAAATCGGAGGGAATCTTGGCCAGGGTATCTCCGGCGNNTCACGGGCAGATAGAAGTGACGCTTGATTCGGCGCGTTTTCTTGTCCCGGATCAGGATCTGCGGTTGCAGCTCATCCCGCAGGCGTTCGTTCTTGATATCAATGACGATGGTGGTAATCTTACCCGAGGTTTCATCGCGATCCTGAACATAGGAAATATTCTCTTCCAGGTCCTTGAACTCCACGATACCATCTTCATTGGTCAGGATGGCGTTGACAAACGGATCCCACTGCAGCAGCAGGTCTCCCTTGGCCACCTTCTGGTTGTCTTCCACGGTGATCTTGGACCCATAGATGACCGGGTACATGGCGCGCTCCCGGCCCTTGGCGTCGACTACCTGCAACGAGCCGATGCGGTTCATGGCCACCATCTCGCCGTCCTTGTCCTTGACCGCCATCAGGTCCTTGTAGCGCACCACGCCTTCATGCCCGGAGTGAAGTTTTGTCTGACCCTCCGCGCCGGAAGCCACGCCGCCGATGTGGAAGGTACGCATGGTCAACTGGGTTCCCGGTTCACCGATCGACTGCGCGGCCACGATGCCCACGGCTTCACCGAGTTCAATAATACGGCCGGTGGAAAGGTTGCGACCGTAGCACTTGCGACAGATTCCCGCCTCGGTATCGCACGTCAGGCCTGACCGGATCTTGACATGCAGAATACCGGCTTCGACAATCTGGCGGGCCTTGTTTTCATCGATTTCCTCGCCGGCAACGACGATGACGTTCTCAGGATCATCGGGATCCACCACGTCCTGCAGGGCGATACGGCCCAGGATGCGCTCATGCAACGGCTCGATCACCTTGCCNNGCCGTTCTCAATGATGGCGGACACTTCCAGCCCGGCCAGGGTGCCACAATCCTCTTCCTTGACGACTACTTCGATGGCCGCGTCCACCAGTTTGCGGGTCAGGTAGCCGGCTTCAGCCGTTTTCAGGGCCGTGTCCGCCAGTCCCTTGCGCGCACCGTGAGTTGAAATGAAGTACTGCAATACGGGCAGACCTTCCTTGAAGTTTGCGGTGATCGGCGTTTCCAGGATCTCACCGGAAGGCTTGGCCATGAGGCCGCGCATTCCTGCCAATTGCTTGAGCTGATCCTTGCTGCCGCGGGCGCCGGAATCCGACATCATGAAGATGGGATTGATGCTGTCGCCTTCATAACTCATTCGTTTCATGTTGGCGAACATGATCTCGCGAATCTCGTCCGTGGCCTTGCTCCACTTATCGATGATGTTGTTGTGGCGCTCTCCCGCGGTCATCAGGCCGGACGCATACATCTTTTCAATTTTTTCCAGTTCCTTCTCCGTGCGCTGAATGATGCCGAACTTATCTTCCGGCACAACCAGGTCGGAAATGCTGATGGTGAATCCCGCGCGGGTGGCATATTCAAAACCCGCTTCTTTCAAGCGGTCAAGGGTCTGCACGGTCGGCGTAAAACCCATGTTCTGGTAAATGAAATGCACCAGGTTGCGGACACCCTTCTTTTTCAACAGGCCGTTGATGTAGGGAATACCTTCAGGCAGCAGGTCATTGAAAATGACCCGGCCCGGCGTGGTCACCAGCAACTGGTTATCCTTGCGATCGATCGTGGTCGTGGGACAATTGGCGATGTCCTGGGGATCCAGCATATAGGAATCCAGGTTCTTGAGTTCGCCGAAATAGCGCAGGCGGATCATGGCGTTGATATCCACCATCTTGTGTTCGAGGGCATGCAACACATCTTTGCGCGAAGCGAAAATCATGTGCTCGCCTTTCAGGTTGCGCTTGCTGAATGTCAGGTAGTAGAAACCCAGAATCATGTCCTGAGACGGAACCGCCAGGGGCTTGCCGTTTGCGGGAGACAGGATGTTGTTGGTTGCCAGCATCAGCAGCTTGGACTCCGCCTGGGCTTCCAGCGACAGGGGAACATGAACCGCCATCTGGTCTCCATCGAAATCGGCGTTGAATGCGGGACAGACCAGGGGATGCAGGGTAATGGCGTTGCCCTCGACCAGGCGGGGACGGAACGACTGTACACCCAGGCGATGCAGCGTGGGAGCGCGGTTCAGCATGACCGTGTGCTCACGGATGACCTCGGCCAGGGCGTCCCAGATTTCTTCGCGGTTCTCCTCGACCCAGGATCGGGCCACCCGCAGGGTGGTGACCATGCCCTTCTTTTCCAGTTTGTTGTAGATAAACGGCTTGAAGAGTTCCAGGGCCATCTTTTTGGGCAGGCCGCATTCATCGAGGTTCAACTTGGGGTCGACCACGATCACGGAGCGCCCGGAATAGTCCACGCGCTTGCCCAACAGGTTCTGGCGAAAACGTCCCTGTTTGCCTTTCAGGCTGTCAGAGAGGGATTTCAACGGACGTTTCTGGGAACTCATGTAGCTCTTGTTGCGTTTCTGGTTGTCGAAAAGGGCATCCACCGCTTCCTGGAGCATGCGCTTTTCGTTCTTGATGATCAGTTCCGGAGCCTTGAGGTCGAGCAGCCGTTTCAAGCGGTTGTTGCGGTTGATCACGCGCCGGTAAAGATCGTTCAGATCCGAGCTGGCGAAACGTCCGCCGTCGAGGCGGACGAGAGGGCGCAGGTCCGGCGGCAGTACCGGGATCACGTTCATGACCATCCAATCCGGACGGTTGCCGGAGTAGAGGAAATCTTCCATGATCTTCAGGCGCCGGGCATAGTTTTTTTTCTTCTGAATTGAACGCTCGACCTTCAAGCGCGACTTGAGCTCGGCAACCTCTTTTTCCAGATCGAGGCGCCGCAGCAATTCGTGGATGGCCTCGGCGCCCATATCGGCCTTGAATGCCGATTCACCGTACTTGTCGACCAGGTCGTGATATTCTTCTTCGCTGAGCACCTGCTTGTACTTCAGGTCCGGCACATCGCCCGGTTCGATGACGATGTAATTCTCGAAGTAGATGATGTGTTCGAGTTCCTTGGCACTGATTTCCAGGATCACGCCGATTCGCGAGGGGATCCCTTTGAAAAACCAGATATGGGCCACGCGGGAATTGAGCTCGATATGCCCCATGCGTTCGCGACGCACGGAAGAAAACGTCACTTCCACGCCGCATTTTTCACATACGATGCCCTTGTACTTCAACCCCTTGTACTTGCCGCAAAGGCAGCGGAAATCCTGGGTGGGGCCGAAGATCTTGGCACAGAACAACCCGTCCCGTTCCGGCTTGAACGTCCGGTAGTTGATGGTCTCGGGCTTGGTGACCTCACCGGACGACCAGGCGCGGATAATATCCGGAGACGCCAGGCTGATACGGATTTTGGAATAATCCATTATGTTGACTTCAATGCGTTCATTTTTCATTCGATGCATGGGGACTCCCCTAAATGGGCGGCCGCAGCCGCCGGCTCGGGTCGATCACCTTCGACCCCTGCTGTTTGTTCTGAAACAAACGCCCTGATTTCATCAAGGAATATTATCGATGTTCTGCCGCAGACGGGCTTCTTCACTGCGGCCCTCTTTTTTGATCAATTCCACGTTCAACGCCAGGCTTTTCAGCTCCTTGATCAACACGTTGAAAGATTCCGGTAATCCCGGTTTGAAATCCATGTTGCCCTTGACGATAGCCGAATAGATCTCGTTCCGTCCGCTGATGTTGTCGGATTTAATGGTCAGGATTTCCTGGAGGATATAGGCCGCGCCATAGGCTTCGAACGCCCAGACCTCCATTTCACCCACGCGTTGACCGCCGAATTGCGCCTTACCGCCCAGCGGCTGCTGGGTAATCAACGAATACGGCCCGGTGGAACGCGCATGGATCTTGTCGTCCACCATGTGCTCGAGTTTCATGATGTACATGTAGCCGACCGTCACTTTGTTGGTGAAGGCTTCTCCGGAAAGCCCGTCGTACAACACGACTTTTCCGTCTTCGGGCAGGCCTGCCTGGCGCATGAACGCTTTGACGTCGTTCTCCGTGCCGGAAGTGAAAACCGGGGTCTCGAAGTGAAGGTTCAGCAGCTTGCCCGCCCACCCCAGCAACAGTTCATAGATCTGCCCCACATTCATGCGTGAAGGTACGCCCAGGGGATTGAGAATGATATCCAGCGGCGTGCCGTCTTCCAGGAATGGCATGTCTTCCTCGGGCAGGATGCGTGAAACGACACCCTTGTTGCCATGACGTCCCGCCATCTTGTCCCCGGTTGAAATGCGGCGGTTGACCGCGATCAACACCTTGACGATCTTGATGATGCCGGGAGAAAACTCGTCTCCCTTGCGCATCTGGTCGATCTTTTCATTCAATTCCTTTTCCAGGGCGTTGATGTGGAGCTGGGATCTGGATTCGATCTCCTCGACCAGTTTCACCCGTTCTTCTTCCAAATGTTCACTCAACAGGCGGATGGTTTCCTCGTTGATGATGTTCAGGTACTCCGCCTTGAGCGGGTCGTTCTTTTTCAGCTTGTTGCCGTTCAACGTAAACGGGTGGATGACTTTTGCTCCCACCAGCTGGTTTCTCAACTTATCGTTGCGTTCAAGCAGCAGGATGCGGCGCTCATCGTTGAAGTTGCGGCGCAACTTGGCGGTCTGCTCATTGTCGATCTCGGTCGCGCGCAAATCCTTGTCCAGGCCGCGACGGGTAAAGATCTTGACATCTATGACGGTTCCTTCCACTCCGGGGGGGCAATACAGCGAGGTGTCCTTGATCTCGGAAGCCTGCTCACCGAATATGGCCCGGAGCAATTTCTCTTCCGGAGAAAGCTGGGTTTCTCCCTTGGGCGAAACCTTACCGACCAGGATTTCTCCGGGTCGGACCTTGGCCCCGATGCGCACGATCCCGGATTCGTCCAGGTGCCGCAGTACATTTTCGGCAACGCCGGGAATATCCCGGGTGATCTCTTCTTTTCCCAGTTTGGTTTCCCGGGCTTCCACCGTTTCTTCCACGATGTAGATCGAGTTGAAGGTCGAGTTCTTGACCAGCCGCTCACTCAGGATAATGGCATCTTCATAGTTGTAGCCGCGCCAGGGCAGGAAGGCGGCGAGGATGTTGCGGCCCATGGCCATCTCGCCGCGGTCGGAAGCGGGTCCGTCCGCCAGGATCTGGCCGGCTTCAACCCGGTCGCCCACTTTGACCAGCGGCCTCTGGTTGATGAGCGTGTTCTGGTTGGAACGGCGGTACTTTTTCAGTTCGTACAGGTCGGCGCCGATCTCGGAAAAATCCAGCTGGGCTTCACGGCTGTCATCAGTCTTGATGATGATGCGCTCCGCGTCCGAGTTCATCACCACGCCGGAGCGCCTGCACACCACGTCCACCCCGGAATCCTTGATCAACTTGTGTTCCATACCCGTGCCCACAATCGGGGTTTTCGGGTTGACCAGAGGCACGGCCTGGCGCTGCATGTTCGATCCCATCAGGGCACGGTTGGCGTCATCGTGTTCCAGGAATGGAATCAAGGCCGCCGAAACCGAAACCACCTGATTGGGCGAGATATCCATATAATTGATCTCTTCAGGCGGCACGAAAATGGGCTCACTGCCCCGCCGCGAGGCCACGCGCTTGGCGGTAAAACGGCCCTTTTCATCGATCACGGCATTTGCCTGGGCGATGGTGTAGCCTTCTTCCTCCCACGCGGTCAGGTAGAAAGCATGGTAATGGTACAAGGGCAATTCCTTTCCCGCTTTCTGCAGGGACTTGACCTTGCGGTCCAGCTCATCTTCCTTGACCAGTTCACCGATGGCCCATTTGGAGTCGCCGGGATAATCGACACAGAAAAAATTGACCACGTGGCCGTTCTCGACCTTGCGGTAGGGCGCTTCGATAAAGCCGTAATCATTGACCCGGGCATAGGTGGTGAGCGAGGAAATCAACCCGATATTGGGACCTTCCGGAGTTTCAATCGGGCAGATACGGCCGTAATGAGACGGATGAACGTCACGGACTTCAAAGCCCGCGCGTTCGCGGTTCAAACCCCCGGGGCCCAGGGCGGAAATGCGCCGCTTGTGGGTGGTTTCGGCCAGGGCATTGGTCTGATCCATGAACTGGGACAACTGGGACGTGCCGAAGAACTCCTTGATGGCCGCGAATACCGGCTTGGTGTTCAGCAGCTCCCGCGGCAACATGATCGAGATATCCTGGGCATTGGTGATGCGTTCGCGGATGATCTTTTCCAGGCGCATCAAGCCGATGCGGAAAGCGTTTTCCACCAATTCACCCACGGCGCGGATGCGACGGTTCGAAAGATGATCGATATCATCCACCTTCATGCGACCGGAACGGTCGTATTTCAGGCGCAGGAAATAGCGGATGATCTCCACCATGTCTTCAACGGTAAGGACATACACTTCCTCATTGTGGTCCGGCTTCATCCCCAATTTGATGTTGAGCTTGAGGCGGCCCACGGAGCTGAGGTCATAGCGCCGGGGATCCCGCATCATGTTTTCAAAGAACTTCTTGGAACCTTCCAGGGTGACGGGCTCACCGGGGCGAAGTTTCTTGAAGATTTCAATAAAGGCGTCACCCTGATTCTTGGCCACCTTGTCTTCGGTTTCGGCTTCGCTCTGGATGACGACTTTCTCGGTGATCTCCACGTCCTTCTTTTTTTTGTCCTTGCGCAGCGTCAGCGCGATCATGGGGCCGAGCGGCTCCTCTTCACTGTTGGGGAAAAACAGGTTGAATTCCGTGTTCATGCCCCGCAGCTTGCGAATCTGGGTGCCCGTGATCGGCTCGTTCAGGTGCAGTACGCCTTCAATCTCGCTGGCCGCATAGGGATCCGACAACAACTCCAGATCCACCGGCACGAAGTCTACATCATGCTTCTCAAGCTCCCGGATGTTCTTGATCATGAGCTTGGCGCCCTGGGGCAGGATCTCTTTGCCCTTGGCGTCCGTCACTGCGGCGGTCAGTTTCGTGTCCTTGAGCATGCGCGAGAGTTTCACGTAACAGATGCCGTTTTCCATCCTGGCGGGAATTATGGAATAAAACATCTTGAGGATTTCCAGATCATCCGCAAGTCCCATCGCCTTGAGGAAGGTGGTCACATTGATGCGCTTGGTTTTCTTGTCCAGGCGGACCTGCAGAAGATTCTGCTTCTCCTCGAATTCGATCCAGGCGCCGCGCGCGGGAATGATCTTGGCGGTGAATTCGCCCCTGGCTTTCCCCGGCATGAAATAGACTCCCGGAGAACGCTGCAATTGCGAAACCACGATGCGCTCGGTACCGTTGATGATAAAGGTACCCCGTTCCGTGATGTAGGGCAGTTCGCCAAAGAAAATTTCCTGCTCTTTGACATCCTTGATGATTTTCTCACCCTTCTTGTCTTCATCGTAAAGAGCGAGGCGCAGAGTGACCTTGAGGGGGATTGAATAATCAAATCCCTTGTCCAGGCACTCTTCGGGAGAATACTTGATCTTCAGGCGGACCCGATCCCCGCATTTTTCACAGACCCGGTTTTCCACAGTACCGCGGCTGGAGCACTCCGGACAAACTGAGTCCTTACCGGGAGCGATGCCGGCGCTGACCAGCGCGCCGCAACGGGTGCACACCGGCTTGGATTGTTCGATACCCTGGAGCTCGCCGCACTTGCAGGACCAGTCTCCAAGCGAATAAGAAACAAAATCCAGAATGGCCGTCTCCTTGAAATCGTAAATCGGAAAGATCGACTTGAATGCCGCCTGAATACCGATATTTTTACGTTTCTCCGGAATCTCATCGATCTGCAGGAAAATCTGGAAAGATTTCTTCTGAATTTCAAGCAGGTCGGGAATCCCGATCGGAGCGACCAGTTTGGATAAATTTACCCGGTCAATGTAATGATTTTTTTTGTGCATACCAACCCTTTCATTTCTGGGGTCCGCATTCGGTGAGGCGAGTCATTTACTTGATCTCGATCTCGGCACCCACCTCTTCGAACTTTTTCTTGATCTCTTCAGCTTCTTCCTTGGACACGCCCTTCTTCACTTCGCCGGGTGCTTTGTCCACGACTTCTTTGGCCTCTTTCAGCCCCAGGTCGGTGACTTCACGGACCACTTTGATGACGTTGATCTTCTTGGCGCCAACGCTTTTGAGAATCACGTCAAACTCGGTTTGTTCTTCAGCTTCGCCACCCTCAGCCGCGGCAGCCGGAGCGGCCATGCCGGCTACGGGCATGGCGGCCATTTCCGCCTTGATGCCGTACCGATCCTCGAACTCCTTGATGTAATCCGCCAGCTCGAGAACCGTGAGGTTATCCAGATGCTTGAAGAAATCTTCCTTTTTGATGTCAGCCATCATTCTTCTCCTTGCTTTGCTTTTTTATCTTGCAGATTCTTCAGCAGAATCAACATGTTTGTCAGGGGAGCGGCAAGCGACATGCCCATCTTTTTGAGCGGATGAACAATCGACATGGCCAACTGGGCCAGAAGCTGATCCCGCCCCGGCAACTTGGCCAGTTGCAATACTTTTTCCCGATCCATCAGCCGGCTTTCCACGAATGCCGATTTCAACTGGATCTTCTTGCTCTCCTTCTCGTACTCGACCATGACTTTGGCCACTTCGATAAAATTGTCATCCGCGTAAGCCACGGCCAGGGGACCCTGAAAGAGGTCACGGCCGTACTGGTCATGACCGGCCCCGGCGAAGTACTTGATCGCCATACGGTTCTTGAATACCTTGATGCCGGCGTTCAGGTTCTTGACCTTTGACCGCAATTCCTGCAATTCGGGTACACTAAGGCCGCGGTAATCAAACAGATAGACTCCCCTGCGGGCAAAAATTCCAGCCAGTTCTTCAATTCTCTTCTGATTGCGTTCTATCGACTTCGGACTCGTCACGACATCCTCCTGTTTTTCCGCCCGCGGGCGCTCACTGTTCGTAATCCTGAGGCAACAGTCTTACTCCGGGGCTCATGGTTGTGCTCAAGTAAATCGAGCGCACGTAACGCCCCTTCAACGAAGCCGGGCGGGCCTTGAGTACCGCCTGGATAAAACTGCGCACGTTTTCTGCAATCTGCGCGTCATCGAAACTCATCCTGCCGATACTGGAATTGATGATTCCCGTTTTATCGACCTTGAATTCCACGCGCCCTTTCTTGATCTCTTCAACCGTTTCTTTCAGGTTGAAAGTAACCGTTCCGGCCTTTGGGCTGGGCATGAGTCCCTTGGGCCCCAGGACCTTCCCCAACCGGCCGACGTGACGCATCATATCCGGCGTGGTCACCACGGTGTCGAAATCAAACCAGTTTTCCGCCTGAATCTTTTCGACCATTTCTTCGCCGCCGGCATGGTCCGCCCCGGCGTCTTCGGCTTCCTTGATTTTTTCGCCGGAAGCAATGACAAGTACGCGCACCTGGCGCCCCGTTCCATGCGGCAAAGCCACTGTGCCGCGTACATTCTGCTCGGGATATTTCGGATCCACTCCCAGGCGGATCGACAAGTCCACGGATTCCACAAAACTGGAGCGTTGCATTCCTCTCAGCAGCGACACGGCGTCTTCCAGGCCGTACTCACGATCTTCAACGCGGCTGCGCGCATCGCGATACAATTTCCCGTGCTTAGACATTCTTGATCTCCACACCCATGCTCCGGGCCGATCCCCTGACGATCTTGACCGCCTGCTTGAGATCATCGGTATTGAGGTCCTCCATCTTGACACGGGCGATCTCTTCAACCTGTTTGGATGTAATCCGGCCCACCTTGTTCTTGTTGGGCTCGCCGGACCCTTTCAATACCCCCGCGGCCTTTTTCAGCAGGTACGAAACAGGGGGGGTCTTGAGCTGCATGGTAAAGGTCTTATCCGGATGCACCAGGACTTCAGCGGGAATGATCATGCCGTCTTCCATCTTGGCCGTGGCCTTGTTGAACTGGTTCACGAACTCCATGATGTTCAGGCCGTGCTGGCTGAGTGCCGGGCCGACCGGAGGGGCCGGAGTGGCTTTTCCCGCGGGCAGCTGCAACTTGAAGCTGGTGACGATCTTTTTCTTTTTTGGGCTCGCCATGGAATTGCTCCTATATCTTTTCCACTTGCAAAAAATCGAGATCTACCGGCGTGGGCCGACCGAAAATGGTCACAGTCACCTTCAAGAGGTTCTTGTCTTCCTGAACGGCATCCACGACTCCGTTGAAATTCAGGAACGGGCCGTCAATGATCTTGACGGCGTCGCCGGACTCGAAATGGTATTTGGGCTTGGGGGTGGCCTGGGTGGTTTCAATGTGCTTGAGAATCGTTGCCACTTCCTTTTCCGAAAGCGGCTTGGGCTTTTTGCCCGCGCCCACGAAACCGGTCACTTTGGGCGTATTGCGAATAAAGTACCAGTTCTTGTCATTCATGACCATCTTGACCAGGATATAGCCGGGGAAGGAGCGCTTCTCACTGACTACTTTCTGGCCGTCCTTGATCTCGATGACGTTTTCCGTGGGAATCACGATCTCCTCGATCTGGTCATCCATGTCGTACTTGCGGATTTTTTCATGCAGGGCTTTGACCACGAAGTCTTCCGATCCGGAGAAGACGTGGATGATGTACCACTCTTTTTCCATGATGTTGCGCCCGTTTACTGAAAAACTCCGATGACACGCTGGATGATCTCAGAGAAAACCCAATCCACCAGAAAAAGGTAGATCCCGAAAACGATCGAAGCGATCACAACCGCAATCGTGGTCTTGTACAGGTCATTGCGGCTGGGCCAGGTCACCTTTTTCAATTCACCCTTCACCTCGTTGAGGTAAAGGCCGATGCGCTTGAATATGTTCTCTTTCTTTGCCATTGTCCAGATTATAAGCAGGTCAGGAGGGACTCGAACCCCCAGCCCTCGGTTTTGGAGACCGATGCTCTACCAATTGAGCTACTGACCTACCAACCCAATTTACTTTACCTCTCGATGTTCGGTATGCTTGCGATCAAAGGGGCAGTACTTGTTCAATTTCAACTTTTCCGTGCTGTTCTGCTTGTTCTTGTAGGTGGAATAGTTTTTACGGTTGCATTCCGAACACTTGAGATGAACCTTGATCCGTTTATCGCTCTTGGCCATGGTTTACTCGATGATATCGGTTACGGA
>DBFQ01000011.1 GCA_002294665.1 Candidatus Aminicenantes bacterium UBA876
GCCTTCAGCGAAGCGAAAGGAACCGCTTTTCTTATTCCTTCTACTTTATTCCATATTCAGGGTTTTGTCCTGCCTCCTGTCTCCTGCCTCCTTCTCTCCAACTCCCCAACTCCCCAACCCTCAAACTCTCCAACTCCCCAACTCTCCAACTTTCCAACTCCCCAACTCTCCAACTTTAATAGTAATACCAGATCGTGCGGTATTCGGACACGGGTTCGCCCAGATCCTCCAGGTTGCGCAGGTAAGCGGCGATCGATACGTCGCGGTAGATATAGGAGCGCGTGCGGCGGATATTGCGCTCCCAGGGATGAAACGCGTACACGCGGCGGCCTTCGGGCATGATGGAAATCAATTCGTGATCCTGAAAGGCCCGGACATGGTTTTTCCCCAGGAACGGCACGTTGAACACCGGCTCATCGGTGCGGTAGATCCCCGGCAGCAGGCGGGCTTCCTCCTTGCGTTCCTGCAACAGGCGGGCCAGGGGAACGGCGTAGTCTTCCATCTCGGTTTTGCCTTTCATGTTGAAGACGTAATAGGGATCGACACCGATCAGCCGGAGCGCGATACGCAGGGCCACGGATTCAAAGCGGCGGCTGTTTGAGAAGGTGAACACCTGCTGGTTGTACACGGCGATCCCCCGCTCGCGCAATCGCGTGACCGCCGCGAGCGTTTCCCGGCAGATCTCGTAGGGATGCTGGATGTGAGTCACGAAGTAGATGATTCTGCGCCCGGGCTCGTGGTAGGAAGCCAGAAGATCAACGAAAGCATCATCGATGCGTTGCGGCAACGTCACCGGGAAACGGGAAGCGATGCGGATGGTTTTCAGGTGGGGAATGGCGGCCAGGCGATCGAGCAGGGATTTCAGCTTGGCATCGGGCATGATCAGCGGATCGCCCCCGGTCACCAGCAGGTCCATGATGTGCGCATGGGACTCGACCCATTCAACGGTGCGGTCGAGATCCTGCTGCGACACCTCGGCGTTTTCCGCAAACGGGCTGGTGATCTCCCAATTGCGCTGGCAATACACGCAGATCTGCGGGCAGGTGTCATAGGGTTTCAGGATGGCCACCTTCACATAGCGACGGGTGATATGCGCTTCGGGCGATGTGTCGTGTTCACGCATGAAATCAAAAGCCACATCACGGTCATTCATATGCGACAGGACCGCCTCCACGTAGCTGATCGGCGGCATCACCTGCCGACGCACAGCCAGGTCACGCTTGCCGGGCGCGTGGTCCATCAAGTGCAGATAATGGGGGGTGATACCGAACGGAATGCCGTTATCGATCGCTTTGCCGATCGCTTCAACCTGATCGGATGAAACCTCGATCACTTTGCGCATGCGCTCCAGGCCGGCCCGATCCCGAATCACGTGGCGGTAATGCCATTGAGGGTTGTACCAATCCGCTTCACTGCCCCCGAAGGCCTCGAGGACCCGGCGCCGGTTCTTTTCCCGGCGCGCTTCCACGTCGGGTTGCAGGCCGTGGGGATAGCGTGCCAGGATATCATCCATGCGGTCGCCCATGCCGTCCAGGAAATCCGATCGCCGCTGCGCGGCTTCACGTCCGCGCAGGGTGTCGAAATCGGCCTCTTCGATACCGCGGATCAGGTCGCCGGGATAGATTCCCGCGTTTCCCTCCAGTGCCCGAAAAAGGTGCTTGAATTCAGTGATGAAATCATCATCCACGTCTGCATCAGTCTCCCGCGCCGCCTTCCATAAGTGTTTCAACGGCGAATTCCCCGTAAGACGTTCGTTGCGCAGGGAAAACATGGCACGCAAGACGCGGCGCGCATCGCGACGAACCAGGAAATCCCAGTCGGGAAACTTTTCCGAAGAGTCCAGCATGGAAGCGCGGACCTGGTCCAGATACTCCATCAAGCGGGTACGTGCCTGCTCCAGCTGTTCGCTGCTGCTGAGCAGTTGAAACAACTGCGGAGAAATATCCCAGAGTTCCCGCCAGCGGGAATGACGATTTGTTCTTTTTTGCGGCATGATTCTCTCCTGGATCTGTCTCATTCTTTTCCTGTCGGTGGGGATTCGGCGGACAAGCCGCCATCCATTTACTATGTTACACTATACCGGGAGAAAAATCAAAAATTATCCGACATTCGCGTCCATGCCGGCACGCGCAAAAACCACGAAACGACTGCCGGCCAGCATGGTGAAGAATCGCACCAGGCGCACGTCCGCGTCCGCCAATTCCTCACCGAATTGCGCCTGCATGGCGGTCGCGATCTCCTTGATGCTGCGTGAGCCGTCGGCCAGTTTCCAGGCCGCGGTGCCGAAGCGGTCCAGGTGGATGCGGAAAAACTGGCTCTTTCCCGCCTTACGGATCAGCCATTTCATCCAGCGGCTGCGTGATTTTTCCTTGAGCAGGAAAACAAGGCCCGCTTCATCCTCCCTCCACTCCAGGGTCCTGGCCGGAATCCAGTCCGCGTTGATGGCGTCAACTTTCCGGGGCAATCGAATCTGAACAGTCATTCTGTCGCCGTTTTTTTGCGGCCGCGGGCGCCGGGGTTTTGCCCCGGCGCCCGAAATCTCTGCCGCTCTATTCGCTGCAGATCAAACCCAATCAGGAAATACTCGGGGCGGCCGGTTCATCCGGGTCTCCCGCGTTGTTCAAAGGCAGTTTGACCAGCAGGTATCCCAGGGCCACCATCACGATCACGCTCAGGAAGAACGGCGAGTCACGCCACAACTTGGGCATCTGCCATTCCATGAAAGCGAAGAAAGCGAAGATCAGCCCCATCAATGCTTCTCCGGCGATCAAGCCGGCCGCCAGCAATACACCGCGGTTGTCGACGCGCGATTTCTGGTTCTCATTGAGTTTGCGCCGGGCGATCAGCACATCCACCACCCAGCGGATAATCCCGCCCACAAAGATGGCGGCCACGGTTCCGAACGATAGGTACATACCTACGCAAACCAGCATCGGGCTCTTGACCTTCACCAGGATGAAGCCGATGGCCATGATGATGCCCACGATGATCAGCGGCCATACCATCTCGCCGCCGACAATTCCCTTGGACAACTGCGCCATCAGGCCGGCCTGGGGCGCCGCCAGCACGGCACCGCCGAAACCTCCCTTATACCCTTCCAGCGCAGCGGTTTTCAGGTCACCGGCATTCAGGATAAAGAGGGGAATCCACATCACCAGCGCCGAGATGATCACGCCGATGAAATCACCGACCTGCATTTTCCACGGCGTACCGCCGAGGATATGCCCGACTTTCAGGTCCTGGAGCATTTCACCGGCGACCGCGGCGGACACGCAGATGACTCCGGCCACGGCCAGGACAACGATCACGCCGCTGGTCCCCTTGGCCCCGAGCAACACCATCAGGATGGCGGCCACGACCAGGGTGGATATGGTCAATCCGGAGATCGGATTGTTGGATGAGCCGATCAGGCCGACCAGGTATCCGGAAACCGCGGCGAAAAAGAACCCCGCGATCATCATGACCAACGCCGCGACCAGGGCCGGTACGAAGTTTTCACTGCTGAATCCCATGAACCACCAGTACACCACGAAAGTGACCACGGAAATGGCCAGCAGCCCCAGGAACACGAATTTGATATTGATGTCCTTGTCCGTGCGCTGGGTGGTTTCACCGGCGGTGGCGGCTTTGCGCACATCGTCGATGGAACGCCCGATGCCCGCGGCCAGGCTCTTGCGCATGTTCCACAGGGTGTAAGCCGCGCTCATGAGCATGCCGCCGATGGCGATCGGCTTGACAATGGAGGGGAAAATGATGTTGTCGGCGATAAAGTCCCAGGTCAGGACGATTTCATTGCCACCGAGCATGATCTTGCTGCCGATGAAGGGGGCGAATTGGGGCGCCAATACCAGGAGCAGTATGGGCACGAACAATCCCCACGCCAGCACGCCGCCGGCAAAGTTCAGCGCGGCCAGTTTGGGCCCGATGATATAACCGACTCCCATGAATGCCGGGCTCAGGGACGGGGACTTCAAGAGGAAGCCGCCTCCCGTGTTGACTCCCTTGTAGTTCAGGCCGTACGTGCCCAGGCCGGTAGCCGGAATGATCTTTTCGGAAAATATGACGAATTTCTGCCACAGACCCTTGAGTATGGCGAAATTTTTGAAAAACTCGATGGCTCCACCGATTCCCATGGCATAAAACAGGTACTTGGCGCCGGTGGCGCCGCTGCGCCCGGCCTTGTGAATTTCGCCGGCGGCCACGGATTCGGGAAAAGGCAGGTCGGGATCTTCCACCATGACGCGCCGCAGCAGGGTGACAAACAGGATGCCCGCGATGCCGCCCACCAGCATGATCACGGTTGATTTCCAGTACCCGGCGAAACTGGAAAAGAAATCATCGGACCACACTCCGGCGATCAGGAACGCCGGCAGGGTGAAGATGGCGCCCGCGGCAACCGATTCGCCGATTGAACCAACGGTTCGGGTCAGGTTCTCTTCGAGGATGTTGCTGTCACGGAAAAGACGCAACAGGGCCATGCCCAGAACCGCGGCGGGATATGTCGCTGCGATGGTCATGCCGGCCTTGAGTCCCAGGTAGGCGTTGGCTGCTCCCAGAACCACGGCCAGCACAAGGCCGATCAATAAAGCCCGCAGGGTAAACTCTTTTAAATCCTGATCCGCGGGAACATAGGGTTTGAAGTTGGTGCTCATATAACTCTCCTCAGCGGAAATTTGGCGTGAAAACCATTATACGGGTGATGATCCGGCAAAGTCAATTCAAGCCGTCCGACCCGCCGTCAGTCCATGAAATAGACCTTCTCGTTCAGGTGGCCCATGATGTTTTTTTCCACCAGGCGATCCAGGGAGAAGCCGTTGACGTTCATGTAGTACAGTGCAGAATCCAGGAAGGCGCGCTCCGGGATCAGGCCGATCATCTCGAGCGACAACACGCCGACGCCGAACCGCCGGGCCTCGAGACGCACCAGCTCAACTACCTTGTACATCGGTGTCTCGCGGTAATTGCCGATGGAAACCGTCAGCTGCATTTTCTGGTCTTCGCGCGTGCGCCCGGCATTGGCACGCACGTGACGCAGGCCCCCGTGCACAAAAGCGATCGAGCGGGCAATGGTTTCCGCCACAGCCGGATCGCGGGTATCGAGATAGATCTTGAAACTGACCAGCGGATAGCGGGCGCCGATGATCGTGGCGCCGGAATCGGGTTTGAATTCATCCGGACCGAAATCCGGCTTCCAGGCGGGATCCTTCAGCCGCGCTTCCAGTCCCTCGTACTCGATGTCGCGGATGTTTTCCACCAGGTGACGGCTGGGAACCCGTGCCGCTTCTCCGTACAGATAGACAGGAATGCGGAAACGATCCGCCACCCGGGCGGCGAAATCTTCGGCCATTTCCACGGCTTCCTTGATGGGAACATCCTTCAGGGGCACAAAGGGAAACACGTCGACCGCCCCGATGCGGGGATACTCGGCTTCGTGGCGCCGCATGTCGATGTGCTTCAGCGACTCCTCGTAGAGGATCATGCCGGCTTCAAAAAGGGCTTCGCGCGACCCGGTCAACGCCAGGACCGTGCGGTTGCGGGTCTGGTCCATGGATACATCCAACAGGATGATTCCATCCACGCCTCTCAGCTTTTCGGTCAAGCGCTTGATAAAAGCCTCGTCCCGGCCTTCGCAGACATTGGGGATGGCGGCAACGATTCGACTCATGTTCTCTCTCCTATCAGAATATTCCCAGGAACACGCCCGCCGCGATGGCGGACCCGATCACTCCGGCCACGTTCGGTCCCATGGCATGTTGCAACAGGTAGTTGTTGGGATCTTCTTCCCGCCCGACATTGTGAACCACGCGCGCCGAATCCGGAACGGCCGAAACCCCGGCGGCGCCGATCAACGGGTTGATCTTGTGCCTGGACACAAGGTTCATCAATTTGGCGAACAGAACTCCGCTGGCCGTGGCCACGCCGAAAGAGATCACCCCCAGTACAAAGATGAGAATCGACTTGTTGTTTAAAAACACCTCGGCGCTGGTCGATGCGCCCACGGCCAGGCCCAGCAGAATGGTGGCGATATCGATCAGGGAATTGGCCGCAGTCTTGGCCAGGCGCGTGGTGACACCCGACTCTTTCAGCAGGTTGCCGAAAAAGAGCATACCCAGCAGGGGAATGGCGCCGGGAGCCACCAGGGTGGTCACGATTACGCCCACAACGGGAAAAAGGATTTTCTCGATCTTCTTGACCTTGCGCCCGGGTTGCATGCGGATCAGGCGCTCTTTTTTCGAAGTCAGCAGTTTCATGATCGGCGGCTGGATAATGGGAACCATGGCCATGTAGGAGTAGGCGGCGATGGCGATGGGACCGATCAGTGACGGGGCCAGTTTCGAGGACAGGAAGATGGCCGTGGGACCGTCGGCGCCGCCGATGATGCCGATTGACGCCGCGTTCGCCGGGGAAAACCCGAGTTGCAGCGCGCTGATGAACGTGATGAAGATGCCCATCTGGGCCGCGGCTCCCAGCAGCACCGAGCGCGGGTTGGAAAGCAACGCCGTGAAATCGGTCATGGCGCCGATGCCCAGAAAGATCAGCGGCGGGAAAAGGCCCGAACGCACGCCGAAATAGATCAGCCCCATTACGCTGTTGGTGGTGGTGTTGAACACGTATTGATGGGTCTGGGGATCGATCATGTACACGGAAATGCTGTTGAACAACTGCAGGGGCAGGGGAATATTGCCGATCAGGATGCCGAAACCGATCGGTACCAGCAGCAGCGGCTCGTAATCCTTAGCCACGCCCAGGTAAATGAAAAACAGCCCGATCAGCAGCATGATGACGTTTTTCAAAGTGAGGTGGACAAACCCGGTGCCGCCGATCACCTGCTCCACGTAGTCCTGGAATTTTCCCGAATCCGCGCGGCGGTAGTCCACGTTGGCCGCGGTATTGGTTACCAGGCCCACGGCATGGTCCGCTTCCACTCCCACCACGCGGAAAATTCCCGCCAGGGTGCCCCCGGCATAGAGTTCTCCCTTCATGCCCGCGCGGGCGCCGGAG
>DBFQ01000004.1 GCA_002294665.1 Candidatus Aminicenantes bacterium UBA876
TTCGACAATGACGACGAGGATTCCCTGAGCCGGCGTATCCTGGAACAGGAGCATCGCCTCTTTCCCCGGGCCGTACGCCTGTTCTTCTCGGGATCACTGGCGCTGGACGGGCGCCGTGTGAGGATCAGATGAAAAAACCACTCATGATATTCCTGGCCGTGATGGTTCTGGGCGCGTCGATACCGGCGACGTCTCATTCCATGGAAGACGCCGCGAAGATCGAGCGTTTCCTGATGCGGATCGCCATGAATGAACGCGAGCAGGTGGTGTTGCGCTCCGCCGAGTTTTCCCAGGCGGAGTTGAATGCCTACCTGAACTTGATCTACCTGCCGAAATACGCCCCTGAAGTCGAATACGTGGACCTGATGCTGGAGAACGACAACATCGTTTCCGGAGCAATGGCCGTCAAGCTGGAAGGGGAGAATTACCGGAATCTGCCATCTTTTCTGCGTGATTTCGAAGTTCAGTTTTCCGGCCGCCTCGAATCGGAGAACAAGCGCATTCGATATATCTTCAGCGACATCCGCATCAACGGCACGCGTTTTGCACCGGAGGTTCTGGACGAGGCGTTTTCCACCACCCAGGCGGGCGTCAAGATCAAGCAGTCGATTTTTGATTGGTTCACCCTGCTGCCGGGACTGGTCAAGGTGGCGATCGCCAGCGGCCGGATCACCCTTTTTTTCTAGGTTGGGCCTGAAACTCAGTGACCCGGTATCCAGCCTGAAAGGGGTTGGCGCGGCATATTCCGCCGCTCTCGCGTCAGCCGGCATCCATACGATCCGGGAATTGCTGCTGCAGTTTCCCGTTGATTACCTGGACTGCCGCCGTGAGGCGGAGCGATTTGTTCCCGGGGCGGCCGCGTTTTATGCGGCAGAGGTGGTGTCCCTGTCTTTATCGCGCAATTATCGTCGCCGGCTTTCCACCATTCACCTGCAATTGCGGACTGCGGGGGGGAGGGTACGAGCACGCGTTTTCAACCAGCCCTGGCTGTCGCGGCAACTGCATCGGGGGCGGCGGATCTGGGTTTACGGACATGTCGACACCGCCGGAGAAATCCCCGAACTGACGGCGCCACGGATCTTTTTGCAGGCTCCGGAGACCATGGTGCCGGTTTACCGCGAAACCGGGGGCATCTCACGCGGCCGCCTGGGACGATTGATCCATTCCGCGCTGGCCGTGGTGGAATGGCCGGAGGAAGTCCTGCCGGCCTGGATCCTGGAGCAGCGCCGCCTGCGCGGATTGCGGGAGAGCCTGGAAGGTATTCACCTGGCCCGGGGTCCGGTCGAAGGCGCCCCTGAGTCCTTTCTGGACCGTTTCCGCTATATGGAGTTTTTCATGTTTCACCTGGAACTGCGACNNCCGACTGGTGCGCAAACTGCTGGGCAATATCCCCCGCCGTTTCACGTACCTCGACGCGGCCGGCCTGAGAGGGGAGATGGAAGATCGCCTTGGTTTTCCCCTGACTCCCGGCCAGGAGGCCGCCCTGAGAGATATCGAGGGGGATACGGCAAAGCCGACGGCCATGCAGCGCCTGGTGCAGGGGGATGTGGGCAGCGGCAAAACCGCCGTCGCTTTCGCGGCCCTTTTGCTGGCGGCCCGGAACGGGTTCCAGTCCGTTTTCCTGGCGCCCACGGAGATGCTGGCGGTGCAACACGCGGAAAAGGCGCAACGCGTTCTGGCACCGGTTCCGATCTGCCTGTTGACCGGATCGACTCCCGCTCCGGAGCGCAGGCAGATCGAACAGCGCATCCACAACCAGGAAGCGCTGGTGGTTTTCGGCACGCACGCCTTGCTGAACCGCCGTTTGACATTTCCGCGCCTGGCCATGGTGGTCATCGATGAACAGCAGCGTTTCGGCGTGTCACAGCGGGCGGCGTTGTACGGAAAGAGTCGCGGCGCGGATCTGCTGGTAACAACGGCAACGCCGATTCCACGCACGCTCATGCTGGCCCTGTTTCAGGACCTGTCCACGTCCACGATCCGTGATCGCCCCCCTGGAAGAGAAGGCGTGGCTACCCGCGTTCTGGACGCGAGTCGACGCGATGCTTTCTACACATGGCTGTCGGCCCGGTTGGGAAAACACGCCGGCGAAAGGGGTGACCCGGAGCGTGTGTTCGTGGTGCTTCCCCGCATCCGGCCCACGGAACCGGCGCCGGAAACCGCCAGCCTGGAAGTGGAGGGCGTCGAACTGCAGAAACGCCTGAAAAATGTCGGGGCCGCCTTGATCTCCGGAGAAACACCGGTTCCGGAGCGCAAGCGCCTGCTGGGGGATTTTCGTTCCGGCCGCCTTCGCGTCCTCATCGCGACTACTGTCGTGGAACTGGGAATCGATGTGCCTGAAGCCACGATCATGGTGATTGAAAACGCCGATCGTTTCGGCCTGGCCCAGTTGCATCAACTGCGCGGCCGTGTCGGCCGCGGTCAATCCCCGGGTCAATGCTACCTGATCCGTTCGCCGTCCGCTTCAGAAAAAGGGCGCCAACGCCTGAAAATCATGGCGCAGGAGCAGGACGGGTTTCGCCTGGCGGAAAAGGACCTGGAAATGCGCGGCGGGGGTGAAGTGGCTGGAGAACGCCAGGCGGGGAGCCTGGATTTCCGTTACGGGGACCCGGCCGGCGATGCGGCCGTGTTTCTCCAGGCGCGTGAGGACGCCGGGAGGATACTCGATTCCTCTGTCATGTCGACTCCCTGGCTGGAAGGCATTATCAACTCCATTCGCGCCCGCATTCATCGCATTCATTTCAGTTGATTGTCCATGCTTGAGTTTTCATGTATTGATCCGTTATGATGGGCTCGGAGGTGAGCGGATGAACAAGCGTTGGCTGGCCTGGATGCTGGTGTTGATCATGGTCGCCGCCTTGGCGGCTTGCGCGGTTTCTCCCCGGACGGCTCCACCCCCACTCCGCCGGGAAATGCGCAACGCCCCCCCCGGATCCGGTTATTTCTGGGTCCCCGGGCATTGGGAATGGCGTTCCCGTGACTGGTATTGGGTTCGCGGACAATGGGTGCGTGAACGGCCGGGCCGGGTGTGGGTCCCCGGCCATTGGGAGCATCGCGGCAAGCGTCATGTATGGGTGCGCGGACATTGGCGTCGCGCCCGCGTACGCCATCGTTGAGCCAGGCTCACAAGCGTTTTTCCGATTTCGACCTTCTGATTTTTTCTGCGGCGCCACGGCACCGGCGGATGCATGCCGCCGCGGGGTTTCGTGACCCGGGGTGACGCACTTTTCACTTGTGGTTTACAGCCGGGCCCGATTCGTGTATATTGGGCCCCTGATCCTCCTTGAAGCGGGGATATCGCGTTTTCCCGGGAGAAAGGCCGTGAAGAAATCTCTGATAATCCTCTTGCCCGCGGTTGTTCTGATCCTTGCCGCCTGCGGCGGACCGAAAACGGTTGTCACTGAACCGGAACCGGCAACCGTTCCTGAAGCCCCACCGCCGCCCTCCGCCTCTCCGGATCCACAGATTGGCCGGGTTCATGTGGTTTTGCGCCACTTCGGGCGCCTTACCCGCAAATACATGAGTTACGAAGAATACAGCCGCAACCATCGCGCGGGCGATGAGGTGGCGTCCGTGAGCCCGGACTGGTTTTACGATACCTACAGCCTGGATCTCAACCAGGACGGGTATTGGGCCAAGGTTCATTACCAGACAGCGGAGAGGGCGATCACACGTGATCCGCGGATCGAGTCCCTGCTGGGTACCGCACCGCGCAACGCGATTGACATGTCGGTGGAAACCCCGGCTGGCCGGAAATACGTGTTCAGCGACGCTGAGGCGGACGGTGTGCTTGACTATGCCGCGTTACAGGGCAGAAAGGCAGGTGATTCCGGATTCGACTGGGAACTCAGGGATCGCATGCAGGCTACCTATTCGCGATTGCTGGCCGTGATCAAAGGCTATTACGCCCAGGTTCCGCGCGCAGAACGTTGATCGAGACCAGGCCCGTCCGGCTCATGGGGCGAAGCAACCGGGCCGGGGAATTGCTGATCCGCATGCGGGCGGGGGAAACCGTCCCGCTCCAGGATACCAATCCGTACGTACGCGAAGCCTGCGCCATGAAAGAAGTGATTCTGACGGCGCCGGAATTGCAGAAAGGATTCCCGCGGATTTTCCCGCACGCCGCTTCGCCGGTCTGGGCGGACGTGGGATGTTATTTCGGCGAAACCATCGCCGAAATGGCGGGGAATGTTCCCGGCTTCAACTTTCTGGGCGTGGACATCCGCTACAAACGCGTGGTGAAAAGCGGCCGGCGTGCGCGCCGCCTGGGGCTTTCGAATCTATGTATTGTTCTCTGCGACGCGGAGATGTTCCTGGAAACGCTTCCGCCGGGGGTGCTGGCGGGAATCAGCGTGTTTTTCCCCGACCCCTGGCCGCGGGCGAAGCACCGCAAACATCGCTTTGTCAACCGGGATTTTCTCAGCCTGGCGGCGTCTCGTTGCCGCCCCGGCGGATTGTTCTGGTTCAAGACCGACCAACAGGAGTACTTCGACGAAGTTGAAGAGACGGCCGCCGAATGCGGTTTTCACCCGGACCGGGTTCCACCCGCGATCCTCGGCGGCCGCGATTACGACTCCGTGTTCCAGCGCCTGTTCAATCAGGAGCCGGGGGGGGTGTTCCAGGCGGTATGGAAGGCCGGAGAGTTGAAGAGTTGAAAAGTTGAAGAGTTGAAAAGTTGAAGAGTTGAAGAGGGAAGAAGTTGAAAAAAGGTGACAGGTGGCAGGAAGACAGGAGGCAGGAGACAATAGCCCTTCGCCTCTGGCCCCTCGCTTCTCGCCATTAGCCCCTGGCCCCTTGCCATTATCAAACCACGGAACACACGGAACACACGGAAGGAAAACCGCAAAAAGTCTCTGAATAAGGAATAACGAAGAAGGAATAAGAGTCCCCCCCCTCGCCACTGGCCTCTCGCCAAGGGCCTCCAGCCTCTCGCCGAGACGTTGCTAATTACTGCGCCTTGGGAACCAGGGGATGAGCTTGTTCGTGGCGCGAACGTAGTCCTGCCAGTCCGGATCTTGCGCGTATTTTTCGCGCGCTTTTTTTTCCAGGATGGGGATTCCGCTGACAAACAGCAGCAGCAATGTGATGAAAACCGGCCCGGCGATTCCCAGATGCGCCCAGCCATGCAAGCGCGGCAGCGCGGTGAGCCATACTCCCCACCAGACCAGCATTTCGCCGAAGTAATTGGGATGGCGTGAATAGCGCCACAGTCCGGAACGAATGAATCTGCCCCGGTTCCCGGGCTGGTTGCGGAAGCGGAATTTCTGCCAGTCACTCACGGTTTCAATTGTCAGCCCCAGGGCCCAGGCCAACACCCCGATCCAGAGCCAGCCCGGCGGATCGGCGGGAAGGGGGCGGGCCAGGGCCAGAACGACCGGCATGGAGATGATCCATACGCTGAGCGCCTGTAGGCTCCAGAAGCGCAACAGCCACAGCAGTCGCTCGCGGCGGCCGTCAAAACGTTCGTCTCGGCCCGTCCTGAGGATGCGGACCAGCAGGTAGGCGCCGAGACGCACGGCCCATAAGGTTACCATCGCGACCAGAAGAACGGAATGCCATGATGCGGCGGGGCGGGCCATCAATCCGGTCAGGGCAACGGCCAGGAAGGTCAAGGCGTAACTGATGTCCGTGTAACGGTCGCTGCGCTGGGCCAGGGCCAGCAGGAATCCCAGGGCGTTGATGGCCAGACAGATTGCAAGCGCGATCCAGATCGTCATTTCGACTGGTCTCCGTTTTCCGGTGACGCCGCGATGTTTTCCTTGGGCAGCGGGGGTTCGGAGGGGGAGGCGGGCCGGGCCGGGGCCTGGGGACGGGAATAAAACGCGTAAGACAGGGCGAAAATCAGCAGTCCCACTACGCATACGCCTCCAGCGACTTCAATCACCGGTTGCACGATATGTTCTCCGACCACGGACCACAGCCGGCCCAGGCGGTCGATCATCATGCTTTCGAGCGGCGTGAAGCGGTGGTCTGCGAATTGAAAATGGGGAATCCAGCCGCTCCAGTCAGCGGCGTTACGCGCCGCCATGGCGGAGGTCAGGGCCAGGCCGCCGCCGATCAGGGTGGTGATACCGGCCCAGCGGAAAAAACTGCTCTTGGAACTCGCGCCCAGCAGTGATGCCAGCAATATGGCCAGTGCGGGGATCAGAAAGAGAATAAATGTAACGGTTGAGACGGAGCGCACGATGTCCACTCCACGGGGGTGGATATCGACTTTTTCCATTAATTCCACTTGCTCGGGGATGCCGGCGATGGCCCGATCCAGGGACAGGGCCACGACGTTGTCTGAAATCTCCGTTCCGGGTCGGCATGGCGGCAGGTCATGCGCCCCGCGGGGAGATTCCACAAAGCGTCGCCACGCCGCGATTCCCTGCTCTCCGCATTCCGGCAGGTTGGAAAACACACCCTGTAACCAGTTTTGCATCGCCGGGCTTTGGAGCGCCCGTTTCAGGGGCGCCATGTTTAATTCCACCGGCACGGGGGCGGTCTCACCCCTGAGAATGGAGCTGATCTTTTTAAGCGACTGGTCCAATTCACCTTCAAGCCACGTGGTAATGCCGGATTCATCCAGCACTTCTCCCGGAGTTCGGTCGACAGCGGCCATGGCACGCAGCCATGCCCGGGAATCTTCATCCAGGGAAGGATCATCGGTTTTTCCCAGGCGCACCATCTCGTCCATGATGTTTCGGGTTTCACTGATGATCTCGTTGGGCATCTCGGAAATGAAGTCCGGTGAGACTATGGCACGGGTCAGCCCGACCGCCCAGGTCATGCCGAATAACAGCGGCAGTGCGATCAATACAATAATCAAAACGGCAAAAAAAGTTCGAATCGGCTTCATGCCCCCTCCTGGCCGCGGAGTCCGGACCATCCCATCCCGGCAAAGCCGGCTGGAACCGGCCGGGTTTCCGCGCCTGATTCTACTCTACGCGTCAATCAAGTGCAATCCGGCCCGCATGGATTGGTCTCCATCCATTTTTTTCGCTGCAACCTCCCATGCTTATCCCGGTCATCCTGAAAAAGCAGGCCGGCCGGGCACCCGGGCTGCATCTACAGATATTACGCAGGGCGCGCTTTGGAGGTTCCAGACTATTTTTGCGTTGTTCTGCCCGGGTCCGGATCCGGGGCGGCAGAAAAAGCCTGTTTGCCCTGGAGGCCGGTTTCCAGTAAAATGGTCGCGCTCCCATGTTGACCGATATCTTTCCCTTGATGCTGCGACTGGTCCTGCCCATGGTCCTGGGCCTGATGAGCCGCCAGTTGCGCCTGCTGCCGGAAAACGGCGCTGAAGTGTTGCGCACCTTCGTGGTTCGCATCTGCCTGCCGTTGCTGGTGTTTCAGAATCTCTTTTCCGCCCGGGTGGACAGCCTGCCGCAGTTTTTCCCCGCAGCTACGGCTTTTGTCCTGCTGAGTCTTTTGTACACCTTGAGCGGAGCGTGGGTGGCGCGCCTGGCTTTTGAGAGTGCCCGGCAGAGAAACGCTTACTTCATTGCCGTGTTCATGGGCAACTACGGGTTTTTGGGCTGGGGCGTGATGCACTCTTTTTACGGCCCCGAAGCGTTTACCCGCGCGGTTTTCTTTTCCATGATTTTCTGGCCGGTTTTTCTTCTGGCCGGATTCTTTTTCCTGCTGCGCATGAATCATCACGGCAGCGGCGCTTCTCCTTCCATGGGTCGAATGATCCTGGTCAATGCGACCGGTCCGGTTGCCGGTGCGGTTCTCGGCGTGGCGGCCAGCCTGGGGGGTGTTTCTCTTCCCGGGCCGCTGGCAGAGCTGATCAAATCATTCGCTGCCATGTCGATTCCATTGATTCTGTTTACGGTCGGACTGGGAGTGACGTTGAACATGCGCCCCGGAAACTGGAAGGCCCTGGTCATGGCGGCCGTCCACCGTCTTGCGCTCGGGTTTGTCCTCGGTTGGGTCGCCTGGCGCCTGGTAACGCTCTTTTTCCAGGTGGATGATCTGACCAGCCGGGTGATCCTGCTGGAGGCGGTGATGCCGACCGCGGCCATGTCCCCGTTTTTTACCCTTTACTTTGATACCGACCGGGAATTGGTGGACGGCGTAATCGCGTTTACCACGCTTTTGTCCATGGTCACGCTGGTTTTGTGGTACGGCGTGGTGGAGTGGATGGTATGATTATCCGCCGGCTGCGGGTTGCAGGCGACTGAAGTTGGATTCCAGTAGATGGATGATGGCGTCCCGCGCATCGTCGCTCAGTTCATGGATGTGACAACGCATGAAGAAAACCATCCCGCCGCTGAATTGCCGTATGGTTTCCGTATCCGGGCAGCCGGCCTGTGATTCGCTGATTTCCACCGCGAGGGGAGTACTGCCCCCGGGGGACGGAAGAGACAGGATGGCCTTTCCACCTACAGGCGGTGAATAGGTGGACACCACCCGCAGGCTGTGGAAATCGATCTGATTGATCAGGCATTCCCCGTAACCGCCGAAATTTGCGTGTACAGGCGGATCCAGCCGGAATTGGATCTCCTGGCTTTTCATGACATTCCTGCCTCTGCCGCGGCAAGCGCGCGCAAGTCAGGTAAAGCAATTCAACTGCCAGGTTGAGATCGGATTGCATTCAGGCGAAGATCCTGAATTGATGGGGATCTTCCGCACGGATGAAAGATGAATGGCGCCGGGAGTTTATAAACCGGTCGATAGCAAATGTCATGCCGGTTTCTATTGAAGGGCGCGCCGGCAGGGTGGAATCATTTCTGAACGGGGGAACGGCTTTACTTTCCGGGAACTCCCCTGAACAGCGGGGCGTCTGGATTTTCGAAAGTGTCTTTTCCCCACTCGAACTCGTTTCCCAGAAATAGTTTTCGTGTCTGTTCTTCACGGACCACCTGGCCGGGGGATCCGCTGCTCAGGATCTGGCCCCGGTGAATCACGTAGACGCGGTTGGTAATGTTGAATGTATCTTTGACATTGTGGTCCGTAATGATGACGCCGATTCCCCGTTCCCGCAGCTTGACGATGGTTGCCTGGATATCCACAATGGTGATGGGGTCGATCCCGGTAAAGGGTTCGTCCAGAAAAAGAAACCGCGGGTTCATGATCATGGCGCGCGCGATTTCCAGGCGGCGTTTTTCGCCTCCCGACAACTGGTGAGCCGGGGAGTCCTTGACGTACTCCAGCCCGAACTCAGCCAGCAGTTCCTCTGTCCGCGCGCGCGCTTCCGTGACGGGCAGGCGCAGTTCCAGAATCTGGAAAAGATTTTTGAATACCGATGCTTTCATGAACACCGAATGCTGCTGCGGAAGATAAACCAGGCCTTTCTGCGCGCGCACGTGCGAGGGATCGCTGTTCACGTTTTCCTTGTTCAACCGGACTTCACCCCGATCCGGCTTGATGATTCCGGCCAGCATCAGGAAAGTCGTGGTTTTTCCCGCGCCGTTGGGCCCGAGCAGCCCGAGAATTTCACCGCCCTGCGCCCACAGGCTCAGGGAATTGACCACGGCCACGCCATCGTAGATTTTGGTCAGTTGATTCGCTTCCAGGCGGTTCATGTCGCTGTCGCAAGGGTCACGCAAACCGGCCGCATCGTTTTCGTGTGCCTGCGGAAAGAATCCTATCATATCCGGGCGGCTTTGGAAAGCGGATCCGCCCCCGCCGCCGAACCCTCCCGGGTTTGCATTGAACGCGTCATTCCGCTATAATTCTGTCTCCCCGAGATCGATACGGAACGACAAACATGCATTCATCCGCACGAAGGGCAAAAGGCGGGATAGTTCCGCCGCCGGACTGGGCGGCATTTCTGTTGAACGCCTCTTTTCACTCCCACGCTGAGCGTAACGAGTGGGCCCGGGACCTGTTGCTGCGGGAAGCGGGGTTTGCGGGCCTGGCGCAAAGTGCGCTGTGCAGTGAATGGCATGGCGGTGGGCCGGGGACGAACCCGGACGCAGAGGCATTGCTGCACGGGCTGGGAACGGGATCTTTGCTGCGGCTGGCGGCCCGCCTGTCCATGACCCGGTGGTTCCAGAAGCATTTGCCGCAGAAAGTTTCCGCGCGTGACCGCGACCGGGTCCTCGCCACGGCCCTGCTGACCGCCGCTTTGACCGAAGGGTTCGCAGGGGCGGTTTCGGGCCGCGTCCGCGTGGAAGCCGGGATATGCGGTTTGATGACCATGGCGGCGGATTGGCTGGCACCAGGCGAAACCGGAAATGTTTCGCGGGGGGATACGCGGCGCCTGTCACGCATGCTTTCTTCCTGGGCGCTTGAAGTCGACAATCTGCCTGACTGGCAATGGGCGACGGCCTTGAAGCCGGTGGCCCGGGACATGCTGTCCGATCGATTCACCGGTGTGGACACGATTGTCGATGCCCTGGATCGGGCTTTGCCCGGGACGGGCATGATCCCGCAGGACTGGGCCGAGGTAGTCGCCGCACTCCCCTGGATGATGCTGGCTGACTGGGTGCACATTACCCCTCCGCAGGGTTGGCCGGTCGGTGTCACCGCTGTCGCCCGGCGGTTGCACCGCAGGCTGAAGGCATTCAGCGGCGACGGGTTGCCGGTTCCGCTCCTCAGGTGTTTGCCGCGCGGCATGGATCGGCCGGGCTCACCGGCGGATTGCGCGCGCAGGATCCTCAGGTTTACCGCCGCTTTCCTGCCGGGACTGGTTGTCGGCGTGGCGTGGAGCGGAGATGAGAATGATCCGGGTTCATCCTGGTGGCGCCTGAATTCCAACTCGTCGCGCCCGCTCCCCCAATGCGTCGCCTGCCAGGCCTGGAATGATGTCGCCGACGAACCGGTGGATATGCGCCTGCCCAAAGAGGTTTTCCCGGCCCGGGGCATGGCGCGGGTTTTCCCATTGCGGGGGCATGAACAAAGCGGTGGGTGGATCGTTGTCGCCCGCCGGAATGGTAAAAACCTCTCTCCAACGCAGTCCGCCCTGTTCGAAGCATTGGCCGCGCGCATGAGCGGCGCGGTCAAGGCGCACGGCTGGAAAGAGAGGTATCGTGCTGAATCGAGCAAGAACCATCTGCTGAAACGCGAATTGCTTATTGCGGATGAGCGTTTGAGCAGAGCGACGGAGGCGGGCCGGATTCTGGAACGGGCCGTCGCCTTTCAAGAGATGCTTCCCGGAGTATTCCATAATCTGAAAAACAAGCTGACCCCGGTCATGGGTTACGCGCAGATGTTGAGAACCCGCATTCACGATGAATTCGCGGATAAGCGCCTGGAAAAGATCGAAAACGGCGCTGATTCACTGGCACAGTTGCTGGGCCGTCTGCGCAGGCATTGCGGCCCGGTCGTCTATCCGTTGGTTCCGGGAAACATCAACCGCGTCATCCGGCGTGTGCGTTCCCGGCTGGAAGAAGCCGCGCGACAGAGCCGCGTCCGGCTCGACTGGGATCTGGATGCCGGACTCGAAGAATTTCCCATGGCCGAAGGCCAGCTGGAGACCCTGGTCGAGGAACTGGTCGGCAACGCGGTCCGGTCCCTGGACGGGGCGGACCAGGCTGATCCCGTGGTGCTGGTGCGGACCCGACAACTCGATTCGGGGGCCTGCGAACTCCGGGTTCGGGATAATGGTCCGGGAATCTCCAGCGAGAATATCGACCGCATCTGGGCACCTTTCTGGAGCTCTTTTCCCGACGGCGACGGGCTTGGTCTTTCTGTCGCCGATCAGATCCTGCAACGGCACGGGGCGTCCTGCCAGGTGGAGAGCCGGCCCCGGGACTTTACCGAATTTGTCTGCGTGTTTCCGGGTGTGCAGCCCCAGGATGATGTGCAGGCCGCGACGGAACCGCAGCGCTTGAGCGGCCGGGTGCTGATCCTGGATGATGAGATCTATATGCTGGAGTTGATGCGGGATCTGCTGCAGGAATTGGGAGAACTGGATATCCATGTGACCACCAGCGGTACCCGGGCATTGCGTTGGCTGCGCGAGCAGATCTACGATCTGGTGATCGCCGATATCTACCTCCCCGATGTCAACGGCCTGGATATTTACCGCACCCTGAACGAGCGCAAGATGTCCGACCGCCTGATCCTGATCAGCGCCGAGCCGGCCGGCGAGGATGTGCGGGAGTTTCTTGAATCCCGGCAGATTGTGTTTTTAGAAAAACCATTGGAATTGATTCTTTTCAAAGAGAAAGTAACCGAAAAACTTTCCCAAAAGGAGGCATAAATGGCCAAGAAATACGTGTACTTTTTTTCCCAACAGGAAACGGAAGGCAAAAAAGAGATGAAGCAATTGCTGGGCGGCAAAGGTGCCAACCTGGCTGAGATGTGCAACCTGGGCCTGCCCATTCCTCCCGGTTTTACCATTTCCACGGAGGCTTGCGCGGAGTTCTATTCGCACGGCAATACATATCCCGAAGGTCTGCGTGAAGAAGTGGAAGCCCAACTGGGGAAACTGGAAAAGCTGATGGGCAAGAAACTGGGTGACGCGGCAGATCCGTTGCTGGTTTCCGTGCGTTCCGGCGCGGCGGTTTCCATGCCCGGCATGATGGATACGGTTCTCAACCTGGGATTGAACGACCGCTCGGTCACCGGCCTGGCCGCCCGTTCGGGCAACGAACGTTTTGCCTGGGATTCCTATCGCCGATTCATCCAGATGTTCGGCGACGTTGTGCTGGGAATCGCCCACCATCGCTTCGAGGAAATCCTGGACGAACGCAAACAGCGCGCCGGGGCGGCCACGGATGTGGAGCTCGACGTGGCGCAACTGAAAATCGTGGTTGAGGGATTCAAGCAGCTGGTCAAAGAGGGAACGGGAAAAGATTTCCCCCAGGATCCCGAAGAACAACTCTGGAAAGCCATTGATGCGGTTTTCGGCTCCTGGAACAACGAACGCGCCATCAAGTACCGCGCCATCAACAAGATTTCCGGCCTGCAGGGTACCGCTGTCAATGTTCAGTCAATGGTCTACGGCAACCTGGGCGACACGTCCGGTACGGGAGTGGCATTTTCGCGTGACGCGGCCACGGGCGAGAACGTCTTTTACGGTGAATACCTGATGAACGCCCAGGGTGAGGATGTGGTGGCGGGCATTCGCACGCCGCTGCCCTTGCGTGCCCTGCATGAGCAGCAGCCCGGGATTTACCGCCAGCTGGATGAGTACAAAAACCAGCTGGAGCGGCATTACCGGGATATGCAGGACATGGAGTTCACCATCCAGGAGGGCAAACTGTATGTTCTCCAGACGCGCAACGGCAAACGCACGGCTTTCGCCGCGGTGAAAATAGCCGCGGATATGGTCAAGGAAGGCCTGATCACCAACCGCGAAGCCGTGATGCGCATTTCTCCGCGCGAACTCGATATGCTGCTTCATCCCAATATCGATCCCAAGCAGGAGTACGAAGTGATCGGCAAGGGCCTGCCGGCCTCACCGGGAGCCGCGGTCGGAAAGATCGTGTTTACGGCCGAGAAGGCCGAAGAAATGGCCGCCGCGGGCGAGAAAGTCATCCTGGTGCGCAAGGAGACCTCTCCGGAAGATATCGGCGGTATGGATGCCGCCCAGGGGATTCTGACCGCCACCGGCGGATTGACCTCACACGCCGCCGTGGTGGCGCGGGGCATGGGCAAATGCTGCGTGGCCGGTTGCGGGGCGCTCTCAATCAAGAACGACGGCACCTGTACCATATCGGGGCGTAACTTCCGCGAAGGTGATGTGATCACCCTCAACGGCAGCACGGGCGAAGTGATTCCCGGCCCCCTGCCCCTGATCCAGCCGGAAATTTCCGGCGCTTTCGAGGATTTCATGCGCCTCGTGGACAAGGAACGTACCATGGGCGTACGTACCAACGCCGACACCCCCAAAGACAGTCGCCAGGCGCGTGCGTTCGGTGCCGAAGGCATCGGGCTCTGCCGAACCGAACACATGTTTTTTGAAGGCGACCGCATCGACGCCGTGCGTGAAATGATCCTGGCCGAGGATACCGCCGGCCGCCGCAGGGCGCTGGCCAAAATCCTGCCGATGCAGGAAGAGGACTTCGTGGGGATTTTTAAAGCCATGGACGGGTTCCCCGTCACCATCCGCCTGCTGGATCCACCCCTGCATGAATTCCTGCCCCACACCGACGAAGAGCTGCGGGAACTGGCTGGAATCATGAATGTCGATTTCCAGGTCTTGAAGCGCAAAACCGAGAGCCTGAAGGAATTCAACCCCATGCTGGGACATCGCGGCTGCCGCCTGGCCATTACTTTTCCGGAAATCGCCGAGATGCAGGCCGAAGCCATTATTCGCGCCGCCGTAACCGTCGATCGTGAAGGCGTCAAGGTGTTGCCGGAGATCATGATCCCCCTGACCGGCACTTACCAGGAATACGAGTTCCTCAAACCCGTTATCGAGAAAAAAATTGCCGAGGTGTTCGCCCAGGAAAACCATCGCGTCGAGTATAAGATCGGTACCATGATTGAAATTCCCCGCGCCTGCGTCGTGGCGGACCGCATCGCGGAAACGGCGGAATTCTTTTCTTTCGGTACCAATGACCTGACCCAGATGACTTTCGGTTACTCGCGCGACGACGCCGGCGTGTTTCTGCCGGAGTACGTGGGGAAAGGTATCCTGCCGCAGGATCCCTTCCAGGTGTTGGACCGGGAGGGCGTGGGAGAACTCGTCAAGATGGGAATCGAGAAGGGCCGCCGCGCCCGCCCGGACTTGAAAGTGGGCATCTGCGGTGAACACGGCGGTGAGCCGGGTTCGGTCGAGTTCTGCTATCAGGTGGGGATGAATTACGTTTCCTGCTCGCCTTACCGCGTACCCATCGCCCGCCTGGCCGCGGCGCAGGCCCGGATCAGGTCCGAGGAGAAATAGAACCCATGACGGCATGGCTGCAACGCTTTTTCCGTATTGAAGAGAACGGTTCCACCCTGCGCAGGGAGATTTCCGGCGGGGTGGTGACCTTTCTTACCATGTCCTATATCGTGTTCGTTCAGCCCGCCATTCTTTCCCAGGCGGGCATGGATTTCGGGGCCGTCATGATGGCCACCTGCCTCTCGGCGGCCCTGGCTTCCATCCTCATGGGCGTGCTGGCCAACTACCCCGTGGCCCTGGCCCCCGGAATGGGAGAGAACTTTTTTTTCACCTTCACGGTGGTGCTGATGCTGGGCATTCCCTGGCAACAGGCACTGGGCATGGTGTTTATCTCCGGGGTGCTGTTTGTGGTGCTGACCCTGTTGCGCGTGCGTGAAAAGTTCATCAACGCCGTTCCCGCTTCACTCAAGCACGCCATCGCCGCCGGAATCGGGCTTCTGATCGGTTTTATCGGCCTGGTGGACGCGGGCATCATCGTGCGCAACAACAGCGGCCTGATGCCGCTGACCGCCGCGGAAGGCGACCTGGCGGCCGGACTGCAGCGCTTTGAGTACGCTTCCGGGGCGTTGAAACTGGGGGATTTTTCTCTGCCCGCCACCCAGTTGGCGCTGGTCGGGCTGCTGCTTGTTTCGCTGTTGCTGGTTCGCCGCGTGAAAGGCGCCATCTTGTGGGGCATCCTGGCCACGACACTGGTGGGCATCCTCATGGGCGTGGTGCAATGGAAGGGCCTGGTGGCGGCGCCGCCATCGATCGCGCCCACGTTTCTCAAGCTTTCTTTTAAAGGCCTGTTCACCTTCCAGGTCATTCCCGTGGTGATCGTGTTTTTCATCATGGATTTCTTTGACACGATCGGGACCTTGATCGGGGTTTCTTCGCGGGCCGGTTTGCTCGAGAACAATCAGCTGCCGCGGGCTTCACGGGCGCTGATGGCCGACGCGGTGGGCACCGTGGCAGGCGCGGCGTTGGGTACATCAACGGTTTCATCCTACATCGAGAGTGCGTCCGGTGTCGAAGAGGGCAGCCGTACCGGACTTTCCGCCGTTGTGGCGGGCCTGCTTTTCCTGCTGGCGATTTTTTTCTCGCCCCTTGTGGCCATGGTGGGCGGCGGGGTCGCTTTTTCGGCTGCTGACGGCCTCTTCCTGTACCCCGTAACCGCGCCGGTACTGATCGTGGTGGCGGTACTGATGCTCCGCGAGATGGTTCATGTGAAGTGGGACGATCATTCCGAGGCCATCCCCGCGGCGCTCACCCTGGTGGGAATGCCGCTGACCTACAGTATCGCGGATGGGCTGGCCCTGGGGTTTGTATCGTATACGGCCATCAAACTGCTGGCCGGGCGCTGGCGCGACTTGAATTGGATCATGGTTCTGGTTACCATTGTATTTGTGTTGAGGTTTGTCCTGATCCGGTTCTGATGATGGCGGCCATCGAGATAAAGGAACTCGAGAAATCGTATCCGTCGACTTTCGGCACCCGGCGCATCCCCGTGTTGCGGGGTATCGACCTGTCCGTGGAACCGGGGATGGTGTACGGATTCCTGGGACCGAACGGCGCGGGAAAAACCACGACCATCAAGTGCATGGTGGGGCTGTTGCGTCCGGATGGCGGTCAAATCCGGCTGCTGGGCAGGGATGCCGACACGTTGGAATGCCGCAGGCACCTCGGCTTCCTGCCGGAAAACCCCTATTTCTACGATTACCTGACCATTCGGGAACTGCTGAACCTGAGCGGACGCCTGTTCGGGATGGCGCCGGCGGAACGCAGGCGCCGCGTGGATGAAGTGATCCGCCTGGTGGGGTTGTGGGGACGTGAAGAGACCCGCCTGCGCAAGTGTTCCAAGGGTATGCTGCAGCGCACCGGACTGGCCCAGGCGCTGGTCGGGGATCCCGAGATCCTGATCCTGGACGAACCCTTTTCCGGTCTGGACCCCGTGGGCCGCAAAGAGTTGCGCGACCTGGTATTGTCGCTGAAAGACTCGGGACGCACCATCTTTTTTTCTTCCCACATCCTTCAGGACATGGAATTGATGGTGGACCGGGTGGCGATCATCATCAATGGACGCATTGTCCGCGAAGGCCACCTCGATGACCTGATATCAGCAACGGTTCGTCATTACGAACTGGTGTATGCGGGCGTGGATGAAACCGCTGCCGCGCGCATCGCTCCGGGTACGGAACGTCGTGACAGCCATTTTATCCTGCGTGCGCAAACCCTCGAAGAGATCAACGGCAAGATCCGCGAGATCCAGTCGATGGGGGGGCGCGTGGAAGCGCTGGTCCCGGTCAAGCTGACCCTCGAGGATATTTTCATGCACGAGGTGGGCAAATGAAGGTCCTGTCCATCGCGCGCAACACGTTTCGCGAAGCGGTGCGCCATAAAGTCTTTTATCTGTTGCTGTTTTTCGGCGTTTTTTTTGTTTTCAGTTCGCGTTTTGTCAGCATGTTGAGCGTGGGAGACCAGGAAAAAGTGCTGATGGATGTGGGGCTGGCGTCGATTCATTTCTTCAGCGTGCTGGTGGCGATTTTCACCGGCATCAACCTGGTGTACAAGGAAATTGAGAAAAAAACCATCTACAACATCCTCAGCAAGCCCATCACGCGTACACAATTCGTGCTGGGAAAATTCGCGGGCCTGGCGCTGACGTTGCTGGCGGCACTGGCCGGCATGGCGGTGTTGTTTTTTCTGTTTTTGTTTATCACTACCGGGTCTTTCGCACCCCGCTGCCTGATCTTTTTCGCCCTGCTCTACATTGAACTGCTGATCATCACCTCGCTGAGCCTGGTTTTTTCGTCGTTTTCAACCCCCATCCTGTCTTCCATCTTTACCGTTGTCCTTTACCTGGTTGGCCAGGTGTTGTGGACGTTCCAGGAATTCAAGACGCGTCTGCACGAACCTTTTTCCCGCTACGTGGCCACGGCGTTGTACTACCTGCTTCCCAACCTGGACAAGTTCAATGTCAAGAACGAGATCGTGATGCAGATGCCCCTTGCCCCCGACCGGCTGCTGGCGGCGGCGGCCTACGGCATCGTCTACGTGGCCGCGCTGCTGACCTTGGCCGTGGTGATTTTCCGCCGCCGGGAGTTCAACTAGCGATGCAGGCAAAAGGACTGGCCCTGTTTGTGGCGTTGACATTGACCGCCGGCGCGCTGCAGTTTCATTACGACACCCGGGTCGAGTACTTCGCCGATCGGGAAGCTTTTCTGGCCCTGCCGGACGGGAATACCCTGAAGGTGCTCTCTTTCGGATACCGCAACCTGGTGGCCGATGTCCTGTTTATCTGGGCCATCCAGTTTTACTCCGCCACCCACCTGACCAACCGCTTCGACTATGTGGAAAACATCTTTAACGTGATCACCGACCTGAACCCGCGCTTCAAGGCGCCGTACCTGGTCGGTTCCTGGATCATGGGCCTGGAAGGGGGGCGGTATCGCATGGCCATCCGCCTGTTGGAAAAGGGCGCGCGCAACAACCCGGAAGAGTGGATATTCGAATACGATGCCGGATTCTATGCCTATCGGGACCTCAAGGACCTGGAGCTGGCCGAGAAATTATTCAGACAGGCCTCCGAGCGCCCCAACGCCCCGCCGCTGATCCGGCGCAAATGGGCGCACATGGTGTACATGCAGGACAACCTGGATTACGCTTTTCAGCTCTGGAAAGAATTCGAGCGCACGGCGAAAGATCAGCTGGCCAGAGACTCCGCATTTCATCACCTTTACCAGATCGATTTTGAGCGTGACCGGCAACAGGTGGAAAAGGCGGTCCGCGAGTATCGCCGCCGTTTCGGCCGTACCCCCGCGGATCTGGAGGAATTGCGCCTGCGGGGCCTCCTGCGGGAGATTCCCCGTGATTACCAGGGCCGGGAATACCGCTATCAGCGGGAAAGCGGAACCATCCGGGCCAGGCGGAATTACAAATGGAAATCATCGTACTGATTGTAGCCGGACTGAGCGTGGGCAGTTTTTTCAACGTGGTGATTTACCGCCTGCCGCGGGGGGAAAACCTGGCTTATCCGCGTTCACGCTGCCCCTCCTGCAACAAGCCGCTGCGCTGGTTTCACAATATCCCGGTTGTCAGTTTTCTGGTTTTGCGGGGGCGCTGTGCGTACTGCCGCGCACCGATTTCCTGCCGCTATCCGCTGGTGGAAATCGCCACCGCCGGGATGTTCTGGCTGTGCTGGTCCCGTTTCCACAGCCAGCCGGTACATGCTTTGTTCTGCGCCGTCTTTCTTTCGATCCTGCTGGTTCTGGCGTTGATCGACCTGGAGCACATGATCCTGCCCGATGAGCTGACCCTGGGCGGGGCCGTCGTATTCCTGGTATACGCCTTTTTTCATCCCGGCTTTGCGTCACCCTGGAACGGTGTGGCCACCGCCTTTGGCGCGGCCGCGCTCTTTGCCGGCATCTATTTTTTCTACGTCAAGGTGCGCGGCATGGAAGGACTCGGTTTCGGTGATGTCAAGCTCATGCTCATGCTGGGGGCTTTTCTCGGCCTGGAAGGGCTGGTGGTGGCATTGCTGCTGGCATCTTTTTTCGGGTTGCTCGTGGGCGGATTCATGATCCTGTTCCGCGGCAAAACCCTGAAACTGGCCCTGCCTTTCGGGCCGTTTCTCTCGTTGGGGGCGTTTTTTTCCCTGTTCTGGGCGGAACAGATCCTGGCCGCAATCCGCTCCTGGTTTGCCGTGGAGTGAAGGGGATCCATGAACAAGAGTACGACCATCCTGTTGCTGGTGGTTGAAATTCTGTTGATCTTCGTGTTCGCCAACCTGTCCTCCCTGTTTCAGAGCATGCAGGAGCGTGAGGCCCGTTCATACATCGATGTAGCCGAATCCGTGGCGGACGTTATGATGAAGAGCGGTCTGGCGGAGGCCCCGGCCCAAACCGCTGAAAGCGCTTTTTTCCCCATTGTGAAACGGGTGAAGGCGGCCGGGCGCGAGTCCGTATACGATCCGGAAAGCGGCACGCTGCAACTGGTGCGCCCGCTGGAAGACGGTCATGCCCTGCTGTTTGTGCGCCACGCCCGTACACCGGCCCTGGAGGCGTTGCGCCGGGTATCGCGCCTGTTTACGGTGCTGATCATCCTGACCGTGTTTTTCCTCTTGATTACGGGATTCTACCTGGTCTACCGTTTCCGCGCGGACCGGGGCAAAGAGCAGCCTGCGCCCATCGACCCCATCAGCAACTACCTGTCCCGGCTGGAGAGCAGCGAGACCAGCCTGCGTACCGCCGTAGAGGAGCAACAGCAGGCGGTGTCGCGCCAGCAGGAGTTGAACCGCAGCATCATCCGCCACATCAACGCTGCCATCGTGCTGCTCAATGCCCGCAATCAGGTGGAGATCTTTAATCATCAGGCGGAAAAGCTTTTCGGGCGCAGCGCCGCCTCGGCTCTGCACCATCAGGCCGCGGTGGCGCTGGACCACCTTCCCGAGGTGGCCGCGGCCGTTGCGGTTGATTCTCCCGCTGAACAATCCCTGGTCATGTCTTCCGGCGGCCGTGATTTCCGTGTTGATGTTTCCCCCATCGGCCAGGCCCGGCTCGTGGTGGTGCGGGAGATCACCCGCGAGCGGCGCCGCGCCGAAATCCGCCGCCGCCACGGGGGATTCGCCATGCTGGGGGAGATGGCCGCCTACCTGACCCACGAGATGCGCAACTCACTGGGCGCGGTGTACGGTTACACCAAGAGTCTGAAAGCCGACAAGGAACGGGTCGAGCGCATCAACCGCGAGATCACCTACCTGACCGGCATGCTGGACAATTTCCTCAATTTCGCCAAGCCCCTGTCCCCCGGGGAACGGGTTCCGGTTGACCTGAAAGCGATCCTGGAAACGGAATGCCGCGAAGCCGGACTAAAGCTGGATGCCCCCGCGGACGGCGTGATTGTCCAGGGTGATCCCGACCTGGTGCGGGTGCTCTGTTCCAACCTGGCGCGCAACGCGGTTGAAGCCGGCGCCACGCGCATGGAACTGGCCCCGGCAGGTGAAGACCCCCTGGAACTGTGTTTGCGCGACAACGGCAGCGGTATTCCCGAAGACCAGCGCGAAAAAATCTGGCTGCCTTTTTTTACCACCAAGGAAAAGGGCACGGGCATGGGCCTGGCCCTGGTTCGCAAGGTCATGAACGCCCTGGATGGAGATATTCGATTGGAAGATTCACTCGAAAAAGGCACCGAATTCAGATTAACCTTTTTCTCGTGAGAAAGTTGAAAAGTTGAAAAGTTGGAGAGTTGGAGAGGAATCCCCCCAACCGAACGCCTGAATAAAAATCAAGAAAACATCATTTCCAAATCCCTGACACCCAATCCTGACCGTAGGGGCGTATCGCATACACCCATCAAAAGAGCATAACCATATAAAAGGGGAACCGACAGACCGCCCTTGAACTGGAAAAACATTCCAACCACATAACACACGGAACATACGGAAAGGGAAAAATGCAGAAATGCCGGAATAAAGAATACCGAAGAGAGGATACACTCCCCCATCCGTCTCCATTGTTTCCCCACGGACGGGGTGTTTTTTGCTTTTTTGGGAAATGCGATAATGTTACCGATGTGAAAAGGGGAAGCATGAGCGCTCCGGACCTGTATGCCGTGCACGCGAAGATGACATTCCTGGCCTGGAAAGTCGATTCCAAACTGCCTATTGAAGTGTTGAATAGAATCATCTACCACTTCAATGAAGAATCCATCCTGTATCAATTCATTTATGCCCGGGAAGACGGCACACTGATTTTACAGAGAAGCGAAAAATCAGCACCCCTGGTGGACGGGACGTTCGTGGTCCTGACCCACAACAAGAAACTGCGCGCCCTGAGTGACAAGGAATTTCACGCCGAATACGCCATCGACGGCGCAGCCTCCCTGGTAGAACTAACCAAGCCAGAGCAATAACCCGTCATCTCCAGATTGGGTAAGCGACAAAGAGGGCGGATGAAGCTAAAATTGTCAAATTGTCAAGAACCAATCCCTTTGTACAGGTGATCCAGCGGGCTGGTTATGCCCAACATATTCAGATTCGTCACGTGGGTGTAAATCATGGTGGTGTCTAGGTTCTTATGCCCCAGTAGTTTTTGAATGGTCCGGATGTCCGTTCCCTTCTCCAGCAGGTGCGTGGCGAAACTATGACGGAGTGAGTGGACGGTCGCGTGTTTTGGGATGTCAGCCTGACGAACCGCCTTCTTGAATGCCCGTTGAAATGGGGTGGGGTGAATGTGATGTCGCCGAACAGTGTCCGATCTCGGATCAACCGAAATGCTTCTTGATGGGAAAAGCCAGAACCATCGCCATTCAGTTCCGGCGTTTGGATATTTTCTACTCAATGAAAGCGGCAGTTCAACACCGGGTAGCTCCATTTTCCTGTCCTCTTCGTGCAGCCGCTTCGAATGGGGAAGATGCTCCTTCAAATCAGATATGATTGTCTGGGGTAATACGGTTGAACGGTCCTTGTTACCTTTCCCGCTACGGATCACCAGAACACCTTTTTGAAGATCCACGTCCTGAACACGGAGCCGCAGCGCTTCCATCAAACGCAGACCCGAACCATTAATCAATCTGGCCAGTAAACGGTGAGTGCCGGTCATATGATCAAATATGGACGCGACTTCTTCGGATGTCAGTACAACCGGCAGCCGGCGACTGGTCGCGGCACGCACTGTCTTTAGTTGGTCATCCAGATTGATCTCCAATACGAAACGGAAGACAAAAACCAGTGCGTTCAACGCCTGATTTTGTGTTGATGCAGATACCTTGCGATCCACCGCCAGATGCGTCAGAAATGACGAAACATCCTCAGCGGTCCACGCCTCCGGACGGTTTTTCTGTGTGAAGTATGCAAACCGCCGCAGCCATGACAGGTAGGTACGTTCCGTGCTGAGGGAACGGTGCTTCAGCCTGAGTATTCCGCGTGTTCGTTTCAGAATCGCCTCAAGATTGAGGGAATCCTTCTGTTGGGAACCAATCGAAGAATGCCGTTCCCTGGAAAGATAATAGTTGTAAAGCTTCAATGCCTGTTCCGCTTGCAGCACCTGCCAATCGTCGTGGCGGTTATTCAGGCTCTTTAGAAATGCCATACCGGCAGACCGCGGAATTGGATCACCGGTCACAAGGGAGAATTCACTGATGCGCGTTTCAACCCAACGTCGGAACCAGGGAATACTCTTTGGCGGCACATGTTTTGTTTTTGCCAGCCAGGACTCAAACGGTTCCATCATAATTAAAACACCTATTACACGAACATGATGATATCAATGCAATAGAAAGAATTATACTGCACAAAAGTTCAAAATTCCATGAAATTGGTGTAAAATTCGTTTGCGGATGAGATAAAATCAAACCAAATGAAACAGTTTGTTAATAAATATGTTAGACGTATCGGAGAGGCATGGCAGAGCTGACGCGAGATGACTTGGTGGAGGCAGCCAAGAGCGCTGATGCCGGCGCTCAGGGCCCGCTGTCGCGCCCGGACTTCGAGCGGATCACAGGCATCAGCCAGTACCACATCTATCGCCTCTTCCCCGAAGGTGGCTGGTCCGAACTGAAGCGCCTCGCTGGAATCGACAGGCACCCCAAGGACAATCAGCCTCTCGCGGACGATGACCTGCTCGAAGAATTCCACCGGGTGGCTACGAAGCTCGGCCGCATCCCGACATGGACCCTGTTCGGTCACAACGCACGCATCTCCGCTGATGTCGTCCGTCGGCGATTCGGTGGCCTGCAGGGCACTTTGAAGCAGTACCGGGTGTGGCTCGAGGAGAATCAGCCCGACTCGCCGTTGCTGACTGAACTCCGTGCCCAGTCCAGGCATGAAGTGCCACCGCCCCCGCTGGACGCCACCGTTGATAGCTCCGACCCGCCGATCTCAACTGGCTCGTGGGCGAAGGTGGACGGTCCACAGTACGGCCCGCCCATCGACTTTCGCGGCCTACGCCACGCCCCCATTAATGAGCAGGGCGTTGTCTTCCTCTTTGGCATGGTCAGCTACGAACTCGGCTTCATCGTCGAAGCCGTGCATGCCTCCTTCCCCGACTGTGAAGCGAAACGGTGCATCGATCGGCGGAACGAGCGCTGGCAGCGTGTGCGAATCGAGTTCGAGTTCCGATCGCGCACGTTCAGAGATCACGGGCACGATCCCGCCGGATGCGATCTCATCGTGTGCTGGGAGCACAACTGGCCCGAGTGCCCGCTTGAGGTTGTGGAACTCCGGAAGGTCATCGATGAACTGGAAGGCTGAACGTCTAACAACCGGTTGCAGCGGACGGTCCGCTGCGCGGCCCGCCGCTGAACCGGAGCGTTACATGGCAATTTAAAAATACAGGCGTTCGCAAATCATGAAGAATGATATCGAAAAAATAATGGAGGAACTTGCTAAAGGCTCTGACAGAATAATTGTCAATCCAGAAACGCTTGAAGAGTTAAAAAACCAAGGGATTCCATTTGATGTTGTTCCCTCTCCAACAATAGATGAATTGTTTGAACAACGAAGAATAAAAGCCAAAGAAAATGCCCCTCGGCTGCCGACGCTTCCTGAAGGTTTGCCACCATCTATCCAAGCGCTGTATCAAGAAATAAGAGAATGTATATTTTTCGGATTAAATGGTGCCGCTATCACGATGTCCTCAATTTTAATCGAATACGCAATTAAATATGCAACACATATCAAGGAGTCCGGCGGACATAGCGGTGCTGGGCCTGATAAATGGGATGAATTTGAGGAAATGGAACTTTCGCCAGCCATCAACCGTGCAAAAAGGGCTGGTTTGTTGGATTCAAGATTGGCTAACAGGCTCCACTCATTTAGAACGACAATCCGTAACCCTTACAATCATTTCAATATTAAAAAGATTACTAAAAACGTGGTGGCACAGAAAGTAAAACGGCTTAATGTGAAGACTGGCCAAGTTGAGGAGGTTGATATTGAGGCGGAAAATAGCCCCATGATCCAAACCCAAGCAAAGCCGTTTATGGATGAGCATCATGTGATACCAGTATTTCATTTTGCTGATGAGGTTGTTAAGCATCTTCTACAAAAAATTAGATAGGACCATGTAACCATGCCTTTCACTCGGATGGCAATTCCGCTGTGCTACATTGCCACCGGTGAAGGCAACGTTAGGCAACCGAGTTACCCATGAACTGTATTCGTAGTCTATTTAAGCGAAAGAATGCCGACAGTGTGAACGTCGAAAAGGTGCCGTCACCCCCATCCCAATTTGATCAGGAAATGGTTTGTCTTAGTGCAGACAATCCGATCACAAAACCGGAAGATGATGCTCTTGGACGCCTTAAGCCTGCTTCTTCATTTGCCAAGCAAATTTTATCCCTAGACGCAAGTGAAGGGGTAGTGGTTGGTGTCTTGGGGGCGTGGGGGTCAGGAAAGACTTCATTTGTCAATCTAGCTCAAGGCCTACTTGAAAAATCAGGTGTAACCGTACTTGAGTTCAATCCGTGGATGTTTAGCGGCGCAGATCAACTTGTGCAGTCGTTTTTTATAGAACTATCTGCGCAGCTGAAAATTCATCCCGGAATGGCTGAAATCGGCGAACGAATCGAGGAGTATGGAGAAACCTTCTCAGGTCTTGGATGGTTGCCGCTCGTAGGACCATGGATCGAACGAGGGCGAGTGGTGACTGATATTCTTGCTAAGTCTCTTCAGCGTAAAAAAGAGGGCGTGAAAGCGAGCCAATCTAGAGTTCGAGACGCTCTCAAGAAGTTAAATGATCCGATAGTTGTTGTTTTGGATGATATCGACCGACTGTCTACGCAAGAAATACGGGACATATTCAAACTAGTGAGACTGACTGCAAACTTTCCGAACATCATTTATTTATTAGCTTTCGATCGCTACCGCGTAGAGCAAGCCTTGGGTGAACAGGGAATTCCTGGGCGTGACTATCTTGAGAAGATATTGCAAATAGGAGTCGATCTCCCTGCAGTCCCTGACCACGTCTTAAATTCACAAATCTTCAAGGCAATCGATGGCGCGCTCAACGACGTAAAAAATCCAGGTCACTTCGATTCTGAACTTTGGCCTGATGTGTTTATGGAGGTCATTCGGCCCCTCATAAGAAACATGAGGGATGTTCGACGTTATGCCGCTTCTATTCATGGAACGGTTCGGGATTTAGAAGGGCGGGTCGCATTGGTTGATGTATTGGCATTAGAAGCGATTCGTGTGTTCCTTCCCGACGTATTCCACAGATTGCGTCTGACGGTGGATGGCCTTACGACAACAGAGAATGGTTTCGGAGCCCGTGATGAGCCGCCGCAATTAAAGGAACAGGTCGAGAGCTTGGTGGAGGCTGGTGGTGATCAAAGGGAGTGTGTTCGGAATTTGATTCGCCGATTATTTCCTGGTGGCGAGCGACACTTAGGAGGGATGCACTATGGAGGAGATTGGAAGAACAGGTGGCTGCGTGAAAGGCGTGTAGCCCATGAGGATGTTCTCCGCTACTACTTAGAGCGTTTCATCGGAAAACAGCTACAGGCCTTTTCGGATGCAGAGAGCGCATGGACAACAATAACTGACAAAGCCGCATTCGCGAGCTATCTCGAGTCGCTGCCAATAGAACGAGTACAGGATGTGATCTCGTCACTTGAAGCATACGAGGATGAGTTCGGTACAGAGCATGTAATTCCTGGGACGGTAGTACTACTTAATATCCTTCCCAAGCTTCCGGATCGACAGCGTGGAATGTTTGATCTAGACACAGGGCTTACTGTTGGAAGGGTCGTATACCGTCTGGTCCGTGCGCTGAAGGAGCCTGAAGCCATCGAAGAAGCAGTAAAAGAAATATTGCCTGAGGTTAAGCCTCTGTCTTCGAAGCAGCGACTAGTTACTATCGTTGGATATCGGGAAGGAGCCGGCCACAAGCTAGTTTCTGAGTCGGCTGCGGAGAGATTTGAAGCTGAATTGCGCTCGGAGGTTAGGAATGCTAGTCCTGAAGATCTGGCAAGAGAAACAGACCTACTTAGAACGCTTTTGCTAACTAAAAGGGAAGCCGGCCCTGATGAGCCGGAGCTGATAGTGCCCGATTCGCCTCAAGTGACATACGCGCTACTAAAAAGTGCGAGGAGTGAAGTAAGAAGTCAATCAATGGGCAGTCGTGCTGTTCGTCGGAAGCCACGACTCGCATGGGATGTATTGACCGAGGTTTACGGCGGTGAGGATAAACTGCGAGAGCAGATCGAAGTGTTGAAAGCTTCTCCACCTGAGGACATAGGTGATTTGCTTGAGCTGGCGGACAAGTATCTTTCTGGATGGAGACCAAAAGAGTTCGATGATGACTAGTAGCCGTGATGGTTTGCCTAACAATGCCATGCACCGGATGCCGAAAAGGAAGGGGGACGCCCATTAGAAGGTGCGTGTCAAGCGGGTAGAGAAGTTCATTGAATTTTTTCTAGGCGGTCCTTGGAACGCAATAGTCAGCGTTCCGCACTCGGCGACTTCGGATTACGGTTTACGGAGCCTTAATGCTCCGCACCAGACACCCATCAGGATCAAGCCCGGGTCCGGCATAGAGCCGGTTGAGCCCTGGCAAACGTGCGTTGCCCCAGAAATCGTACGGTGCCGTGACATGTCCATCTGCTGAGACAGTGCAGTGGTAAATGGCTCTAAGTCCGTCCCATATGGCTCATGCCCCGGGCGGAAACATCTTGACTGTTGCAAAAGCTGTATAATGAGTTTAGTATTTTATCGGGCGGCTGGGAAGCATCGGGGTCAGGTCTCAACGGGCTGTTGCCCAAATCG
>DBFQ01000024.1 GCA_002294665.1 Candidatus Aminicenantes bacterium UBA876
GCAACGACTGACTGGCGTTCCAGTGGCTGTACCTCATGGAGTAATCAGAAACAATAAGCCCTGAAATATGGATGGAAGAGGATTCCCGAAAGCGTAGCAGGTCATCGCTCATTTCGTCACCCGGCGCGCCATAGTTGCCGATCAGGGGATAGGTCAGACAGAGTATCTGTCCCCTGTAGGATGGGTCAGTAAGGCTTTCCGGATAGCCTGTCATGGCAGTATTGAAGACAACCTCACCGGCAGAAGGCGTTGCGCTTCCGAAGGATTTTCCGGTGAAACGTGTCCCGTCTTCAAGGGTCAGGGTTACGGGTAGTGCTTCGATCATGTATCTGATGATTCTATCTCACCGAATGATTTGCAGACAGGAAAGTCAATTTCTCTGTAACCCGATTGTAGGGCCTGGGCTCAAAAATTTCAAGGAAATTGACGGAAAACGATGAGACGGCCTTCCTGATCCGCCACATCCTGGACCTTTACCGCACCGAAGGGCTTCCCTCCTTCTTCATGGCCGGCCCGGCTTCTACTCGGCAGGCGGCATCAGGGCGCCGTCGCTGCACTCGAGGGGGAAAGCCACCGGCTTGTCGATCCCGACTTGCAACCAGCCGTTGAAGATATTGTTGCCCTCTTCGGATTCCTCGACTTCATCGTCGGCATCGACCTTGACGGCGAAAGCAAGGCCGACGACGACGGGGACTTGCACCGGATAATCACTCACCCAGCGCGTCTCGCCGGGTGCCAGGTCAGCCTGGACTGTGATAACCCTTGTTTCCTGCGTGGCCAGAATGATCCTGACCTTGAACGGCCCCTCGGCCGTTGCCCGGCCGATGTTTCTCACGTAGACATGGAACGTTTCCGGCACGTTTACTGGAGTGTCCACCCGTTTCTCGGAGCAGGCGACCAGGTCGGGCTTGAATCTCAGCCTGGTTGAATGAGCCCTCGCGGCCTCCCTGAGCCTGCGGATGGCAAACGGTGCATCGCTCATGTCGGCGATCCCGGGATCGGCCATGTACGAGACGCGGATGTTGTATTCTCCGTAGGGGGCGGTGTTACCCGGGTACTCCCCGACCTTCCATGAATACGTCCCGCTGGCCGGCAGGTTTTCGGCGATCACGCCGAGGAAGCAGCAGGGGTGGCGGTACAGTTGCAGCTGCACCTTGCCGCTCAGGTTGGCCGCGCTCCAACTGATCGTTTTTCCCGAGCCGCGCGCCCAGGATTCGCCGCCATTGGGCGACACGACGGTGAGGGCGCGGACGGGCGGCGGGGGAGGTGGAGGGGGCGGCGTCGGCGTGACCAGCGAGAATATGGCGTCACTCTCATCGACTTCACTGCTGCCGATGGCGCGGACACGCACCTGGTAGCCGCAGCCGGGCGATGCCATGGTGCCATCGGCCAGTTTCCCCGCCGTCCACAAAAACGGCGAACTTCCCGGAGGCAGGCTGGCGGCGATAGTACCTACCACTGCGCCGTCCCTGACCAGGTTGACGCGCACGTTCTGTGTCACATCGACGACAGTCCACTGGATCTGGCAGTTCGGGCGCCCCAGGGGCAGCGACTCTCCCCCGTTGGGCTTGACGACCGTCAGTGTGCCTGCGAAAAGAGATCCCATAGCCAATAACAGCAATACTGTAAGTAAAGAAACCTTGTTCATGGCAAATTCCTCCCCAAAAAGCGATCACTAATGAATAGTCTTTCTGTGAAAAAATCTCACGGCCACTTTCAACAAAAAATCAGGGAGCCCGCAATGCCCGCAACTGCAGACAAGAAGCAATAAGGGGTCTTGTATTATGGCCGTATAATTCCCTAAAAGTTTGTGCGCGCTGATAAAGCCGACAAAGCATCTTCCCGGAGAACCGTGGGCCTCATTCCCGGGCTTTGGATCCCCGTCCTTTTGCGTTTACATGTTTCGCAAGAAACTCAAAAACCGGAATACTTATCTTTCAGGCGGAATAAGCGGGCGAATATCCATCAGACCAATCCGCCATCCCCACCGGTAGCCATCATGCAAGACCTGGCTGCAGTCTTTCCCAGACTGTCAAGAATCATCCCTGTGGATTTAAAGCATAAGGCGGGATGAATGTATTATTGAATGACTCTGCTGGTATTTTTTCTACAGGACTTTGATCGAGTATTATTGCTTTCTCTGTTTTGCTTTGCTGCGAAAAACTCCTGCTTCCTTCTTTGTTTCTCTTTCTCCCATTCCCGGTTCTCCTCAATAGTTCTCGGATTATCGGTCTGGGGAAAAGGATTGTCGCTTATTACCGTAATTTTCTGCTTGATCAATTTTTCAATATCTTTGATAAACACATTTTCTTCCGGCTCGCAAAGAGAAACGGCATTGCCGTTTTCGCCTGCTCTCCCCGATCTCCCGATCCGGTGAACATACGTTTCCGCAATATTTGGAATGTCATAATTGATCACATATTTCAATTTATCAATATCTATCCCCCTGGCGGCAATATCGGTTGCCACCAGTACTCTGATCTCTCCGGCCTTAAATTGTGAAAGAACTTTTTGTCTCTGATTCTGAGCCTTATCACCATGAATGGCAGCGGTTCTTATCTTTTCTCTTTTTAAATTCCGGGTGATCCTGTCGGCGCCGTGTTTGGTTCTGGAGAACAACAACACCTGGTCGATTTTTTGATCCTTCAGTATATGGAAGAGGAGATCTTTCTTTTTTGATTTATTCGTATAATAGAGGTAGTGTGAAACCGTCTCAGCAGCGGAAGAGACCGGGCTGACATCAATCTTCCGCGGGTTTGTTAATATTTTCCTTGAAAGTTCTACGATATTGGCCGGCATTGTCGCAGAAAAGAACAACGATTGTCGTTTTGCCGGTAATTTCCGGATTATCTTTCTGATATCGTGTATGAATCCCATATCAAGCATCCGATCCGCTTCGTCCAGCACAAAATATTCAATGTCCTTTAATTCGATGTATCCCTGGTCCATCAGGTCCAGAAGCCTGCCGGGTGTCGCGACAAGGATATCTGTGCCTTTCCGGAGAACATCGGTCTGTTTTCCCTGGGGAACACCGCCGAAAACAACAATATTCTTTATCCCCGTGAATTTCCCATAAATTGAAAAACTCTCACCGATCTGAATTGCCAGTTCGCGCGTCGGCGTGATCACGAGTGACTTAACGATACGTCCGCCATTGCTATTGTTTCGAGAAAGATAAAGGTGCTGCAGAATCGGAACGGCAAAAGCCGCCGTTTTCCCCGTCCCCGTCTGAGCGCTGCCCAGCACATCGTTTCTGTTCAAAATCAATGGAATGGCCTTTGCCTGTATAGGAGTCGGCTTAACATATTCTTCCTCATTCAAAGCCCGTAAGAGCGGCTCGATAATTCCCAGTTCTTTAAATTTCATAGGTTACGAATCCTTTCCTGAATAATTGATGATTTTTCCGGATTTCCCGTAAAGGGTTATTGAAGTTATTATACCATTCTTTCCGGAAAAGACGAAGCGACGGTTCCAGCCTGCATTTCTTTAGTTGACCGTAGTCTCGCTGCTTCTTTCGTTGCATTGGAAATTCGGACAACACGAAATTACTGGTATAATGAGAAAACTGGATCTTAAAAGGGAAACCCATGATGTCTGATCTGAATGAAAAATTCGCGCAAATCGGCGTGGAAAACGCGCCGGGCCAGGAAGCACGGCGCAAAGAAGAAAAACTGGATATCCGCGGGGAACCGCTGCCGGGTATACCGGTGGACTTTTCCCACGGCGATGTCGATGCCCATGAACCGACTCCCGGCGCCTTCGAGGCGTTCCGGAAAGGCTTTGAACGGGGTGCTCCCCAGGCCTATACGGAGTATCGCGGCGGCCGGCATACCCGCGAAGACGTGGCCGCGAAGCTCGCGGATTTTGCCGCCACAGCCATCGACCCCGATTCCGAGCTGATCATCACTCCCGGAACACAAGGCGCCCTGTTTCTGGCCATGGGCGCCCTGGTGGGGCAGGGGGACAAGGTGGCCGTAGTCGAACCCGATTACTTCGCCAACCGCAAACTCACGCTGTTTTTCGGTGGAGAAATCGTTCCCGTCCGCATGAATTTTCCGGAAACGGATATGGGTGCCGGCCTGGACCTGGCGGGACTTGAGGCGGCATTCAAATCTGGTGTAAAGTTGTTCCTCTTCTCCAACCCCAACAATCCCACCGGCGCGATCTACTCCGAAAGTGAAATCCGGACAATCGCTTCCCTGGCCAGACACCATGACGTTGCGCTGATCGTGGATGAGTTGTACGCCCGGCAGATCTTTGACAACCGGCCGTATACCCACCTCTGTGCACAGCAGGAAAAACCGGATACCCTGATCACGATACTCGGGCCCTCAAAAACCGAATCCCTCAGTGGTTTCCGGCTGGGCGCGGCGTTCGGATCCCCTCACATCATCGACCGCATGGAGCGGCTTCAGGCCATTGTTTCTCTGCGGGCGGGAGGCTACAGCCAGCCGGTACTGGACACCTGGTTCAACGAACCGCATGGCTGGATGGAAAAACGAACCGCGGCCCACCAGGCCATCCGCGACGACCTGCTGAGGATCCTCCGGTCCACTGACGGCGTAAAGGTCCGCACCACCGAAGGCGGCAGCTATCTGTTCATCCAGCTTCCTCCCATGGATGTTTCCATGCAGGATTTTGTCAAGATCACACGTCGGCTGACCGGCGTTGCGGTCACACCGGGCACGGAGTTCGGCCCCGGGTTCACAGACTGGTTCCGCATCAATTTTTCACAGGACCACAAGGCCGCGACAGAAGCGATGGAAAGGGTGCTGACCGTTTTCGAGAGGTATCGTTCGGCATGAAAAACAAATAGAACCCATCGCCCCGATAATCGCAGCCAGGAAAAACAACAACAGCAGCGGCAGGATCACATAGCCTTCCTTCCGGATATGCGCTTTCCGAACTCGTGACAAGGCTTTTTCATTTTGGCACCAGCGAAATTGAGATCTGAGAATTCATTCCTTCATATTATCTTTTGGGGAGTATCCAATTATGAACAAATCTTCAATTATTGCTTTGGCCGCCTTGATTATTTTTACATCGGGTCAATCAATCCAGGGAGGACCGGAACAGCAGGTTCTTCCGCAGCGGCCCAAACCGGTGAATCCCGGGCCGGTTCTGGCAGAGTTGCCCGACCTGGTCCCATATATGTATATTGAGAAACCCCACTGGCCCCGCGAGAAACAGTACACCGTCTTTTTAACCGTGTCCAATAAAGGCAACGGGGATGTCCGCTACGACGGTCCGTCAGAGTGGATCATCTATCAGGTCCGGGTGGGGCACCTGAACCATGAAAGAAAAACCACATCTTATCAACTGGCGGCCGGCCGGTGGTATTCCAGCGGTATCCATCTTTTCCGGGTCTTTGACCTGAAACCCGGCAACTACACCATCACCTGCCAGATGGATCCCCGGAATTTCATACCGGAAAGCAATGAAAACAACAATACCGCGACACTCCGACTTACAATCGACAAGCCGGATCTGATATCAAGAGACCCGCGCTTTAACTCGGATTCCAGTGGTCAGAAATTGATGATCTCCCTTATAAACATTGGCGGCCCCTGCCTTGCGAAAAAGGATGTTGTGATCGCCCGGATTTTCAGACCGGACAAGAGCTTTGTGGATGTCGCATTAAATCGGGAGCACGATTTCACCGGCATGTCCACAAATGTCAAATTGTTTGATGCCGGAGTCCTTACACCAGGCAATTACCCCATTCTGGTCCAGATGGATCCCACCAACTACTACAATGAGTCCAACGAAAACAACAACCAAAAAACCTACACTTTACGAATTGTGGGTCTTCAAAATAAAACCATCCAGAAGAAATTCTGAAAGCGAGTCGAATGAAGGGAGACGGCTCAACGGTTGATTTTCTTGAATGTGACGTTGCTGCGCAACAGCCAGCCGATGACCACTCCCACGGCGACGAACACCACGACCACCAGCGCCCGCGACATGGACAAGTTCCACAACAGAAAATGAATTTCCACAACCGTGGCGTTCTGCAGCACAAACAGCACGACAAAAGCCACGGCCACCAGGACCAATATCAGTTTGCCTTTCATGACACCGCCGATTATTGAGTAAACGTAGTTCGGCCTCCTGGCATCCAAAGCATCCCCTTATTTTTCCCGGTGATACCTGGATAGCCGTTTATTCACTTTTTTAATGTCGTACGCCTCTGGATCAAAATCATCTTCAAACCATTCTTTGATCGTTTCGTGTTCAGGATGTTGCGGGTCATTCAAGGCTTCAAGAAAATTGTAATACCCCCATATTCCGCCGACATCCTCGGGGGGACATGCGCCTTTCCCTTTTATACACAAGGGAAGAACCGCATCCGTATTATAAGGTAGCACTTTCTCTAGAGTGATTCGATGCTCCCAGCCATCCCCAAAATCATATTCGTAACCAATTGAATCCCCCTTTTTTTTCAAAAGCTCGTTTAGAGTGTGTTTTTTTTCATCAAGTTCTTCAGAAGAAAAAAAGTCAGGATTGGGAACACCATAAAACCGGTCCCCGACTTCAAAATGATGCAGATGGTAATTCGTCCATCCCATGATGATCTGGATTACGTCGTGAAGCTTTGACAACTCAATGGTGCTATCAACCAAAAATCGCCTCCAGATAGGAGGCTTTGATCCCAGCAGACTGATTTTTAACTGATAAATCTCTCTAAGTGCTATTGGCATGGTCTTTCTCCATTACTGAGTTTCCCGACACTCATTTGTAATGCTTTCGGGATACTGCTGTCAAACCTGTGCCGGAAAGAACTCATTCGGGGGAGCCTTCCTGAATTGTGTCCGCTAATTTATATGTTTTTTGCATATGCCCTGGTTGCGTTCAAACGCATGAGCACGTGGGGTTCGA
>DBFQ01000030.1 GCA_002294665.1 Candidatus Aminicenantes bacterium UBA876
CCGCCGGACTGCACGGAGATTTCCTCCATGATGTCCATGCCGAAGAACACGCCCTGGGTGCCGACGGCCGGGTCGGCGAGGTTGACGCCGTCCAGGTTGTAGGCGTTGTCACGCTCGGAACTTCCNNCGGTCCACGGTGGGCGCCTTGCCTTCAACCAGGATCTCTTCCTCGATGGTCTGCAGGGACAGCTGGGCGTCCACGGTGGTGGTAACGCCGACGCTGACGCGGACGTCCCGGTTCACCACTCCACCCATACCTTCAAGGGCGAAGTGCACTTCGTAAATACCGGGAGCGAGGCCGGGGAAACGGTAGCGGCCGTTCTCGGAAGTGATGGTGGTCATTTCCGGCAATACCAGTGCGGGTGACTTGATGGTAACCGTCACGCCCGGCAGAGGAGTGCCGTCGCTGGAGGTCACCACGCCGTTGATCATGCCGACTTGGGTCAACTGGCCGTAGGCCATTGAGACGGCAAAGATCAGGGCGAGGGCTCCGATCATTGACTTTTTCAACATATTTCCTCCTGTTGAATTGGATTTTGTCCATTTCCGCCGCGAACGGCGGCAAATGTGACGTAATTTTTCCGCCTTTTACATAGCAATTTTGCTTCCATCTACCGGGCGGATTGAGAGGAACTGCCGAGAAACCGCATCCGGTGGGGATAAAACGCATCGCGATCGCGACCGGAATGCGCCGCACCCAAACGCGAAAAACCAAATTATTGAATGGCTGCCAATTTATTGAATTTTCCGGATTTATAAAACTGAAAATTTCAGGGTTTTCCCGGCGCGATGTCGGGGGNNCAGGTGACAGGTGACAGGACTTGACACCAGTGAAAAGTTGAATACCCATTCGGGCACAAAGAGTGAAAAGTAGGGGCGGTTCGTGAACCGCCCTGGAACAGAGAAGTTGAGGGAGTTGCGGGGGGGAATTACGAGTTGAAAGTGAAAAGTGAAAAGTGAAAAGTGGAAAGCGAAAAGGGGAAAGTGAAAAGGGGCAATGGGCGAGTGCAAAGGGGAAACTTAGTCGAAAGCTCAAAGTCGAAAGTAAAATCGAGGTGGCAGGTATCAGGTGACAGGAAGACAGGAGGCAGTAGGGGCGATCGGCCGGTCGCCCAGGAACCTGGAAGGAAATGCAAACCACGGAACACACGGAATACACGGAAGTGAAAAGGTAAAAGTGAAAAGTAAAAAAACCATTGCAACTCCCCAAATCCCCGACTTTCCACCTTCTACGAGTTCTCCCGAGATCCCCTGCCTTCTACAAGTTTTTGCTTGCCCGGGGCAAGTGGCGAGTGGCGATGGGCAAGATGTACTGTCTCCAGTCTCCTGCCACCTTTTTCCAACTCTCCAACTTTCCAANNCAACTCTCCAACTTCCCAACTCTGAATTATCCAAAAACATGAATCCGTATCCGAAAGATTGAAGTCCGCCGCCGGCGCGGGAGCGACACAAACAGCATGATCAGGGGATTTTAAGGTGTTCCCGTTGGCGCAGGAGTTTGGCACGGCGATTGCTTCTATACATCGATGAAAATCGGGAGGATTGCTTTTGAGAGAAAAGTTCTTTGTGCTATTGACCCAGAAGCACATCGTCCCAAAATCCAATCATCACTTTACGGGAGGTTCAATGCTTAAGAAAACGCTCGTGATTCTGTTTGTCACGTTGGCGTTGGTGAGCGGCTCCATGTTCGCGCAGCAATCCAATTCCCGCATTCTCGGTAAGGTTACCGATGAAGAGGGAAGCGGACTGCCCGGCGTGGCCGTGACCGCCACCAGTCCCAAAATGGTGGGTACGGCGGAAACCATCACCGATGAAAACGGTGTGTACCGTCTGCTCAATCTGGTTCCCGGCGTGTACAAGATTCAGTACATGCTGGAGGGTTTTCAGACCGTGGTTCAGGAAGGAGTCCAGATCTCGGTGGAACAGACCCTCGACCTGCCGGTGCAGATGAAGCTCGGCAACATCGAGGAAAAGATCACCGTTACCGGTGAGGCTCCCCTGATCGACGTCAAGAGCACTGCCAAGGGCATGACCCTGAGCAAGGAAGTGTTCCAGTCATTGCCCAAGGGCCGCAATTTCGACTCACTGGTCACCGCCATCCCCGGCGTCACCAATGAACCGATGCTGGGCGGCACCTCGGTCGACGGCGCGTCCGGTCTGGAAAACATGTACTACATCGACGGCACCGACGTCACCAGCATCGTGAACGGCGCCCGGGGCCAGAGCGCCTCGTTTGACTTCGTCGATGAAGTACAGGTCAAGGCTTCCGGTTACCAGGCCGAATTCGGCGGTTCCCTCGGCGGCGTCATCAACGTGGTGACCCGTTCGGGCGGCAATGAGTTCCACGGCGAAGTCATGGGCTTCTACAGCGGCGCGCCCCTGCGCGCGGCCTACAGCCAGCGCCTGGACTACTCCCGCGAATCCACGGACGTGGCCCAGTACTTCGACTACGATGATTACATCGGCAAGAACGATGATCACCGTATCGAAGCCGGCTTCTCCCTGGGCGGCTACATCATCAAGGACAAGTTGTGGTTCTTCGGCTCTTTCCTGCCGATTTTCTACAACAACACCCGCACCGTCACCTATCCGGGCGGCGAAGTGCGTGACTGGAAGAGAACGGAAAACTACTGGAACTACCAGGTCAAGCTGACCTCTCAGCCCCTGAAGAACCTGCGTTTGTCCGCTTCACTGGTCAACAACTACTACAAGTACAAGGGCGACCTGAGCACCTCTTTCGGCGACCCCGACCCGGCCGTTTCCTACGATGAATACGGCACCACCTATCCCAACCTGTCGGCCAGTGCGTCCGCGGACCTGACCGTGGGCAACAACTTCATGTTCAGCCTGCGCGGCGGTTACTTCATGAGCGACGCCAAGGATCCGTTGATCCGGCCCTTCGAGCCCTGCTGGCGCTTCACTACCGAAGCCCCCGGCGGTTACTTCGGCACCACCAACGCCGGTATGCCCGGCATTCCGGATGCCTATGTGCGGCCCACCAACTGGCGCAACTCGGGTTACCCCTACGACCTGCAGAAGGCCCTGGATGAAAAGTACAGCGTGAACGCCGACCTGACCTACTTTGTCAACCTGGCCGGTGAGCACTCCTGGAAACTGGGCGCGCAGTTCGTGCGCCAGGGCCAGAATTACGACCAGTCCGTGTCCTATCCCATCATTTTCCTCGGCTGGGACCGCGACTACGTGGCCTACGGCGTGAATTACGGCCGCGGTACCTACGGGTACTACGGCGTGCGCGGCGGCGGCGACGCCGGCCCGTTCGGCGACTTCTACAAAGCCTACGCCAACCGCTGGGCCCTGTACCTGCAGGATTCCTGGACCATCAGCAACAAGTTCACGCTGAACTTCGGCGTGCGCACCGAATCCGAGTACATCCCCTCCTACAGCGACAACCCCGATTTCGTGGATGTGAAACCCATCGAGTGGGGCTTTGACGAGAAACTGGCTCCCCGTATCGGTTTCGTCTACGACGTCAACGGCGACTCCAGCTTCAAGGTCTTCGGATCTTTCGGCATCTACTACGATGTCATGAAACTGGCCATGGCCGCCGGTTCCTACGGCGGCTTCAAGTGGAAGAGCGCCATCTACCCGCTGAACACCTACGAGTGGGACAAGATCGGACAGGAAGGCTGGGACTACGGCGATCCGTTCACCGTGATCGATTTCCGTATTCCTTCCTTTGACAGCACCGACCCCGACATGAAGCCCATGAGCCAGCAGGAAATTTCGCTGGGCGCGGAAAAGAAACTGGGTGAAAACCTGGCCCTGTCCGTGCGCCTGGTCAACAAGCACCTGTTGTGGGCCATCGAGGACATCGGCGTGCTCACCACTCAAGGTGAGATGTATTACACCACCAACCCCGGCGGCGACTTCATCAAGGAAGTCTGGGCCGAGTCCCGCGCCGCCGGCATCATCCCCCAGGGCGCTCCCGACATTCCGAAGGCCAAGCGCGACTACTGGGGCGTGAACATCTCCCTGGACAAGCGTTTCTCCGACAACTGGATGGGCGGCGTCTCCTACACCTGGAGCCGGCTGGAAGGCAACTATTCCGGTCTGGCCTCGGGCGACGAGTACGGCCGTACCGATCCCAACGTGGAACGCTACTTCGACCTGTGGTACCTGGCGTTCGACAAGGAACTCAATAAGATCGACGGGCCCATGCCCGGCGACCGTACCCACCAGTTCAAGGTCTATGGTTCCTACACCTTTGATTTCGGCCTGACCGTGGGCACCATCATCAACGCCATGAGCGGTATCCCCGTGTCCACCGAGTACGCCATGGATGCCCAGGGCTACCTGCCCTTCAACCGCGGCGACCTCGGCCGGACCCCGTTCCTGATGTTCGCCAACCTCTATGCCGAGTACAACCTGAAAATGGGCAACAACACCCTGAACTTCAACATCAACATCGACAACCTCTTCAACACCCGCACCGCCATGCGCATCTACCAGATCTACAACTCGGAAAGCGTTGCCGTGACCGATGAGCAGCTGGTGAACAACACCTGGGATATCAACGACTTCAATCCCATTCTGGACCCCATGTTCAAGAAAGAGATGTGGTTCTACGGCGACGGCCTGCGCGGAACTCCGTTCTCAATCCGCCTGGGCGTCAAGTTCATGTTCTGATTCCATTAGCTAACGCATAGTGGATAATTCGGCCCCGCCCCCTCCGGGGGGCGGGGTTTTTTTTTGTCATCTTCCGCAAACGGCCGGGCGTCCATCTTTACGAGGTCGCCATGAGAGGATTCGGTGTGCGTTTTTGGCTGCGATTGTGGCTGGCGCTGTGGCTGACGGTCCCCTTGCTGCACGCGTCCGAACCACCAATCCTGCAATTGGAGATGCGGCTGCGGTCCGGGGATTCTCGCGGCCTGGCCGGATTGTTTGTTGACGGCAGCCATACGCTACTCAGTGGTTTCTGCAGAGACGCCGTGGATCTGCGCCTGGAGAAGGCGGTCCGGGACGGGTCCGTTACCGGCTTTATCAAGTTTCCCCGTCACGCCGAGGTGATCCGCCTGTCGTTCCAGACCCGGGAAGGGCGTTTCAAAGACATGAGGTTGACGCGGGTACTTTTTCCCATGGACTACATCCGCGCATTCAAGGTCATTGACCTCGACGACACGGTGCTGGCCCGGGGCGATGCGACCGTGCGCCTGTTTTCCGGCCAGTCCCTGGCGGCCGAGCCCTTCGCGCGCCTGCTCCTGTTCACCGGCAGCGGGGAGTTTGCCGTCGCTCCGCAGGATCCCGAGGAAAAACTCACCCTGGAACGGATTTCCCGGAGTCCGCGCTTCAACAAGGCTTTCGCGGGCCTGGTTTTTCTGCGCGACGAGGCCCCGGATGCGGTGGTTCCGGGCCGTTCATCCCGACTGGACGAGCGGACGCTTGAGGCCGGACGGCTTCCTGTTGCCGTGCGTGAATTGCTGCAGCGTTTCAACCGCCAGTTCGGAATTTTCATTCCCGGGTTCGACGAGTACTGGTATCCGCGTTTTTCCGGCCGGCTCAACCTGATGCTGCTGGCCGGTGAGAAAAACGCCCGTTTCCATCAATACCAGTACAACCCCGGGTTCCTTCCCGACACCACCCTGGTGGAAATGCCCGCTCACCGGTACCTGCTCAGTTACAACCGCGAGACGGGTATGAAAATTCTGCAGAATGTTCCCGATCGCGTGGAAAACCTGGACCTGTCGCTCGGGCTCGATCCCGACGCCCGCAGGTTGAACGCCACGGCGCAGTTGCGCTATGAACAGGCCAATGAATTCCGGCAGTTTTTATTGAATCCCCGGATCAGTGTGCAGGCGGCATCGGTAGGCGGTGATCAGGGAGTGGAGTTGTTTGATTCCGGAGGCGCATTGCGTTACCTGCGCGGGCCTCCGGGGGATACGTTCACGCTGCGGTATTCCGGAACGATCAGCGAGAATCGCGACGCGTTGCCGCCTGTCAGGGACGATGTTTTCGGGGATCAGTGGCGAAACTGGGACCGGTTCATCTTATGGCAACGGGATACCCGTTTTTACCCCGCTTCCGAGGTCGCGGACTTCCACCGAACCCGTGTTGATGTGACCGTCCCTGTCGGATTCCGTTGCCTGGTATCCGGGCGCAGGACAAGAGAATCCGAGCTGGATGGCCAACGACGGCTGCGGTTTGAAAGTCCGGCCGCCAAGGGAATCGGCCTGGTGTGTGGCAATTTCGTTTCCCGCCTGCGTGTCGAGGCCGCGGTGCCGGTCGAAGTGTACGCCGCGGCGGACCTGGTCATGCGCAAAAAAAACATGAGCGGGCGGATCCGCGCCGCGATCGATTTCCTGTTGCAGGCGTACGGTGAGCCCACATCGCCGCTGATCAACCTGGTGTTGCGCCGCTGGCATGAGTACGGCGGCGTCAGTTACCAGGGCCTGGCCGTGCTGAATGTGCCCGGAGCCCGTGAAAGCCGCCGCAAAAGTCCGCTCCGGCTCGGGTTCGGCACGTCTCCGGTTGTGATCACCGATATCCATTATGACAGCCTGGTCCACGAACTGGCGCACCAGTGGTGGGGGGGGGAGGTCTCCTGGAGATCGTATCGCGATGTCTGGATCACGGAAGGACTGGCCCAGTTTTCCACCCTCTTTTTTCACAAGCGGCGTCTGCCCGAGCGGGTGTACGCCGCGGCCGTGCGCAACATGAAGCGCTGGGTGATGCGCTACAGCGATGCCGGGCCCCCGGTGTACGGGCCGCGCATCACCAATCTCGGCGGTGACCTCAATGCACTGCATAGCGTGGTCTACAACCGTTCCGCACTGGCCTTTGCCATGCTGACCGAGATCCTGGGTGAGAAAGAGGTTTTTGCGCGCTTGCGCAGCCTGTTGCGCGACCAGCGTTACCGGAATCTGAACACCGCCCAATTCATTTCCGCCTTCAGCCGCGACAACCCGCGACTGAAGCGTTTCTTCAAGACATGGGTACTCAGCCGCAACCTGCCCCGTCTGCATGCCGCCACCCGTTTCAGCGGCAATACCGCGGAAGTCGACCTGACCCAGGAGACGGATGCGGTTTTTCCCCTCTACGTGGAAGTGACCACCGCGGACGGCGTTTCCACCTACCCCCTGGTCATGGAGGGGGAACGATTGCGTCGCAAGTGGCTGGAGAATTCGCCGGTACGCAAAGTGGAAATCAAGTTGCTTCACGCTCCGGTTGTGCTGCGACGGGGGCCCGAATGATCATCTGCGCTCATGCCCGCCTTTGTTTTCAGGGGCGAATATGATACCATGATGCCATCAGGAGAAGGGTGGATGAAACGATTTTCATGGTTGTGGTTGCTGATGCTGCTGCTGGTCGAGTTGCCGCTTGCTGCGGCGAAACTGAAGATTTCCGACCTCCCGGAAAAATACCGCCGCTGGCTCACCGAAGAAGTGGTCTACATTATCACCCCGGTGGAAAAAAACGCCTTTCTGCAATTGGACAACGACCGCGAGCGGGAGATCTTTATCCAGGCGTTCTGGAAACAGCGGGACCCCAACCCCAACACCGAAGAAAACGAATTCCGCGTCGAACACATGGAACGCATCGCCTATGCCAATCACTGGTACGGCCGTGAAGAGCCCGCCCCAGGGTGGCGCTCCGATCAGGGGCGCATCTATATCATCCTGGGCAAGCCCAACCAGGTGGACAAGTATTACAACCTCACTGAAGTCAAGAACATGGAAGTGTGGTTTTATTCACCGAAACCGGAAATGGGGCTGCATAACGCGTTCAACGTGGTTTTTTTCAAAGAGAATCCGACGGAGACCTTTCGCCTCTACAGTCCCATCAAGTACGGTCCGGCTGCGCTGTTGAACAACTACCAGGGTGATACGGTTGATCATCAGGCGGCGTACAACCAGTTGTATACCATCGATCCGGCCATCGCCAACGTTTCACTGACACTCTATCCCAATGAAACCCATGTCACCGGTTCGCCCTCCATCTCGTCCGAGATCCTGATCAGCAACAAGATTCCCCAGGCCCCGACCGTAAAAATCAACACCGGCTACGCGGAAAAAATCGTCAAGTACCGGGGTATCGTGGATGTCAACTACCTGGTTAATTACGTGGAACGCGACGCCATGGTGAGCGTGCTGCGTGATCAATCTGGAGTTGCTTTCCTGCACTATATCATCGAGCCCAAACGCCTGACTCTGGAACGGTATGATGATGATTTGTACACCACCATCGAGGTCAGCGGACGCATCACCGACCTGGAAGGCAAAACCATTCATCAGTTCAACCGCAAGAGCCCGATCAAGATGGATGCCGGCCGGACCTCCGCCCTGACATCGCGCTCATTCAGTTTCCAGGACTTGATCCCCGTGGTGAGCGGCACGTACAAGTACAATGTTTTATTGCGCAATTCCGCCCGCGATGAGTTCACCACCATCGAGGGGGATGTGATGGTTCCCGATTTTTCGGGCCCGGCCATGTCGCCGCTGCTGCTGGCCCATCATGCGACGCCGGGCCGCCAGGATCTGTTCAAACCGTTCCTGCTGGGTGACACCCAATTGGTGCCTTCGCCGCGCAATGATTTCAATGCCGCGGATACGCTGACCATCCATTTTCAATTGTACGGTGTTTCCGCAGAACTGAAAACCGGCGGGCGCATCGAGGCATTTATCCGCTCCGACCGCGACAAGAAAGTGATGTGGTCGGAGAAGCTTCCCCTGGCCGATCTGACACGGACGGACAATGTGTTCCTGTCGCTGCCGTTAAAGGATTTTCCCACCGATTACTTCAACCTCGAGGTCAATGTGGTCAGCGGTAACGGCCGGCCTCTGCTGCAGGAACAGGCCTCTTTCTACATCGCCCCCTACAGTCTGCGGCGCGCGGTGGTGATGTCCATGCCCTATCCGCGGGACAAAGCTGCGATCAACGATCATATCATGGGTAACCAGTACCGCCTGCTGGGAAAACTGGACCAGGCCCGCAGCATGCTGCAGCGGGCCCACAACGCCGACCCCTTGTCCCCGCTGTATGCCCGGGACTACGCGGGGCTCCTGCTCCACCTCAAGGAGTACGACCGCATTCCCGATGTCATCCGTCCATTTCTGGAGGGGGAGCACAAGAACATGTTTCTCATGATCCGCGTGGAAATGGCGCGTCGCCGCGGCGACTGGCAGAGCGCCCTGGATCTGGGTGAGGAATTCCTGCAGCATAACGGCGTCAATCGCCATGTATTGAATGTGATGGGTGAGGCCCTCATGCACCTGGGCAACCGGGACGAGGCTATTCGCGTGTTTTCCCGCTCCCTGGAAGAGGAGCCCAACCAGCCATCGGTGCGGGAAATGGTGGAGAAACTGAAGAGAGAGAAATCCAATGCCGCAAATCAGCGCAATTAAAACCAGTGCCGTTCGGGTTGTTTTCGTGCTGTTCGTGTTGCTGGGCGTAACCTCCTGCAGCCGCCTGCAACGCATGGAAAACCAGATGCCCGCCGCGGATCGTGAGTTTATCCAGGAAGTTCGCTATATCATCACCAGCGAGGAACGCAAACGCTACGTGAGCCTTTCGGCGGATGAACGCGTGGCATTCCAGCGCGATTTCTGGAAACGCCGGGATCCCTCACCGGATACGGAGCGCAACGAGTACAAGGAAATTTATTTTTCCCGTGTCAGGGAGGCCAACCGGCTGTTCCGCAGCGAAGGCAGGGAGGGCTGGCTCAGCGACCGGGGCCGGGTGTACGTGTTGTTGGGCCCGCCGGATCACCGCCAGGTGTATCCCATGGGGTACAGCTTTTACGAACCGCCCGTGGAGGTCTGGAACTACGGTTTTTTCCCCATTATCTTTGTCGACCGCTATCAACATGGAAAATACGAGATGGTCAAGGCCAACGCCTATTACCTCAATGCGGTGGCCCGCGCTCAGATCATGCTGAATGAGCCCCAGCAGGCCATGCAGCAGGAAGAACGCATGGATTTCGAGCTCGAGACGCGGCCTTCGGGGGATGGTGCTGTTCAAATCAACGTGATGATTCCCTACCGCATGCTTCTGTTTACGCGCAAGGCGGATCGCTACGAGGCCGAGGTCATGATCCGGGCCACCCTCAACGATACAGACAAAAAACAGGTCTGGATAATGGAGCGGACCTATCCCTTTTCCATCACGGAAAAGGAACTGGCCACATTGAGCCGGGGGTACGCGGTGGAGTTTCAGGCCGACGCGGAAACGTCCGGAGATTACCTGTTGACGGTGCGGGTCGGCAATAAAGGCGAAGAAAAGGTATTCGAGAAAAGCAAAACCATCCGGGTCCGTTGATCCGGCCGCTATATACGGAAAATGTTCCAATCGGAGGCAAGTATGAAGCAGAGGAAATGGATGATCCTGACCCTGGCGGTAATCGCCGTCGGTTTGTTGGCCTTTCCCATGGAGGCCCAACGCCTGGGTCACGGCAAGGCCAGGCTGAACGGGGATGTGGTAAATCAGGAGGGAAATCCCGTCGCCAACGCGCAGGTCGAACTGATGTTCGAGGACAACGTCACCAAGTTCACCGCAACCACCGATGAGAAGGGAGAGTGGGCGGTGATCGGACTGGGCAGCGGCCAATTCCGCATCACCGTGAGCGCCGAGGGATATATTCCCGCGCAGAAGCTCGTCCAGGTCAGCCAGTTGAATCGCAATCCCAAGGTTCAGCACCAATTGCAGAAGGCCGTACAACCCGTAATGCATGAGGATCTGCTCGGATTTCTTGAGGAAGGGAATGCGCAGTTCAAGGAAGGCAATTACGACCAGGCCATCGAATCCTACCAGAAAATCCTGGACAAACATCCGGATATGGTCGCGGTGTTGTTCAAGATCGGCGATTGCCATCGCGAGAAGCGCGACCTCGACAAGGCGGTCGAGGTATACACCAAGGTGGCCGAACTCGCCGCCGCGCAGAAGGACAACAACGTCCACGCTCAGGCCTTGGGCAACCTGGGCGCCATCAGCATCCAGCGTGAGGATTTTGACCAGGCCAACCAGTACTTTCAACAGGCGATTGACCTGAATCCCGAGGACGAAATCCTGGCATACAACGTGGCCGAGATCAATTTCAACAGCAACAACGTCGACCTGGCCATCAAGTATTACCAGATGGCAGCCGAAGCCAAACCCGATTGGAGCCTGCCGCATCAGAAGCTGGGTTATTCCTACCTGAACAAGGGGGATTTCGCGGCCGCCAGGGCCAGTTTCGAAAAATTCCTGGAGTTGGAATCCGAGGGCGAACAGGCCGCCATCATCCGCGACCTGTTGAATTCGCTGCCGCAATCCTGAGCGGCAAGGAGCAACGGCGGCCCGCTGAAGCGGGCCGCGGTGTGACCCGGTACGACTTCCATGCGCAGCCTGATTGCCATCCTGGTTTTCGTGATTCTGACGGTATTTACCGTTGCGGCCGGATATGCGGGGGAAGAAAACACCCGCTCCGGAGATGGACTGGAAACAATCATCGCGATCGCGGATCCTTTCGCGCGCATGTCCGCGCTGGAAGAGCGTTATCGCAGCCTGCGCAGCGGGCGCGCCGGCGCCGAAGTGGACCGCAACCTGCTGCTGCACCTGACCGACACCGCTTACCAGATCCGCAATTTTTCCCTGGTTCTGCGTTACGGTGAAGAAGCGCTTGCACGTGATTGGAACAATCCCCGGCTGAAGATGGCCCTCTGCTTTTACGTGGCGCGGGCCTGCGAGGAACAGGGCGTCAACATCGGCAAGGCCTTGCGCTACGCGGATTTCATTCGTGAATCGGCGCGGGTGGTGGATCCCGCGCAGGCGGATGCGCTGATCTGGAAACAATTTGTCGCTCCGGCGCAATTGCTTGTGATGCGCCTGGAAGCGGGGCGTGCCCGCGAGGCGGCCGGTTGGGACAAAGCCACTGCCGCGGGCATTCTGGCCCTCGAACTCGATGCCTCTGAAGCAACGGGCAAAGAGTTGTATGAAACCGCGTTGCGCGCTCGAGCGCATGACCAGGGCGGGGCGGCCGCGATTGTCGCCCTGGAAGCCTTGTGTCGTTCGTCGCTGGCGCGGCCGGAGTATCTGAACCGCCTGGCTTTCTGGCATTCCCAGGAGGATCGCGGCGACCGCGCGGCCGAATGGCTGACCGCTTCATACCGGCTCAAACGAGATCCCGCGGTTGCCTACACCATCGGCAAACTGCTGCAGAGGCGCAGCCCGGAAGAGGCGATGAATTATCTGGCCGAGGCGGCTCATGCGGCTGAAGGCGAAACGGCCACGCGCGCCCGCCGCCTGCTGGAACACCTGTTTTTCAACGTCCACGCTGCCGACCGGACCGTGCCGGAACAGGAAAAAGCCTTCCAGGATTTGATGCAGGCCGCGGCCAAGCGGGTTCGCGAAGGAACGACCAAGCCACGCTCTGAATAAAGAATAAGGAAGAATGAATAAAAAATCGGCAAAAGAACAGAATCGCAAAGCACGGTTTGCCTTCTGATTCCTTCTTCATTATTCAGGGCAGAGGGTTGGTGGCAAGTAACCTCATGGGGTCGGTGCGTATAAACGTATAAACTTGGCCCGTGAAATAAACATGATTGTATCTGAAAAAAATCAACAATCGATCGATAATATACGTTTATACGCACCGGCCCCANNGTGTTGAGAATCGCTTTACGGATGGGTTCCGCGCCCGGTACGGGCGCGGGTGAAACCTCGCTCCAACACAGGTCGAGCCTTTTTTCGCGCGCGCTCCATTCCAGGTGAGCGGCGGCGATGCCCATGTCCACGGCCTGCAGGTCTACTCTGGGGGTCAAACGCTGGTAGCCGGGAGTGCGCAGCAGGTAAAGGTCGATTTCGTGGTCATGAACCACTGCCCGCCAGGGCTGGCGGTTGGAAGCGGATGGGGCGCGACGCAGGTTATCCAGCAGGGGAGCCATCCGCGGGGAGGCGGATGGCTCCAGGGGTCGGCCCCATTCCCCGTCGAAAAACAATTCGCCGAACGGACGGCGATGATCTCCTCCGGAGCCGCGGCGCACCAGCCGGTCCCGCAGCGTGCGGCGCCGTGCGGCGATACCCAGTGCCGCCACGGCCGGGACTTTCTCTTCCGCAGCCAGGTCCAGCACGCGGCTGAAGGTGCGTCGGTCAAATACGCCGCCGATCCAGCAACTATCGATTCCCAGCCAGGTCGCCAGCATGATGAGAGATTGCATGGCGCGGCCGAACTCAATCCAGTCGTTGATTTCTTTCGGGGCGGATACACCGGCAAGGTAAGC
>DBFQ01000059.1 GCA_002294665.1 Candidatus Aminicenantes bacterium UBA876
AGGCCGCAGGGAATCAGGAACCCCGTTATCCCCGTCGCGGTGCCGCTGTATTCCATGCCCAGGGCGGGCAGCGCGCCGGCGTCTGTGTCCACCTGGGCCAGGCGCCCGCTGCCGCGCGGCACGGTGGAGAAGACGCCGTCTCCCGGAGCAGCCAGGTCCACGCTGCGGGCGCCGTAGTTTGAAAACTCCGCCAGCCGGTCATCCGCTCCGTTCGCGGCCACGGAAATGATGCCGTTGACATCGTACGACGCGGGATAAAAAGGTTGCTCGTCGTTGTCATCACCCATATCGTCATCGCCGCCGTTTCCCGCCGCCGTCAGGATCAGGATGCCTTCACGGGCGGTTTCCCGGTACGCCTGTTCCTCCACTTCGGAATAACCGGTCCCGCCGAATGAGCAATTCACGGCCACGATATTCGCCGTGCCGCTTTTTTTCAGCATGCGAATGTATTCCAGCGCCTCAACGACGTCATCACTGTAATTGAATCCGTCGGGGCGCACGGTTTTTACGGTCAGCAGGCGTGTTCGCCAAGCCAGGCCGGCAATTCCGCGGGAATTATCTCCCCTGGCCGCGATGATTCCGGACACGTGGGTGCCGTGACCGTCCGTGTCTTTGGGATCCGGGTCGTTGCCCCCGTTGGAATCGGCGGCGAAGTCATACCCCATCCAGTCGTCCACGAAGCGGTTTCCATCGTCATCAATCCGGTTTCCGGGGATTTCCAGGGGGTTGTGCCAGATGTTGGGCGCCAGGTCGGGGTGATCGTAGTCGATACCGGTGTCCATAACGGCCACGACCGCATGCGGGTCCCCGCTGGTTTTTTCCCACAGGATTTCGGCCCCGATATCCGCGCCGGCGATTCCCGGGATCAACGGCGCGTTGTCGCCGCGGTTGCGCAGGTTCCATTGCCGGGCATACAGGGGATCGTCGGGCCGTCGCGCCGGGCGACGGCGGTAATTCAAAGAAGCCGCGGCTACATGGGGGCTTCGTTGCAGCCGTGCCAGTATCGCGTTCGCCCGTTCGGTGTCGATTTTTCCCATGCGCAGCAAGAGAATTCCGGGACGGAGTGAAGACACAGGGTGCCGGGTTGAGTTTTCCGGCAGCAGGCGCCGCAGGTCGTCCTGGCCGAGGATTTTTTCGGGGTCGACATTGTCGCGGAAGCGGACCAGAATCTCACCGGGGGCATGGTCCGGCTCGATCGGGCTCCGGGGGCGATCCTGGGCGAGGGCGGCAACCAGCAGAATCGACATCAGCGTCATCCAGGTCGCTTTACGCAGGGTTGCAGTCGCAATCATCCGCCCTCCCATGGTTCAAGCACGAATTGATTATAGCAGAAGGCGGCTTTTGAGAGCCATCGAGTGCTGAATGGGAATTTGCACGGGGCGGTAGGCTCTGATACAATGGGTTCCCGCCGCTACCTGCCGGGACCGAAACTTCCTGGATGTGAAGGAGACCAACATGAACCTGCTGGTCATGGGTTTGCAATGGGGTGATGAGGGAAAGGGCAAGGCTATCGATTACCTGGCCGGAAATTTTGATGTGGTGGTGCGTTACCAGGGGGGACACAACGCGGGCCACACGGTTTATTTCAACGGGCAGAAAGTGATTCTGCACCTTCTGCCATCGGGAATTTTTTCACCCCGGACCGCTTCGGTGATCGGCAACGGCGTGGTCGTCAATCCCCTGCAATTGGTCGAGGAACTGCGCAACCTGCAGTCGCTGGGAGTGGATACGGGAAACTTCTGGGTGAGTCATCGCGCTCCCCTGATCATGCCCTTTCATCAGGAACTGGACATCGTGTTTGAACAATCGCGTTACCACCAGATCGGTACCACCCGGCGGGGGATCGGCCCGGCTTACGAAGACCTGGCCGGGCGCAGGGCCCTGTTCGTGGGGGATTTGCTGGATCCTTCCCGCCTGCGGCGCAAAGCGGAGGTTCTCAACGAATACTACAACCGGCTGGTCCGGGCTTATGGGGCGGAAGGCACCAATGTGAGCGATTACCTGGATGAATATGTGCAGGCGGGGCAGTTTCTGCGCTCCCATATCACGGATACGACCTGGATGCTCAACCGGCGCTACCGCGACGGGCATTTGATTCTGTTTGAAGGCGCTCAGGGAGCGTTGCTGGATATCCATCACGGCACTTATCCCTTTGTCACCTCATCCAATCCCACTGTCGGCGGTGTGTTTACCGGTACGGGACTGCCGGTGCAAGCCCTGAACCGGATCACCGGTATCACCAAGGCGTATGCCACGCGTGTGGGGGAAGGCCCGTTCCCCTCCGAATTGTCCGGTCCCCGTGGCGACTGGTTGCGGGAGAAAGGCGGAGAATTCGGCGCAACCACCGGCAGGCCCCGGCGGGTGGGATGGATTGACCTGGTGGCCCTGCGCTATGCGGTGATGATCAACGGGGTGGAAAGCCTGTTTCTGACCAAGTTGGACATCCTGGACGGGCTGGAGTCCATTCCGCTTGTATGTGGTTATCGGATTGACGGCCGAGAGGTCCGGGATTTTGACCCGTCGGTGGAGTTCCTGGAACGCGTGGAACCGCAGGTGCAGGAGCTGCCGGGATGGAAGGGATCGGTTGCCGGGGTTCGCGCCTACGATGCCCTGCCGGCGGAAGCCCGGGCATATGTCCGCGCGATCGAGGAAGCCGTGGGCGTGCCGGTTGAGTACGTGTCCGTGGGCAGCGGCCGGGAACAGACGATCAAAAGAAAGTTGAAGAGTTGGAAAGTTGAAGAGTTGGAGAGTTAGAAAGTTGGAGAGTTGGAAAGTTGGAAAGTTGGAGAGGGAAGAAGTAAATAAAGTTGGAGAGTTGGATAGGGAATAATTTGGAAAATGTAGGGGCGGTTCGCATCTTCAAGCACCTGGGCTTGCAGCCGATTCGGGTTCCGTCATCCGCGCTGGTCCGGACATCACACCCAGTCGGCTCCTCCGGCCTCAATCACCCGGCCGCATATGCTGCAGCGCCATACCTCCCGCTCATATTCGCGGTTGATCATCTCGGTTCCCCGCTTCAGACGGGTCCGGGCGTTGATTCGCCGGCACCGCTCGCAGTAGTATTCTTCTGATGAATTCCCGGTTACGAACACAAAGATCGTTTTCTGTCGAGTCCTGAAGCGGACCGAGGCGCGACGGCGGATCGACACTTCGTACGTGTCCGGCTTCTTGAAGAGTCCCGCCACCCCGCGGCTGCCTTTCGTGATCAACCGGGTGTCGAGGATCTCGTCGTGGTCCATGAGGGCCGCCGCGGCGGCCACCTTGCGCTCGACTTCGTCCGGGAAGGCGGTGACCGTCTCTTTGGAGATGTAGGCATCGGTTTCCTGAACGGATTCGTAGGAATCGACACCCGCGGGCAGCAGCGATTCGATGTTCCGGCGCGCCTCCGCGATGGTCCTGCCGCAGGCCGTGTCCATGCGAGGTTTCTTTTCGGCGTCCGGATGATGCCACAGCACGTCTTGGTCTTTGGGGATCTCGCTTCTCAGCGCGTTCTTTGCCATGGCCATGGTGTAGGCCGGGATAATAAAGACGCGGGTGACCATGTCAGCCTGAACGTATCGCTTCTTTAAGCTGTCATCGGACTGATGCTTATGGGTCATCGTGGCCCCCCTTCAGGAATTATAAAACCGAAGATACACGGAGTCAAAGCCGCCCGGGCCTGATTTCTATGAAATTGTGATGAAGTGTTTGGACTGGAAGCATTTCATGCTTTCGGACGAACGGTGATGAGGGAATTTGCAGGAGAACCGTGATGACCGGCACTGTTCCACTTTCTGCGTTCTAAAGGGCGGCTCANNACTTTCGACTTGGTTTCCTCTCACCCTTGGCCATTCCTGTCCTGAATGAAGAATAAGGAAAAATGAAAAAAAAAGCTTTTCCAGAATGTTTTGTTTTCCTATTCCTTCTTCGTTATACCTTATTCCAGTGTCCAGCCTCCCGCCACCTGATACCTGCCACCTAGATTCCACTCGCCCCGTTTTCCTCCTGTTACCTTCTCTCCAACTTTCCAACTCCCCAACTGTTTTTTTTTCTTCTTTTTTACGTCCCGGTGCAGCGGGTCCAGCCGCAATTGGGGCAGGTGGGGCACTTTTCGTCCGAAAGCGTTGCCCCGCAGACCGGGCAGTTGATGGTGTTGAGGTCCCTGCCCCCGGCGCTGACCGTGCCTACATGACTTTCCAGGATTTTGGCGATGGCGTCGGGAATGGACTGCACCAGTTCACCGTTGTGAAAAGTGGGTTCCGAGCCGCCGATTCCCTTTAACTGATGGGCCACGTCGGCTGCGGGAATACCGCTGCGCAACGCCAGTGAGGCAAGGCGGCCGATCGCTTCGGCGTCCGCCATGGTGGAGTAGCCGCTTTTGCCGATGGAGCAGAACACCTCGAATGGACGCTCGTTGAAAAAAGTGACCGTAATGTAGAGGTTGCCGAATCCGGTGGGGATTTTGTGCGTAACCGCGGTCAGTGCGTCCGGGCGTTCCTTGGGTTGGGGCGGTTCCGCATCGGCGCGGTTGAGTACCTGAATCGCACGGCAGCCGTCACGATAGACCGTCAGTCCCTTGATGTTCATGGAGAAGGCCATGCGGAACGCGGAGGCGATATCCTCGCGGGTGGCGTCATTGGGGAAGTTGATGGTTTTGGAAACGGCACTGTCGACGGCTTCCTGGAAAGCTTCCTGCATCTTGATGTGATCTTCAGGCGCGATTTCTCCGGCGGTCACGAACCAATCGGGATGGGGCTCTCCGGGATGGTCATCCCGCCACCTGGAGTAAATGGGGTGGATATCGCGGATTTCGCTGTCCAGAATACGCGACACCACTTCGAACGCGAAGACCGGCTCAATACTGGACGAACACCCGGCCAGGCGCGAAATCGTACCTGTGGGGGCGATGCTCAATACCGATGCGTTGCGCATGGCGGTGCCGGAGTAAATCGATTGTTCGATGCGCGGGAACGAGCCCCGATCCGCCGCCAGTTCACGCGAAGCGGCGACGGCTTCCTGCTTGAAGAACCCGGCCAGGCGCCGGGCCAGATCCAGCGCCCGGGGGGAATCGTAGCGGATTTCGCACGACAGCAGCAGGTCCGCGAACCCCATTACACCCAGGCCGATGCGGCGATTGGCTTCCGCCATCTCGCGGATCGGTTCCAGGGGGTAGCGGTTGACAGTGATTACGTTGTCCAGGAAGCGGACTCCCATGTGAATGGTTTCGCCAAGCCGCTTCCAGTCAACCGGGTCTGCCGGATCGGGTCGATGAAAGTTGGCCACGTTGATCGAACCGAGGTTGCATGCTTCGTAATCGTGCAGGGGTTGTTCTCCACAGGGGTTGGTGGCATGGATGGGGCCCTGGAGCGCGGTCGGGTTGAGCGCGTTGACGCGATCAATGAATACCAGTCCCGGGTCTCCGTTGCGCCATGCTGAATCGACCATGGCGTCAAACACCTGCTGCGCGGGCAGGCTGCCCGTCGCTTTCCCGGTCTGGGGGTCCACGAGTTCGTAGTCACCGCCGTTTTCCAGGGCCTGGATAAAGGCCTCGGTGATGGCCACGGAGATGTTGAAGTTCTGGGCCGTGTGCCCGTCCCGCTTCATGTCGATAAAAGCGAGGATATCGGGGTGGTCGACCCTGAGTATGCCCATATTGGCGCCCCTGCGCGTCCCTCCCTGTTTCACCGCTTCGGTTCCGGCGTCGATCACGCGCAGGAAAGAGATCGGTCCGGAAGCGATTCCCTGGGTTTTGCGCACGTAACTGCCCTGGGGGCGGATGCGAGAGAAATCGAAACCCGTCCCGCCCCCTTCCTTGTGCACCAGGGCCGCGTTTTTGACGGTTTCGAAAATCGCTTCCAGCGAGTCTTCCACCGGAAGAACAAAGCAGGCCGAGAGACAGAGGCCGCGGCCCGCTCCGGTCAAGGTCGGGGAGTTGGGCATGAAATCACGTTTCATCATCGCGTCCAGGAAGCGGCGTTCCCATTTGCGTTTCGCTTCGGCGCCCTTCTCCGCCTGAGCGATATGAGCGGCAACGCGACTGAATAACTGGGAAGGAAGGGTCTCTTCCAGTTCTCCCGAGGCATTGCGCTTGAAATAACGGGCACGCAGTATTTTCATCGCGTTTTCTGTGAAGCCTTCCATACATCTCTCCTTATTTAGTACCTGAATATTCTAGAACCACAAGATATGGTGTGTCAAGGGAATCCAACAAAGTCTCGGGAAATTTTTTGATATTCTTGACAATTTATACTAATATATTTTATCATGGGTGGGACAAAATGGGACAAAATGGGATGATGCAGCGTTTTCGGGGCAGTTACAGCGCCAGAATCGATGACCGCGGCCGTCTGAAAATCCCCGCCCGTTTTCTGACCGTATTCGAAGCGGAATATGGCCGTGAGGTTTTTATCACTTCCCTGAACGGCGATCACGTGATCCTTTATCCCATTCGCGTCTGGGAAGAGATGGAGAGCCGGATCGAATCCCATGGCGCATGGGACCCGGATATGGACGATTTTATCAATCGCCTGGGCTTTTTCGGCGTTGAGAGCCTGATCGATTCCAAGGGCAGGATTCTCCTGCCTCCGGAACTGCGCCGGGAAAGTCGACTGGAAGAGGAAGTCCGGGTGTTTGGCAAGGCCAATCACCTGGTGATCTGGAACGCGGAATTTTTCCGGGAACGCGAGCTGGGTGAGCACTACAGCAAAGAAAAGCTTCACCGCATTTCAAGGATTCTGAATGGAACCCCGCCACTACCCGGTCATGAGGAATGAGATTGTCGATCTGCTGCGGGACGTCCCTCCCGGGTGGATGATCGACGGAACCGTAGGTCTGGGCGGACATGCGCTGCGGGTGTTGCGGGAAGTGCCGCAGTTGTGTGTCCTGGGTTTGGATATGGATCGAAACAGTTTGAAAGAGGCGGACAGGAGACTAGCCGGTTGGCAGGACCGCGTGGTGCTGCTGCAGGCGAATTACACTTCCTGCCTGGACCTGCCCCAGGTTCAGGAGCGCAGCATAACCGCCGTACTGGTGGATCCGGGTATTTCCACCATGCAGCTGCAGGACGCCGCCCGCGGCTTTTCGCATAACCTGGACGGACCGCTGGACATGCGCAAGGATCAGGGTTCGGGAATGACGGCTGCCGATGTGGTCAACAACTGGAGCCAGGAACAACTCACCGCCCTGTTTCGGGAATACGGCGAGGTGCGACGAGCCGGTGAGTTGGCCAAGCGAATCATTGAGATGCGGCTTTTTACCCCCATCCTCACCACGACCCAGTTGAAGCAGGTGGTGGAGAAGGTTTTCGGTTCCCGTTTTCCCCGCGGAGTCGTCCATCCCGCAGCCCGGGTGTTCCAGGCCTTGCGCATCTGCGTCAATCACGAGCTGGATGGCGTGGAAGCGTTTATCCTGCGCTTGCCCGAAGTGGTCAAGCCGGGGGGGCGGATACTTTTTCTCTCTTTTCATTCGCTTGAGGATCGCCTGGTAAAACGCACCCTGCGCCGCCTCCAGGCGGAGGGCCGGGCCACTTGCCTGCAACCTTTTCCGGTATTTCCGCAAGCGGATGAATTGCAAGAGAATCCCCCTTCCCATTCGGCACGGTTGCGTGGCGCGGAGGTCGCATGAAACCGCGTCAACCCACCGCCCGCCGTACCCTGGCCGTGTCCGCCTTTGTTGTCTTCATGTTGTTTATCCTGCTGTTCACCTATTCCAGCCTGAACCTGAAAAATATCGATTACGGATACAAGATGCAGGCGTTGACTCAGCAGGTGGAGGCGCTGGAGATCGAGATCGACAAATTGCGGGCCGAGCGGGCTTTCATGGTCAGTCTGGAGAGGGTGGATCGCCTGGCCAGGTCGCGTCTGGACCTGGCCCCGCCGACGGCGGACCAGGTGATTCGCGCGCGACGGAGCGATCATGAAGATTAATCGCCAGGAACGAAACCGGACCTTTGTGGTTTTTCTCTGTTTCGGCATCTGGGGGTTGGGAATCGTGTTCACCCTTGTGCGCCACCAGGTATTTCATTACAACCGCTATCTGGAACGGGTGAAATCACAGAGCAAGGGCATCGTTACGCTGCACCCGCGGCGGGGAACCATTTACGATCGCAACGGTGATATCCTGGCCATTTCGGTCCAGTCGCACTCCGCATTTCTCAGCGCCAAGGATTTGCAGCGATGCATGGCGCTTTTTAATCGTTTGCAACGCGTCGTGCCTGTTTCCAGGCAGGATGCGCGGGAGATTCGTCGTCGCATTCAGCGGGGTGATCGCTTTATCTGGTATCAACGCAAACTGAATGACGCAGATTATCAGAAACTGGCGGCATTGCAGAAGGAACTGGATGAACCGGTTCTGCTGGATTTTGTCACGGAGTACCGGCGGGTATATCCCCAGCAGGAGCTGGCCGCCCATTTGTTGGGGGGTGTCGGTATTGATGAACAGGGACTTTTCGGACTCGAGTACGGCCTGGACCGGATGGTACGCGGACGGGGCGGAAAAGTGCGCGTGCAGCGGGATGCGCGGCGCCGGGTGTATGCGGTGGAAACCATCGAAGAACAGATACCCGGCCGCGATGTTACCCTGACCATCGATGCGCCGCTGCAGTTCGTGGTCCAGCAGGAACTGGAACGCGGAGTGCGGCGATTCAACGGACGTTCCGGTGCCGCGATCGTACTGGACGCCCGCGACGGGTCCATCCTTGCCATGGCCAGTTTCCCGGAATATCGCCCGGACGAAGCGGGAAAGGTTCCGTACCGGCGTGTGCGGAACAAGGCGTTGTCTTTCCTCTACGAGCCCGGATCGACCTTTAAAGTAATTCTGGCGGCGGCGGCATTGGAAAACCGCATCGTCACGCCTTCTCAGGAGTTTGATTGCGGCAACGGCCATTTCGTGTTTCGCAATCGCCGGATTGAAGACGTGCATGCCTACGACCGGCTCAGTTTCCGCGACATCGTGGTCCACTCCAGCAATGTGGGCGCGGCCCGGGTCGGTCTGGCTCTCGGCGCGGAGCGATATTACCACGCCATTCGCGCCTTTGGTTTCGGGCGCCCGGTGGAATTAAGTCTTCCCGGCAATGAAGCGGGTTTGTTGAAATCGACGCGCGACTGGAGCGAGGTTTCACCGGCATTCATGGCGTTTGGATATGAAATCCTGGTTACCCCCCTGCAGATGGCCCGCGCTTTCAATGTAATCGCGGCGGATGGCTGGATGGTGGAACCCCGGTTGTTAGAGAAAGTGGAAGGGGTTTCTCTGGAAACTCCCAAAAAACATCGCGTGATCTCAGCGTATACCGCACGACAGATACAAACCATCCTGCGGGAAGTTGTCGAAAGGGGAACCGGGCGGAAGTCCCGGGTTCCCGGCCTTGTGGTCGCCGGGAAAACCGGCACTGCCAAGAAAGTGCGCAACGGGGAATACACCGATTCTTATGTCTCCACTTTCGGCGGGTTTTTCCCCTTGCCGTCCCCCCGATACACCCTTTTTGTCATGGTGGATGAGCCCCGGACCCTCTATTATGGGGGGGACGTGGCCGCCCCGCTTTTTCAGGCCATATGCGAACGCATGCGGATTTTTGAACGGGTTTTTCCCATGGAACTGGCACAAGGATAACCAGATGAAACTGTTGCAGATGCTGCAAGGTGTGCGCGTGCTTGAGCACGTGGGTGGAAATCCCGAGATCCATGGGTTGCGTTATGATTCGCGCCGGGTCACACCCGGGGATTGTTTTGTGGCCGTACACGGATTCAAGCGTGACGGCCTGGATTTTCTGGACCAGGCATTGGCTGACGGAGCAGCGGCCGTTGTCACTGAACACGCTCCCCGGACAGGTCTTCCTCCTGTGGCCTGGGTCCGGGTGGCGGATGACCGGGCCGCGCTGAGTCGTATGGCGGCGAACCTCCTTGGATCCGAGGCGGGAGGAGTCCGGATGATCGGAGTAACGGGGACAAACGGCAAGACAACGGTGGCGGGCCTGATTGCGGCCATTCTCTCCCGTATCGCGCCCACCGGTCTGGCCGGCACTCTGGGAATGACGCTGCATGGCGTTGAAGTGACCCCGTTTCCCAACTCCTCCCGCCTCACCACTCCGGAGTCGGTTGACCTGTTTGAATTTGCCGCACAGGTGGCGAGCCGGGGCGGTCGCTACATGGTGATGGAAGCTTCTTCCGCGGCCATCGCCCTGAAAAGGGTTGCGGATATTCCGTTCAGCCTGGGCGTGTTCACCACTTTTTCCGGTGACCACCTCGATTTTCATCATTCCATGGATGCGTATTTCCGCGCCAAGTTGAGCCTTTTTCAAAACCTGGGACCGGAAGATTGGGCCGTTATCAACATCGACGATCCAGCGGCCGGCCGCATTGTTCCCGAACTGCAATGTCATTACCTGACCTATGGTTTTTCTTCCGGAGCGGATATCACTCCCCGGGATGCGCGCTTTTCTCTCCGGGGAATGCGGGCGGTAATCCGTACGCCGTTGGGAGAGGCGCAGGTGGAATCACCCCTGCTGGGCCGGGTCAACCTGCTCAACATCATGGCCGCCATGGCGGCGGCCCTGGTGCTGAAAATCCCGTTGGAAGAAGTCATCGCGGCCGTGGCGGCCTGGCAGCCGCCGCGGGGGCGCCTTGAGCCCGTTCATCGCGGAGAGTTCGCGGTTGTTGTGGATTTTGCGCATACAGATCGCGCTTTGCATCAATTGCTTTCTTCATTGCGCGAAGTCAGTAACGGCAAGCTGATCCTGGTTTTCGGGGCTGGCGGCGACCGTGATTCCACCAAGCGCCCGCGGATGGGCCAGGTGGCCGCTGAATGGGCGGATTTTCTGTTTGTGACCAGCGACAACCCCCGCTCAGAAGACCCCGGGGCGATCGCGGCGGCCATCACGGCCGGATTTCCACCGGGATTCTCCCGTTTTAAATTGGAACTCGACCGCAGGAAGGCCATAAATGCCGCCCTCGACATGGCCGGCAGTGGTGACACCGTGGTAATCGCCGGCAAGGGTCACGAAACCTCCCAGATCATCGGCGACCGGGTGCTGGACTTCAACGATGCCGGCGTCGTGCGGGAGTGGCTGTCCCAACGCGGCCTGGTGGAGGCGTGACGTGGCGGAAATGACGCTGGGAACGATTGCTTCCGCCGTCAACGGGCGCATCGAAGGCGGCGGTCCGGAACTGCGGATTCGTCATTTCCTGTTTGATACACGGGAACTGACGGCGCCGGGTTCCCTGTTTTTCGCCTTGCGTGGAAATAAAACCGATGGCCATGACCATGTACCGGGATTAGCCGCATTTCACGGCTGCGCCGCCGTGGTTTCCGCCCAATGGCGGGGCGCGGCGTCCGTGCCCGTTCTGCGGGTCGAAGACCCCCTGGTCGCGGCCCATGAGCTTGCGGTGTATGTGCGCCGGCAGCATTCTGGAACACGTTATACCGGAATCACCGGCAGTGCCGGAAAGACATCGACAAAAGAGTTCCTGTTTCAACTGCTGGGATCCCGTTTCCGTGCCTACCGCTCCCGGGGGAACTGGAACAACTGGATCGGCTTGCCTTTCTCCTTGCTGAACATGGATGACGGCATGGACCGGGCCGTGTTCGAACTGGCCATGAGTGATCCGGGCTTCGGCGAGATTCATCGCCTGGCGGAGATTCTTCGCCCCGACGTGGCCGTGGTGCTCAACGCCCTGCCGGTACACCTGGAATTTTTGGGATCCGTGGATAACGTGGCCCGGGCCAAGCTGGAAATCAGCGACTTCCTCGGCGCGGATGACTGCCTGGTGATCAACGGCGATGACCCTTTTCTGCAAGTGGCCCTGGGCGACCGCAGCGGACGCATCGTTCGCTTTGGGCGCCATCCGGAAAAAAACGAAATCGTGCTGAAGGGAGTGGAACGCAAGCGGGACGGCAGCATCCTCGACACAAGCTGGTGGGGGAAAAGCGCCCGCTTCCAGACCAGCCTGGTGCACCATGTCCACCTGGACAACCTTTTCGCCGCCATGGTGGCCGCCCACCAATTGGGAGTGGATCACCATGAAATGCAGCCGGTGATGGAACAACTCGAGCCTGTGAGCGGTCGCGGGGTGATTCGATTTATGAATCATTTCACCGTGGTCGACGAAACATACAACTCGAACCCTGAAGCGGTCAAACGGGTTCTGGCCTGGGCTGAGGCGGAATTCAGCCAGCCGCGGGTTGCCGTGCTGGGTGACATGCTGGAGCTGGGATCGGGCGAAATCGATTTTCATCGTGAAATCGGCAGATTCTGGGCGGGTCTGAATTATGCGGCCCTGATTGCGGTCGGCCCCCGATCCCGGTCCATGGCCGAAGCCGCGCTGGAAGCGGGCGCGGACCCGCAGGC
>DBFQ01000079.1 GCA_002294665.1 Candidatus Aminicenantes bacterium UBA876
GACTCCAGGTTCCCCCATCACCGGCTGATTTGCTGTTTATCGTTGGAATGTTGCTACAATTTCGCGTCGATCATTTCCAGGCGCTTTTGCGCCTCGGCTTTCAAGGGGCTGAACATGCCCGCCAGGCGTAAAAAAACCTCGCGGGCTTCACTAACCCGGTCCTGGCGCAACAGCGCGATTCCTTTATAAAAAAGGGCTTCGTCAAAATAAGACGGGTCCATGGACTCGATGATCCGCTCAAAATGTGCGGAGGCCACGGAAGGGTCTTTCGTCATCAAAAGGCAGATGCCGGAAAGAAAATGGATCTTCGCGGTTCGGGACGAGGCGGGGATGCGTTCCAGATACCCAAGGGCGGTTTGGTAATCACCTGACTGATAGGCTTTGACTGCGTCGGCATAATGCGTACCTGTCTGCAGGTTGCGGGTTTCCGTGAGCATGATGGTCGGGGGGGAAAACCGGGAAACGCTGTTTAACAGGTTGTCGCGCCGGATCTGCAATCCCCAGGCGCCGGCGGCGACGACAACGAGCAGGGATGCGGCGACCAGGGCGAGGCGCCGCCGGTATGGGCCGGGATCGGCCTTTTCCGTGCCGTTCAACACGTTGAGTTCGAAGTTAGTCTGCATGAGTGCACGGCGGATCCGTAACTGGTCAAAACAATTTTTACAGGAAAAATAGTGGGCTTCAAAGTCATGGCGTACGTCTTCCGAGAGTTCATCGCGCAGGTACGCATCCATTTGCTGTTTGAACCGGCGACATTTCATTTTGGTGTCCTCTATACCATTTATAGAAGTCGTTGCTTTTTCATCTCAGTGCGGATGCGTTTCAACGCCCTTTCCTTGCGTACCGAGATGTAGTGGCGCTGCAATTTCAAGGCGGCCGCGATCTCGCCAATCGATTCCTGGTTCAGGTAGAAGCGTTTCAGAATCTGCTGATCGACCGGAGCCATGCGGTTCAGAATGAGCTTGATGCCTTCCATCAGGTTGTCCGTCTCCAGGCGGCGGGCTTCGGAAAAGTTTTCAAAACCGTCCTGAACCTGACGGATCCGCTGGCGCAGGTTGTTGCACTTGCTGGACTGATAATAAAAGTTGTACAGCACCCGCTTGGCAATACCGAAAAGATACGGGGCCATGGCCGCGTCATCCTGCAGTTTTTCCCGTCTCACCGAATCGAAAAAGCTTGCCAGTACATCCTGCACCAGGTCCTCCACCGGCGCGTCTCCCTTGATGCGCATGGAAAAATAAAAAGCCAGCCTGGATTGGTAGGCATGGATGATCTCTGCCTGGGCTGCCTTTTCATCACGGATCAGGCGGGACAGCAATGAAGGTGAATTCATAGGAACCGTGTCAGGCGGTTGTCCTGGGTCCTGGACTCGGGAATGATGGATGGAATATTGACCACGGCTGTGACTTTGACCGATTGCGAAAAACGGAAGTTTGTTTTGATGACGGTTTTCCCGCCGGGAGCAAACAGGACCGCAGGTATGTATTTGAGCTTGTACTCCGCCCGGGGCACATCCTGAATGGAAACGGTCAGGAAAGCTTTTTCCATCACTTCATCAGCTAAATGAATCCGCTCCGCTGCGCGGTTGCACAAATGAACTTCCAGGAATCCATCCGGGCCCAGCTTCAGTTCACTGACGGCAAAATCAGCGGATTGGGCGCCGGTGACGCTGAATCCACCCAAAAGCAAGGCAATCAGGATTGCGATCTTCATCTGTATGATCATATACCATAGCGGCCCAAAATCTCAAGTTGTGCGTGTTCTGGTTGCAGTTTCTTGCGCCGACACGTAAAATACCCGGGTGAGGGGGAAAAACCATTGCGTCACGGGCTGACCGCTTTCCTGGTTGCCGTGTGTTATTTCGGTCCCGCCCTTGGGGGGGAAACTTCCGGGATAAAGGAAAACATGGAATTCGTGCGCGTTTTTGCCCGAACCGGGGATGTCTCCGGCTACATTCACGCCCTTAAACGCATCGGCAAAGACGCGCGGGAAATGGGCAATCGCCTCGAAGCGTTGCGTTTCTTTCGTGAGATACTGTCTTCCCATCGCCACCTGCCCCTGCATGTGTATATCCGGCTGGAAATGGCCCGTTTTCACTCCGGACCGCGCCGCGAGTCGTTGTTGTTGCATGCGTTGCATCAAACCCGCGACGATTACTCCCAGGCGGCGGCTCTGCATGAATTGATTCGTTTTTATGATCAACGGAGCCAGTTGGATGCCAAAAAGCTCTACCTGCAACGCCTGGTGAGAATCTCTGCATCCAGCCCCGATATTCCGGGTATTGCCGCCGCCTACCGCGACCTGGGGATGATGGACCTGCGCAACCTTGACGCGGTCTCCGCCCTGCGCAGTTTCCTGCAGGCGCTGAATCACCGATCAGAGCCCGATGTGGTCGGTGAAGCCAGCCTGGGAGCGGCCGTGGCCCTGGGAATGATGAACAAGCCGGATCTTCAGGAAAGGTACTTTCAACGCGCGTTGGATTACGCCCAGCGATGGAACCTGAAGCCGTTGAAAGTCCGCGCGCTTTCCCGTTACGGCCAGACCCTGCTTGAACAGGAAAACTACGCAGAAGCCTTGCGAATCGTGAATCTGAGTGTGGCGGAAGAGCGGAAACTTCCTCATTACGTCTGTTTGCGTGATTCACTGTTTCGCCGTGGCCTGATCCTGGAACGGCTGGGGCGTAAGTCTCAGGTGGAAGCGTCTCTGGCTGAATCGGTGCGGATCGCTTTGAAGCACCAGGATCTTGAAGGCCTGCTTCCGGTTATGGCCTTCCTGGCCGATACCTGGATGCAGAAAAGGCAGTTCGAAAAGTCCCGGGAGCTGCTTCTGCGGATCGATGACCTCTTCGCTCCCTACCATCCCCATTATTTTCTTTTTGAATACCTGCAGGGTCGGCAGGCCCAATTGTGTGGTGACAACGAAAGAGCCGCATCGGCGTACGCCCGCGCTGCGGATCAGTTGCGGCGCCACCTGCCCTCGTTTCGTTTCAGTTTCCATTCCTTCTGGCGCGACTGGCTGGATACGATGTTTTCGCGCATGATCCGTTTCCGCCTGGATCGATTCTCCGCCTCCAAGGACCCGGCGCTTCTTGAAAGCGCAGTACGTCTGCATGAAGAAAGGAATGATCTGCTGGCACAATGCATCGTTTCTCTGGGCAGCCGCGACCTGGCTCTGCAGCGCGAAGAAGATTACCTCCTGCAGCATCTGGATCGCCTGCTCAAGCGCAGTCTCAAAGCCCGAAGCGCCGAGCGGTTCCAGGAGCAAATGCAGCGTCTGCGCAGGCAATACCAGCAAATGCAGGAATTGCGAATGACAGCCGCGCCGCTCGCGCCGTCGGAACCGTATCGCCTGGATCTGGACCGCCTGCGCCGCTCGCTGGATCCACAGCAGTTGATCGTAAAATTCATGCTGCTGGAAAACCGGATCGCGGTTGTCACCCTGGGTCGGCAATGCCTGCGGTTCCGCTACCTGGATTCTTTTCGCGAGGCGGTGGTCGCCGATGTCTTGCGCCTGGCGGAACCCCTGAACGATTTCGCGCGGGGGAAAGTGGATTATCTCCGGGTGCATTTTGACCTGCCCCTGGCGCTCTCCCTTTTCCGGCGTCTGCTGCAGCCGGTAATGGACGATCTGCGTGACACGAAAGAGGTGATCGTGATTCCGGACGGCGAATTGTTTCACCTGCCATTTGACGCCCTGGTCAGTGGTTTCAGTCCGCAAAAACAGCCCGGCGCCGCGATTTTCTCTGAATATACCGTCGCGGAATACCTGATCCAGCGGTTTCAGTTTTCCCTGGCAGCGAACTTGAGCCGGTTGCAGCGTAAATTTTCCCCCATGGGGAAACCGGCTGCGGACCTGGTCGCGTTCAGCGGCCCGCTGATTCCTCCGCGAAAAGACCCGGGGCTCTCCGCCGATTCCCTGCTTTATGCGGATATCTCACCGCTTCCGGCGACCGTGGCTGAAGTGGGGCGGATATCCCGTCTGTTCGCGCCGGGCCGCGTGCTCACGTTTACGGGCGAGGCGTTTACGATTTCAAATTTTCGCCGTCATGCTCCCGGCGCACGGATTCTGCACCTGGCTACGCATTACATTCCCAACCTGGACTCCCCCTGGCATTCAGCCCTGGTTTTTTCTCCGGACCGGGCGCTGAAAGACGAATCCTTCCTGTTGTGCGCCAATGATGCCCAGCACATTCCCCTCCAGGCTGAATTGCTGGTACTGAGCGCTTGTGAAAGCTCGGACCAGCGCATCCTCGGTATCCGTGGACTTTCCGGCATGGCGGCCGCCTTTTCGGCAAACGGTGTGCGATCCGCCCTTGTCAGCATGTGGCCGGTGGATGAAATCTCTTCGCGCGTACTGCCCGATTTTTACCGCCAGTACCTGTTGCATGGGCATGCCTCACAGGCGCTGCGGCGGGCAAAACTGGAATTCATGCAGTCCGAAATCCGCTTGTCCGACGGCAAACGCATGTCATTCGCCCATCCTTTTTTCTGGAGCAATTTCCAATTGCTGCGTTTTCGCCGCTGAGTTCGGATTGAAATGAGATATTTGCCCGCAATCTTCAATAGTATGGGTGTACAGAGGATCAGACTGCCTGTCGCTGCGAAGGCCCCCGGATTCGGCTCCGGGTTACCTTGAGGAGGTTTATGTGAAAAAGACGACCTCGATCATCGTACTGGTGATGGCGTTTGTCTCCGGGTTGGCGGCGCTTGATATCGTCGTGGCTCCCGGCGGCCCTCTCTGGGTCGGCACAAACGTACAGTTGGGTTTGAGTGAAGTTCCTTCCCCCGGTTCAGGTGTCACCGCCACCTGGATTCTGGGCGATACATCCCCGCCGGTCACCGGAATGGTTGCGGAGCACGTGTACAAGGACCCGGGAGCATATGAAGTGCGTTGCACGCTCTCGAACGGGATAGCGGCCACCCGCCGCCTGGAAATCCAGGAGCGTCGCACCATCCAGGCCCAGCCGGCATCGCCCCTGGCCGGAGAAGAGGTTCGTTTTCAGGCCCAGCATTTCGGTCATTCCCAGATCCGCTGGGATTTCGGCGACGGTACGGTACAGAATGCATCAAGTCCGGTCATGCATGTTTTTTCCAACCCGGGAACCGTGACGGTGAAGGCCTATGACTTTAACGGTCAATCCAGCGTGGCAGTGGAAACGACCCTGACAATCAGCATGGATATGCGCTCAATCCTCACCACCGGAGGTCCGCCCAAAGCCGGGCTTCCGCTGCAGTTTACCGCCGAACGTTTCGGCTCCGGATCGCTGCGCTGGGATTTCGGCGACGGTACCGTGGAAAACGGCGGCACATCCATGCAACACACCTATCTGAATGCGGGGAATTTCCAGGTTTCCGTTCAGGTCGCCGGCTCCGCAACCGCAACTCCGAAGACCCTGATGCTCAGCGTGGCGCCGGATCCCCGCCGTGTGAGCGCGGATGTTTCTTCTCCGGGCCTGTATGAAACGGTGACTCTGCGCGCCGAGGGTTTCGCTCCGGGAAACCTGGATTGGAATTTCGGCGACGGAAACTCCCAGACTGCAGGAAATCAGGTCAGCCATGCCTACGCGAACCTGGGGCAATTTCAGGTTACCGTAAAACCCGCGGGTTCCACTGATCCTCCGGTTGCGATTCAGCTTCAGGTGAATCAGGACCGCCGCCGCCTGCAGTTACAGCCGGCTCAAGTGAAGGTGGGGGACCAGGTCAGCATCCAGGCGCTCAATGTCGCGGCCGGCCAGGTGGAATGGCAGATCGGGAACCATACCGAATCCAACCGTCCAACCACGATCACGCATCGCTTCCTGGATCCGGGCAACGTGTCGATCGCCTGCCGCATCAACGGTCAGTCGCCGCTGCTCACCCAGGTCCAGGTTCGTGAACACCGTCGGATCCGCTATTTTCCCGAAACCGTGTTTTCCGGGGCGGAAGTCAGCCTGCAATTGGAAAACGGTATCGGTCCGGGCGTGCGCTGGGAGTTCAGTGACGGGCAGTCCCGCAACGAGGGGTTGACCGCCAGGCGGGCGTTCGCGCGCCCGGGCGCTTACGAGATCAAGGCCTTTGACGCCAACGGAGGGTCCAGTATTCCGGTGTCGCAGAAAATTCATGTACTGGTTGACGATCGCGTGCTGGTCAGCCGCTATGCACGGCATTTTGCGGGCCAGGAAGTGCAACTGGAAGCGCGGAATTTCAAAGACAGGTCGGTGGAATGGGATTTCGGCGACGGAACGCGAACCATCGCGCCACTGCAGGTCGCGCATAATTTTCGCAACCCCGGCACCTACCGCGTGAAAGCCGTAGATTTCCGTGGACGTGACGGCAAAGCGATTGAAACCGTACTTGATGTATCCGCGGATCCGCGCCGGCTGGAACTGCCGTCCCGCGTCCGCGCCGGAGAACCGGTTGTGCTGGAATTAACCGGAGCGCAATCCGGTCAATTTCAATGGAATCTGGGTCCGGCGGGACGGGCATCCGGTGTCCGGCTTCAACGTGTGGTTTTTCCGGTACCCGGTCGGGTTGAGATTCAGGTTGAGGACACCAGCAAGACCTATCCACCCTATACGGCGGCGGTCGTGGTTCAACCGGATAACCGCGCCGTGAAGGCGCCGAAGTTCGCGCTTCCACAGCAGGAAGTCGAGGTGGAAGCGGCCGGTTTCGACGGACCGCAGGTTTCCTGGGATTTCGGTGACGGCAAGCCCGCGATCACTGCCGGAACCCGGGTTCGCCACGCGTACGCCGCCAGCGGCAAATATCGCATCACGGCCAGGGACAACGGCGGTTCATCGGCAAAATCCTTTACGCATACCGTTTCGGTGGTGGAACTGCTGCCGGGCTTTTCCCTGCAGGGTATCGAACTGGTTTTCTCTTCCGGCAAAGCTTATATGGTGGTTCCGCGCAAAAGTCGACCCCCCAGCTACTCCCTGCGCCTGGTTTCCAGCGGCCGGGGGGTCCTGAGGGGCAAATGGATACTGGATGACCAGGTGATGGGCATGTTTTCCATTGTGATCGAGGATGGTCGGGTGGCAACCCCCCTGCAGGCGGAATTACCGAAATTGCCGGTTCTCGACGTCGGCATGCATGTACTCCGGCTTGAATTGACCAACTACCAGTTCAGCCGGATTCCGCGGTTGCGGTATTTTGTCAGTTCGGGCGGCGCGATCCTTTTATTGAATCCGGAAATCGGCACGCGGATAGCGGCTGCGGAAGCGGTAAGGCTGGCCTGGAAGCCGATTCGCCCGGCCACGGTTTACGAGATCGCCGTTTCGGAAGTGCCCTTCCAGTTTCTCGAGGATCGCCAGATCGAGTGGCTGCAGACGTCGGCGGACGATCATCATACCCTGGACATGCGGCCGTTTCGGCAGGCGGGCTGGGTCTACTGGATGGTGCGCGGCCTGAACGATTCCGGCCGTGTCCTGACCACGTCGGAGATCGGATCATTCCGTATGAAGTGAGATTCGATAAATGCGGCAATGTGGACGGTTTTTAAGTCGAAATTTGCAGTTTTTTTGCAAATTGTCTGTATCATATATAGCGAGTGGAGGGTGATGTCATGAAACGCACAGCTGTTGCCGTTGTCTGCCTGGTGCTGCTTTTCGCTGCTGGACCCCTGGTCGCTGCGGATATCTCGATCTCTACGATTCTACCGCGCCTGGAGGTCCGTCCGGATTCGGTGTCGATTGAACTCGCGGCACCGCTGCCCGGGGAATCGTATTACCTGTATTACCGCACAAAGGGCTCAAAACCGTATCAGGTCCGAGTCATGCGGCCGGATTCGCAAGGCAGGCCGGTTTATCGTATTTCACTCAAGAACCTGTACGGCCGGGAATTGGAGTATTTTGTGCTTTCATCCAGAGGCAAAAGCAGAGGCGTATTGTCGCCGGTCTTTTCCGTGGCTGATTTGAACACCGGCGCGACTCCGCGGGTATACTTCCAGCAGGATGGCGCGGCACCGGGGCAGGAAGCCGTGAAAAAGGACCCCTTGCTGCGCATGACGGCCAGCATGTCCACCAATACGCGGCTGCACGATGAAAACGAACCTGCGGCCAAGCCGTTTACGGCAAACGGCAATGTGCGTTTCTATCGCAATATCGTCAAGGACAAATACCAGTTTGATTTTGATTCCAATTTTTCCTATATGAGCCAGGTCACGGATACCGAGAGCCATGTCAACCTGTCGAGCATGGTCGTGCGCTACAAACGCGGCAACCTGAACCTGGAGGCCGGAGACCTGTCGATCAACAACACGGAATTGACCACTTCCTACCTGAACCGGCGCGGGATCAGCGCGAGCATGGAAAACAAGTGGCTGCATGTCAGTTCGTTTATGACCAACAGCCAGCAGAAAACCGGGTTTGACGGCTTCGGCGTCCCGCCGGCCAACGCCATGCTGATCGGCGCGCTTCTGGGGGTGCAGAAGTCCAACCTGTTCAAAGTTCGCGGGCTTTTCCTCACCGGCAAGGACAACCTGGACAGCAAGACCGTTTACTATACGGAAGACCTGGTGCGAGAGGGGTACCTGACCAGTCTTTCCGGGGAATTAAACCTGCTGAAGTCCCGCATGCAACTGTTTGCCGAGTACGCCCACAGCAGTTTCGGCAAGGCCGCGACCGCGGACGAACTGGAGAAGCAGGCCGGTGAAGCCTACACCGCCGGCGCCCGCCTGAACGCCGGCATCTTGTCGTTGAGCGCGGATTATAAAAACATCGATAACAACTACAACTCAATTGCCAACCTCTTTCTGCAGAACGACCGTGAAGGCTGGAACAGCACGGTGGGCCTCAACATCAAAACCTTTTCCGTCAGTATCGGCTACAACGATCAAAAAACCTATGTCAACAGCCCGATCCAGCCAATGCTGCGAACCAAAAACCTCAACAGCAATTTTTCCTGGCTGATCGCCAATCACATCCGCATCGGCGCGGAATACGGCGTGGACAACCTGGATTACGACCAGTCAACCGGTCTGCAATCCGGGGGCACGGACATGGACACACTCCGGTATGCGGCCACCCTGGGATTGGTGGCCGGCGCCAACGGCATTACGTTACGGGTGGGCAAAACAGAATCCAAGACCTTTACTTCAAACCTGGACGCGTCCTTGTCCCTGAATCTCAGCCTGGGACGGTTCCTGACCTTTAATCCCACCCTTTCCTACCAGAACAGCGACAACCTGAGCGACGGCTCCACTTCCAAGATGTACAACTTGTACCTGAGCTCGGAACTGACCTTTATCCCCCAGGTGTTCAGCCTTTCAATCAACGGCTCCTACTCCAAGAACGACAACGATGTGTCGGATTCCGAAAACATCAGTGCCACCGCCAATCTGAATTTCTACATGGCCAAGTTCTTCAAGCAGAAGATCCAGGCCACCCTGGTGTTTACGGGCCGCTACAACGAAAGCAGTTACGACGGGGTGAGCAATGACGACCTGGCGTTTTTCATGCAACTCAACATCTCGTTCTAGGGGAGGAAAAACCATGAAAAAGACGATAATTATTCTAATTTTCGCCCTGATCCTGCTGCCTGCCGCCCTGGACGCCGTGCAGGTGGATCCGCCCAGCGGCCCTTATTACGTGGGCCAGGCGATCCGCTTCTCCGGATCGGACTACATGTGGGATTACAATAATGGTGTCATCTATTACGGAGACGGCACTTCGGATACAGGGGTTGGGCATTTTACCTGGAAAACCCATGTGTACCGCAATCCCGGCCGCTACGTGGTCCGGATCACCGCCCCTCCCGGATATCCCAAACAAAGCGCCGGCGCCAAGGGAATCAATACCATCTATCCGCCCGATGAAAGCATGGTGATTGTCATTCAGGAGAATCGCTCTATCCAGGTGTCTCCCGCCAGTCCCGTGGCCGGTCAATCGGTGACTTTTACGGCGCTCAACTTCAATACCCCGGACAACATCCGCTGGGAGATGGGAGACGGCACTGTGTACCGGCAACAGGCGGCCGCTTCCCCACTGGGCGGCAGCGTGGTCACTCACACCTACAACAAGACGGGTTCCTTCCAGATCAAGGCCTATGACTGGAACGGCAGCCTCCAGGTCGCGGCGGTATCCGTACAGGTCAACATCGGGCATCCGAACCGCACGATTCAATTCACTCCCGCATCCCCACGGGAAGACGAGTTGGTCTATTTCGAAGCCCTGAATTTCCTGCGTCCCAATGAAATCCGCTGGAATTTCGGCGATGGGGTGACGGCGGTGAACGGCACCCGGGTGACGCATCGTTTCCAGCAAGCGGGGACCATGACGGTTTCCGCGGTGGATGGAAACCTGATCCATCCGGTGGTTTCAAAGAACGTGACGGTGTTACCGGAAAACCGTTTTATTACGGTTTTGACTCCGGAAGTGCTGATCAACCGTCCCGTCACCATCACGGCGCATAACTTCCGCGGCGACCTGGTGCTGTGGAATTTCGGCGACGGCGTCCAGGAGTCGGGGAATCATGAAGTGACCCATATCTTTAGCCAGCCCGGGACTTTCGTCATCAGCGCCCGGGATGAAAACGGCGAAAGCACCCGTTCCTTCACCGCAGCCGTCATTGTGAGAGGTATCGATGATGAAGTCCTGGTGGACCTGGCAGAAATCCGCCTGGACAACGGCAAGTACTACAAGGTGGTTCCGCGCAAGACCCGTTCGCTGTATGCCGTGTTGCGCATGAAAATGCGCGGCACCGGAATTGTCTCGGGTCAGTGGATCGTCGACGGTCATCCCTATGAGTTCTTCAACGAGTTGGCTGTTCAGGGAGAACTGAAAGAGATCCGCACGCGGGAATTGCCCGGACTGCCGGTGCTGGATCCGGGCATCCACACGATTACCCTGACATTGACGCGTCCCGAGCAGATGAACGTGGAATTTCCCGTGCTGAAGTACTTCGTCCTGCCGTACGAGAACGCGGTTGAGTTGCAATCCCCCCAAAACGAGTTTGTGGCCAAGGAAGATGAAATTCCGGAATTCTCCTGGCTGAACGCCCGCGGGGCGTCGCAATATGAAATCGCTTTTTCCGGTAACCTCTATTCCATCCTCTACAATACGCCGGACCAGCAATGGCATGACACGGGTACCGAATCCCGCTTTACTCCCAGCCCGCAGATATGGAATCAACTGCGCCGCAATCGCTGGTCTTACTGGAAAGTCCGGGCACTGGACAGTGGCGGGCAGATCGTGGCGGAAAGCGATGTGCGTGAGTTCAAGGTGATTGTGGCCACCGCGACGATCACCCTGAACCGGGTCAGCGACCTGGAGGGGCGATCCGTGGAACTGGACGCCGGGGTTGCCCGGGCGGGCGGCGATTACCTGCTGGTGCAGGGTAGCCTGAGCTACGCTGCGGACGCAAAGTTCCTGGTGCTGCGGGTCTACACGGATGACCAGATAACCGACCAACTGGTGTTTCGTGATGTGCGCAAGGATGTATCCAGGGAATTCGAAACTTCCGTGCCACACAAGGGAGATTCACGCGTGCTGTTTCAATTACTCAAGACATCATCTCCCGCGGTAGTGGTCGGGTTTCACAACCTCAGGCTGAAACGCTGACGAATCACAATACGTAGCGGGCCAGGATCTCGTTCAGCATCAGCATCCGGTCCGGGGTAACGGCCAGGCGGTCTCCGACGATGTGCAGAACGTTCTCCTCCAGCAGGGGCTGGAGCGCATCCAGGCGGGATTGTACCGCCGATATGGGTACGCCTTCGGTCAGGCGCAGACCGGTGACCAGGCGGCGCTGTTCCGGCGCAATGCGCCGGCGCGAGTGTACGGGACGGCCCGTGCGGATTCCCCGGCAATAGCTTGGCATGCGGCTGGTGTTACGCAGGTCGATCCCATCCAGAAACCCCGCCGCGGCCAGGCCGATCCCCTGGTACTCCTGATTGCGCCAATAGACGAGGTTGTGGCGGCATTCTGCTCCGGGCCGGGCGAAACTGGAAACTTCATATTGCATGAACCCGGTATCTGCGGCCGCGTCGCGGGCCGCCAGGTACAGCTTCGCACCGCGGCATTCGTTGGAAAGGGTGTCGTCCGGCGTTTGCTCCAGCATGTAGATCGAAAGATGGGTCACGGGAAGCTCCCCGAGCGTGAAAACCTGCCGGCGGATGGCCCGGGGCGTTTGTCCGGGGATACCGATCATGAGATCCACGTTGATGTTGGCAAAACCGGCTTGCCGCGCCAGTGAGATCGCCTGCAGCGAGGTCTCCGGCGTGTGGTTGCGGCCCAGGTAATGCAGCACCTCTTCCTGCAGCGACTGCACACCGATGCTGATGCGGTTGAACCCGTTGGATACGGCCTCATGCAACCACTCCGGATTCAAATCTTCCGGGTTTGCTTCGATCGAGGCCTCCACGGGTTCAAAATGGGGAAAGTTGTCCGCCAGTGACTGTTTCAGCTCCCGGATCTGCGATAGAGAAAGCAGGGAAGGGGAACCGCCGCCCAGGTAAAGCGTGCGCGCCAACCGGTCCGGGCGTGCGCGCAATTCGATTTCCCGCTGCAGCAATTCCAGGTAATTCTCTGCCGCGGCCGGCTTGAAGGCGGCGGTAGTAAAATGACAATAACGGCAGTGCCGGCGGCAGAACGGGAAGTGGATATAGACACCGATACCGGGATCTGCGAATGGGGGATGATCAGTCGGAGCCAACGACTTTCC
>DBFQ01000081.1 GCA_002294665.1 Candidatus Aminicenantes bacterium UBA876
GGTCAGGTCGAAGCGGTGGAAGAAGAGCCTGCGGCACCGGCCCCGCCTGCGGCCGCCCGGCTTCCGCTTCGCGACAAGCCGCAGGAGGCCCGGGAGGCAGGGCGCGTACTGATCGATGCGGGAGCGGGCAATGTGGCGGTGAACCAACCGGTGGTTTTTTCCCTGCGTATGTCCGGGTTGCCCTCGCCGGTCGCGCGTGTTTCCGTGACCGGTGAATTCCCTTCGGGAGGGGCCGAGATTGTGTCCATCAATACCGCCTTCCTGTCACCGGAGCAGGTGAAAACCCTGAAGAATTTCAGCGGTGCGGGTTTTGACCTCGGTTATACCTTTTCTCCCCCGAGAGATGAGGGGGTGCTCGCGCAGATTCAGGTGAAATTTTCGCAGCCGGGCCGGCATTCCCTGCAGATCGGGAATCTGCAAGCGTTTACCGATACGGGGGAAGAAGTGGAACTGGCGTCACCGGAAGCGGTGCAAATAGAGGTCAAGTAGCGTTTTTTTCAAAAATCGCGCAGAAATCCCCGGTCGGGGATTTCTGGGTCCTTGAAACGAATGAAAGTTACCGGGTCAGTTGATCAGGTCTTTCAGGGCTTTCCCCGGTTTGAAAACCGGCACATCCTTTGACTTTATCGTCAGTTTGGCTCCGGTTTTGGGGTTGACGCCGGTACGGGATTTGCGGTGGGAAACGCTGAAAGTGCCAAAGCCCACAAGGGTGACTTTCCCTTTGTGCTTCAATTCGTCGGAAACGGTGTCGATAAAGGAATTGACCAACTTTTCCGTGTCCGTTACCTTCAGATTCGCCTTTTCAGCGATCGCCTTAATCAACTCGGTTTTATTCATGATGACCTCCCTAGGGCCCATAATAGGCAACCGAAAACTGAAAGTCAAGTATAATAAGCATTTCCAAGGATTTTTTTCATTTTTTCGAATTGTTTCCTTTTTGACTTCATTTGCCCGCTTCTTTACAATTGGGTTATGCAAGGTGATTTGAATCCCGCGGAGATCTCGCGCCTGAACCGGATCATGGAATCGAGGGGGGTGCGTATTTCTGAAGAGAAAATCGCCCGGCGCATGAACCTGATCGCCGAATCCCAGCACGTGTTTCCTCTGGAAAGACAGCGGGCCTTGCTTCTGCAATTGATCAGCAATTATGAAGAGTCGCGAAAAAAGGCGGTGATCCTGATTGAAGAGATCGGCGAGTCCCGGTTGCCCATTACTTTTGCGATTGGCGCCCTGGCCGAGGACTGGCCCGGTATGTCCAATTCCATCCTGGGGATCGTGCACCAGGCTGCGCGCAATGTCGATTTCTTGAAAGGATTCACGGTGCATTACCAGTCCGCCACTGTCGGCCTGGTGATCCTTGCGTTCACGCTGAACCGCCGTGACGAGTATGAGCATTTTCTGGCGGAAAAAGAGAAACTGGTGCGGCGCATCCGTTCCGCGGCGGTCGGCAGCGCGGGGAAGTCACTGCTGCTGGATGATGAAGCCGTAAAATTCGGAATTTACAATGATATCGTGCGCCGCATCCGGCGTGTGTACCATGAGCCGGATGTGGACAAACTGGTCGGCGAGAAAGGCGAAGCCTTGTATTTTGTCTCTTCGAGAAGCCGGGAATACCTTGAGGAGAGGTCGATCCGTATGCTGGCGGAGTTGATTATCGATAACCACCGTTTCCAGGAAGCATTGCGCCGGGGCGAAGTGGAGCAGGTTATCCGTATTCGCAATTTTCAGACCCGATTCGAGCACCTCACGGGCATCACTTTCGTGTGCCGGGAGGAGTTGATCTCAGTTGAAGATTTCCTGCACACCCTCAATTTCATGGTTCCCGGTTATATCCTCAAGCATCACAAGAGTTTCGTCAACGAGCAAGGAGTTCTGGTGTACCGGCTGGAGATCGTTGACCGGTATGGCAATCCTTTGAAAAGCGCCCAGATCCAGCATCTGGAGGATTCGCTGATGAAGCTGGTGAATACGGCTTACGCGAAACCGTTTTCCCGCGTCAAGTCCATCGGTGGATTCGAGCATTATGCCCGCGCCATCATCCCGTTTCTGATGCTGGAATTGCGCCGTACCGGAATGAACCAGGTGTTCATGAGCGTGGAGACCCAATCGGATTTTTCCATCACGATTAAACTGGTCGTGGTCGCTCATGATGAGGATCCGCAACGGCTGCATCGCCTGTTGACGGCCCTTGAGACCCTTGCCGGCGTGGAGGTCATTTCCAGCCTGCCGCCGAAGCGTTATACGGATCAAGTGGAAGTGGCGATCCTGAAAGTTCGCGTGGAATTCGCGGAGTTTTCCAATGTCCGCGAAGTGTTTGACGTGTTGAAAGGGCGGATCAAAACCGTTTACGGGGAGTTCCGAGATTTTGACCAGGGTTTTCGCGAGATCGATCTGCGGGTTCTCGGGGATTTGTACGATACCTTGAAAGCGTTCAACCAGATGCTGGTACGCGACATTTTTTTCAGTTTTGATGAATTGTACCGCATCGAAGCGCCGTATGATCTGCTGGTCGAAGCCGTGCGCCTGTGCGCCAGGTCGGTCGAGCAGGCCAATCGCCAGGGTGGGCAAAAGTTGATTTTCCGTTATCGCAATCTTCACCACCTGAAGCGAACGGTATTGGTGGTCTCTTCAGAACACCAGCGGGACCTGCTTCCGCGTATGGTCAAACACCTCGAGGCGATCTCGTTTTCGTTCTCCCGCATCGAGTGGAATCGGCGCTCTTTTCATATCCTGGTGCTGAAACATGAACCGGTTTTCCCCAAAAGCACGTGGTTACGGACGTTACGGGAGTTTCTGGAGAGGGAGTCGGAGGAAATGAGCTAACCGCCGCGTCTGGCCGGCTGCAACAGGCGCTGCAGTTCGAAGATGTTCTCCACCCGGTGGATCGTCAGCCCCGCCTGCTTGGGAATCCCCGACTGCGCTTTGGGCAGAATAAAATGGGTCAATCCCTGTTGCATGGCTTCCCGCATTCGCGGCAGAATCCAGGCGGTGGGGCGGATTTCTCCGGTCAGCCCCACTTCGCCGATCATGGTCCGCGGCTGCGGAGAGGCGATGTTCTGCCGGCTGGACAACAAAGCGCCCAGGACCGGCAGATCGGCCGCCGGGTCACGCAAGGAGAAACCCCCGGTCACGTTGATAAACACGTCGTGCTGAAAGAAGGGGATTTTCAGTTTCTTTTCTATCACCGAGATCAGCATCGCGGTCCGGTATGCGTCGAACCCGACTGAGATCCGCCTCGGGTTGCCGGTAAAGGGGCTCTCTGAAACCAGGGACTGGATCTCAACCAGCAGTGCCCGTTGACCGTTCAGGGTGGGGAAGATGACCACGCCGGGTTCCCGGTTGTCCCGCCCGTGAATAAACAGGGCGGATGGATCTTCAACGGATTCCAGGCCGCTTGCGCTCATGCGGAATACGCCCAGTTCATCAACCGGGCCGAAGCGGTTCTTGGCCGAACGCAGAATGCGCAGATCCGACTTGATCTCTCCCTGGAAATACAATACGACGTCGACCATGTGTTCAAGGGTCTTGGGGCCGGCAATCTGCCCCTCTTTGTTGATGTGCCCGATAATGAAGACGGTCATGTCTACTGCTTTGGCGGTTTCAATCAATGCCGCTGTTACCTGGCGCATCATGGCGACAGATCCGGCGGCGCCGGCGCCGCCGTTGAGCGTCTGAATGGAATCCACAATCAGGATGCGCGGACTCAATTGCGCGACCGCGTCACGCAGGTCGTCGATATCTCCCATGGCCAGCAGGTGAACGCCGGCGGAAGCGATGCCGATGCGTTCCGCCCGCAGCTTGATCTGGGATTCCGATTCTTCACCTGAATAATAGAGCACCGGGCCCTCGCCGGTTCCGGCTTGACCGCAGATCTGCAGCAGCAGAGTGGATTTTCCCACACCGGGTTCCCCGCCGATGAGGACAACTGAACCCGGGACGAATCCACCGCCGAGTACGCGATCCAGTTCCGGAATTCCAGTGGACCTGCGGTTGACCCGGGTCGAATCCACTTTTTCAAGGGGAACTGCGGCGATGCGGCCGCGCGCCGCCCTGGATGGGGCCGCTTCTTCCTGAGAGGGGACCTCGATCATTGACCCCCAGGCTTCGCAGCGGGGGCAGCGCCCATAGTATTTCGGGCTCTGGTAACCGCACTCCACACACTCGTACAGGGCATGCGCATTTCGTTTCATCGGGCCCCTCCTTTCAGTGAACCGTCGGAGAGATCCTCAACGGCTCAACCAGCTTCCACGATGCGGGTGAAATCAGCCACCTGCATCAGGATTTCATCGATCTGGCGCACCAGGGCGATGCGGTTGCGGCGCAATTCCTCTTCTTTGGCCATTACCAGCACATTGTCGAAGAAACTGTCGATTACCGGCTTCATCTGCAGGACTTCGGCGGCAACGGCGCGGAATTCACGGCGTTCGATATGTTGGCGGATGACGGGTTGGGTTTGTTTGAGAATGTCAAACAGCACCTTTTCTTCGGAGTCCTGGAAGCGGTCGGGGGTGACCTCGCCGACTTCTTCGTCACTGCGGGAGATATTTTTCAGGCGTTTGTGAAGGATGATCAACGGTTGAATCGCCGGCGTGTCCATCATCTCCAGGATTTCAAGAGCCTTGAGATGAAGTCGATACACTTCCAGGTTCGCGGCGGTCAGGACTGCGTCGACCAGGTCGTGACGAATATTCAGGTTGTCACGCATGATGTTGTCCAGGCGAACGCGAAAGAGTTCGCTGACTTTTTCCGCGAGGGATTGGATCGCAGGCTCATTTTCGGCGATCAACATGCAGGCGTTGCGGATCAGGTCCCTCAGGTCAAAATCCAGTCCCAGATCCAGAATCACTTTGATCACGGCATTGGCATCCCGCCGCATTCCATACGGATCACTGGAGCTGGAGGTGCGGATGCCCTTGGATAAAAACGCGCAGATGTTGTCGATTTTGTCGCAGATGGACAACAGTCCCCCTCCCAGGTGGGTGATAATGTCGGGCGTGAAGCCGCGGGGTTCGTAATGAGCGTAGACCGGACGCCAGACTGATTCGGGATTACCGGTCTCCCTCAGGTAAAGTCCGCCCATGATTCCCTGGAGAGAGGGGAACTCCCTGACCATGCGGGTGACCAGGTCGTTCTTGCACCACTCGGCCGCTTTTTTGAGGTCCGCGGCCATATCGTCGTGACCGGTCAGGCTGCATATGTCTTTGACCAATGTCTGCAGCCGGTTTGATTTTTCCAGGAATGTTCCCAGGCCCTCGTGAAAACTCAGGGTGGACAGTTTTTCACGCAGGGCGGTAAAGTCTTCCGCGCGGTCGGTTTCCCAGAAAAAGGCGGCATCCTCGAATGTGGCCCGGATGACTTTTTCATTGCCTCCGGCCACATTCCGATGTTCGTCCGGCACATTGGAAACCCCGATGAAATGATTCATCATGCGTCCGGAGCCGTCATGGATGGGATGGAGCTTTTTTTCGTTGCGCATGAACTCGGCGATGATTTCCTGGGGCAACGTCAGGTAACGCCGGTCGAATTCACCGCTGAAAACGACCGGGTACTCGTTGTTGAACACGTAGTAGTGCAACAGCTCCGGGTCCATCTCCACGGTGGTTTCCAGGTCGGCTGCCAGAGATATCGCATCCTGAAGAATGATCTTTTCCCGCTCCCGCTCTTCCGGAATCACGAAATTCTTGTGAAGTTTTTCAATGTAATCTCGATAGGAATGGATTTCAAGTTTGTCTTCCGCCAGCAGGGGGTGGGCGTCGATCTCATGGGAAGAACGTATACCGGCAAATTCCACGGCAATCAGTTCGCGGTCAAGAATGGCCAGGATATTGCGGATGGGGCGGATGAAAGGAACCCGGGAGTCATTCCAGACCATGGATTTGCGGAAGGTCAGCCCGGCCAGGATGCGCGGAATGGCTTTTTCCAGTATGCGCTGGGTCTTCTGGCCCTTGAACAGGCGTTTAATCGCCATGTATGCGCCTTTCGGTGTTTCCACTTCCTCGATGTCCGCCAGGGTTTTGCCGTTGGCTTCGAGGAATTTCAACAGCGGCACGGCCGGGTTTCCATCAGCGGTGTAGGCGATGCGCTTGGAGGGGCCGGTCAGGATTTCCTCGCGATCTTCCGCCCGTTCGGGCAAGCCCCTGGCATAAATCATGAATCGCCGATTCGTGGCCGCGGCCTCCATGGATTCCATGGGCAGATGCTCATTCTCAAACTCCATGCGGAATGCGGTTTCCAACTGGTCACGGATCAGCGGAGCCTCGGATACCGGAACTTCTTCGACGCCGATCTCAAACAGGAAGTCAGCCATTTTGTTCACTCTCCGGGATTTGTGCCTGGGGCTGAACCTGTTTCAGGTACAAATCGGCGACAGATCCGGCCAGGTCCCGCATCGCCGCCATCAAAGATGTTCGTTCCGCTACGGATATGGCTTTTCGGGCATCCAGGATATTAAAGGTGTGGGAGCACTTGAGCAGGTAGTCATACGCGGGCAGATAGAGACCCTTTTCCAGTAAACGCGCGGCTTCTTCACGGTACATGCGGAAAGTATCCCGTAGCATGGCAATGTCCGCCGCTTCGAAATTGTATGCCGAGAACTGGCGTTCCTCTTCGTGGCGCAGGTCGCGATAGGATGTTTTATGCCCCCACTCCAGGTCATATATGCTGCTTTTGCGATCCAGGAAACTGGCCAGGCGCTCTACGCCATAGGTGATTTCGAGGGAATTGGGATGCAATTCCCGGCCGCCCGCCTGTTGGAAATAGGTAAACTGGCTGATTTCCAGCCCGTCACACATGACCTGCCAACCCACTCCCCAGGCTCCCAAAGATGGTGACGCCCAGTTGTCCTCGTCAAACTTGATATCGTGGTTGCGGATATCCACTCCCAGGTGGTAGAGGCTGTTCAGGTATAGAGACTGTCCTTCAACCGGGATCGGCTTCAGAATGACCTGGAACTGGTTGTGCTTCTGGACGCGGTTGGGATTGTCGCCGTAGCGTCCGTCGTCGGGTCGCCGGGAGGGCTGCCAATAGGCGATTCTCCATGACTGTGGACCCAATACCCGGAAAAACGTGTCCGGGGTCATGGTTCCGGCACCCACTTCGATGTCGTATCCGGAAGCAATAATGCAACCATTCAGAGACCAGAATTCCTGCAGTTTAAGTATAATGTCCTGAACACTCATGCTTTATTCCTGATGGCGCGGCTGCCAGGCCAATACCGGATTGCGCGCGGCGCGGACTTCATCCAGGCGGCGCCGGGGTGTATTGTAGGGGGCATGGCGGACTTTTTCAGCGTCGGTCTGGGCTTCAGCCAGGATCTTGTTCATAACTTCGATAAATTGGTCAAGGGTTTCCAGGCTTTCCGTTTCAGTGGGTTCGATCATCATGGCGCCGTGAACAATCAGGGGGAAGTAGATGGTGAATGGATGAATTCCGTAGTCCAGCAGGCGTTTGGCGATATCCAGCGTGGATACGGGCAAGCCTTTGTCGGAGAAGATCACTTCGTGAAGGGTGCGCGATGCGTAGGGAAGGTCCAGCAGGTCTTTCAGGCGGCAACGGATGTAATTGGCGTTCAGGACGGCATCCTCGGCGACCTGGCGCAGTCCCCTGCGTCCAAGGCTCATGAGGTAGGCCAGGGCGCGTACCATGACCAGAAAGTTGCCGTAGAAGTTCTTGACGCGTCCGATCGATTCCGGTCTGTGATAGCTTGGCACGGAATCATCCGCGGTCGGGATCACCGGGGGCGGCAGAAACGGAGCCAGATGCTCCGCCACGCCAACCGGGCCGGACCCGGGACCGCCGCCGCCGTGAGGTGTTGCGAAAGTCTTGTGCAGGTTCAAGTGCAGCACGTCCACTCCCAGGTCACCCGGGCGTACGATTCCCATCAGGGCGTTCATGTTGGCGCCATCCATGTAAAGCATGGAGCCGTTCTCATGCAGCAATGCCGCAAGTTCACAGATATTGCGTTCAAAAATGCCCAGGGTGTTGGGATTGGTCAGCATCAGGGCGGCAACATCCGCATCCAGGTTCGCCTTCAGGGTTTCCACCTCAAGCACGCCGTCCGGTCCTGAGGGTATTTCGCGCACATCGTAGCCGGCGAAATGAGCCGAAGCGGGGTTGGTGCCGTGGGCCGAATCGGGGATCAGCACGATACGGCGGGGATCGCCCCGCTGGGTCAAACAGCGGCGGATCAACATCATCCCCGTCAATTCACCGTGAGCACCGGCCGCCGGAGTCAGGGAAAAAGCCCGCATGCCCGTGACGGCGCACAGCCAGTTCTCCAGGTCGCGCATGATGGTGATGTTGCCTTGTACCAGGTGGTGAGGCGTGTATGGATGCGCGCCGGTAAATGCCGGCATGGCGGCGATGGCTTCATTGATCTTGGGATTGTATTTCATGGTACAGGAGCCGAGTGGGTAGAATCCGGAATCCACGGAATGGTTCAGGTGACTCAGGTTGGTGTAATGGCGCACGATCTCGACTTCCGACAAGCTGGGGAAACCGGGAATGTCGGAACGCGTCAGTTCGGGATCCACCGCCAGGCCGGCGTCCGGCATGGGGTCGGAGTCAAATGAATAGCCGATCTTTCCGTTGCGGCTCTTGTCGAACAGCAGCTCGGGCAGGATCTTCATTGCACACCTCTCAAGGCGTCCAGCAGGCGGTCGATTTCGCTGCGGCGATGCATCTCCGTGATATTGACCAACAGGCAATTCGCGTACTCCGGGAAGAACCATTTCAAGGGAATGCCGCCCAGGATGTTTTGACTTTCCAGACGGGCGAGCAGTTTTTCAACCGGGATGGTTGGGGTCCGCAATACCACCTCGTTAAAAAAGTTGCGCGGGAACACCAATTCCATGTTGGGAAGCCCCGCGGCGTGCTTTGCGAAATAGGCGGTATTGAAGTGATTGGTGCGGGCGATGTCGATTAGACCCTTTTCACCCATCGTGGCCATGTACATGGCGGCCCGGACGGCGCACCAGGCCTGATTGGTACAGATGTTCGACGTGGCTTTTTCGCGTTTGATGTGCTGCTCGCGGGTGGAGAGTGTGAGTACGTAGCCGCGGCGGTTTTCCACGTCAACCGTTTCCCCCACGATACGGCCGGGGAGTTGGCGCAGAAAGTCCGTTTTTGTCGCCATGAATCCGAGATAGGGACCGCCGAACCCCAGCGGCAAGCCGAAACTCTGGGCCTCGCCGGCGACGATATCCACACCCTGTTCTCCCGCCGGCTTCAGAAATGCCAGTGACATGGCTTCAGCCACAATCTGAGCGGAATAGGCCTGCATGGATCGGGTGATCCCGGAAATGGCGGCGGCATCTTCAATGACGCCGAAGAAATTCGGCGATTGGAAAATGAATCCCCCGGTCTGCGCATCCAGCATGGATTTGAGTTTATCCTGGTCCACCCGGGCTGTGGCGGGATCCATCGGCACTGTTTCAACCTGAATGTCCAGGTTCTGGATATAGGTCTGGATGATTTCCCGGTATTCCGGGTGCAGGCTCTCCGCGACCAGGATGCGGGAACGCCGGGATTTCCGTTGCATCAGCAACAGGGCTTCCGCTGCGGCGGTGCCGCCATCGTAGAGGGATGCGTTGGATATGTCCATGCCGGTGAGCTGCGTGATCATGGTCTGGTATTCAAAAACAGCCTGCAGGCTTCCCTGGCTGACTTCCGGCTGGTAGGGGGTATAGGGCGTCAGGAACTCCCCCTTGGCGCTGAGGTGCGCCACAACCTCCGGGATGAAGTGGCGGTAAGCGCCACCCCCCAGGAACGGCAGGTATTCTTCATGGCGATTTGCGGCGGCGAATCCGCGGAAGTGTTCCAACAGCCGGTTTTCGCCGACCGCTTCGGGGATCTCCTCGAGAGCGGGGAAGCGGTACTTCTGCGGAATATCGGCAAACAGTTCGGCTGTGTCGTTGATCCCCATGCAACGGCGCATCGACTCCCGGTCAGCATCCGTTAACGGCAGGTACCTCATGGCGTTCTCCTCAGGTCAGGAAATCATCTTGCGGTAGTCTTCAACTGACATCAGCGCATCGAGCTCCGAAGGGTCGGAAATCTTGATCCTGGCGATCCAGCCCTCTCCTTCGGCATCCTGGTTGATTCTTTCCGGATGATCTTCCAGTTCCGTATTGACAGCGACAACTTCGCCGCTCACCGGAGCGTAGATATCGCTGACGGCTTTGACCGATTCCACGTTGGCCAACGCGTCTCCGCGGCTGAAGGCATCTCCCACTCCCGGAAGCTCCACGTACACAACGTCTCCGAGTTCGTGTTGGGCGTGTTCGGAAATTCCCACCACGGCGATGTCACCTTCCATCCGTACCCACTCATGGTCCTTGCTGAATTTCAATGTGTCAGCACTCATTTTTTTTCTCCTGTACTGCTAAGTTTTTCATGCCATCCTTAACGCAGGATCCATGAAAGAAGTCGCAAAGAGGCGTCTTCTTCCCGTCACCTGCGATCAACTCTCTCTTTTATAAAAAGGCATTTGCACGACCCGGGCGTCCACTTCGCGGTTGTGAATCAGAATCTGGAAAACAGTCCCCGGTTCGGTGGCTTCCAGGGGCAGGTACGTCATGCCGATGGCTTTTTTCAGAAATGGTGCCATGGTGCCGCTGGTGACTTGGGAAACCTCTTTGCCGTCCCATAAGACCGGATATCCGTGGCGGGCGATTCCCCGGCCGATCATTTCAAAACCGGCCAGGTGCCGATGGATGCCCGTTTCCTTCTGATGCAAAAGTATGTCACGGCCGATGAAATCACCTTTCTTGAGTTTCAGAACCCAGCCCAGCCCGGCTTCCAGCACGGTGTGGCTGTCATCGATGTCATTGCCATAAAGCGGCATGCTGGCTTCCAGCCGCAGGGTGTCCCGGGCCCCCAGGCCCGCGGGCACGATGCCGGCGGTTTTGCCGCGCTGAACCAGTTCCAGGAAAAGCCCGGCAGCGAAATCTTCATCGGATTTGAAGTAGATTTCGAAGCCGTCTTCACCGGTGTAACCCGTACGCGATATCAGCGCCGGTACACCCTGGATTTCGTCTGATACAAATGTGTAATAATGGATCCCGGCCAGTTCAGCCCCGGTGAATTGCGCCAGCAGGGCCTGGGACGCGGGGCCCTGAATGGCAATCTGCGAGTATTCTGCGCTTTCGTTGACGATTTCAACGTCAAACGCAGCGGTTTTTGCGCGAATCCAGGCGTCGTCTTTTTCCAGGTTGGCCGCGTTTACCACCAGGAGGTACTCGGTGTCCGACAACTTATGAACCAGCATGTCGTCGACAAAGCAGCCTTTTTCAGTCAGCAGGGCTGAATACTGGATTTTTCCGGGGTCAAGTCGCGCGGCATTGTTGGACGTGATGTATTGCACCGCGTCAAGTGCCTGGGGGCCACGCAGAAAAATTTCGCCCATGTGGCTGACGTCAAAGATGCCGCCGGTGCCGCGCACGGCCAGATGTTCCTCGTTCACTCCGGAGTACTGCACCGGGAGATCCCAGCCGGCGAAATCCACCATGCGTCCGTTCAACTCGTAATGGGCGCGATTGATTCGGGTTTTCTTCATGATCATCTCCAATAGAGCCGGATCTGCCGATAGTTAGCTGGACTCTGGACATATCCGCTGTGATTCTGATTGGAAATTAGCATACCGCCGGGGAAATATCAAGAGATCGCCGCATACTTGGACTCTTGACAATCCGCGCATTCACTTTATATAATGATTTTTTGGCTGGAATATAGTTAAGGCGAGACTGTCTGATCTGTGGAGGCTTTTTTATGAAAAGACAAATTGTAATGCTCTTGATTATCATGGTGATATCATCGTTTTTCCTGCTCGCGGATGAAAAACAGGATTTATGGTCCAGGATCGGTCAGGAAAACAACCTGGAAACCAAGTTGGCCCTTCTCCAGGAATACGAAAACAAATACGCCCAGGATCAGGGCGAACGCCTTGATGTGCTTTACCTGAACCTGGCATTGACTACCTACCAGTTAAAGCAGTTCGAGAAAACCATCACATACGGCGAAAAGGCCCTGACCCAGAGGAACCTGGATCAGAAAAACAAGTTGAACCTCTGCTTGTGGCTCGCCAATTCATTTAATGTGACCAAGACTGATCTGGAGAAAGCATACGCGTATGCGGAGCAGGTGATCGTGGTGGCGCGGGAATTGAAAACCACCGAGGGTGGTGACTCTGCCGCCAAGTATGACAAGCAGTACATCGCGCCCGCGTTGCGTATCCAGATTCAGACCCTTTACGCCCGCGGGAAAGAAGATCCAGAGATGATGTCCCAGGCCGCGCAGAAGGGGCTGGAAGTGTACAACATCGAACCGGTGCGCAAAAACTCCGACCTGCTGTTCTCTCTATCCAATGCCTTGTTCAACCTCAATCGCAAGGAAGAGGCTGTCAACATCATGGAGCAACTGGTAGAGAAGGAAACGGACAATACCCGCTACATCGGTGCTCTTGCCGTCTGGTACTCAAAGATGGGCAATAAGGATCGCGCGATCGATTACCTGGAACAATCCTACCAGATCCGCCGCAACGTGAAAACCGCTTACAATATCGCGGTTCTGTCTCAGTCCAAGGACCTGGACAAAGCCATTCGTTATCTGGCCGAAGCCTACCAGATGAACCCCTCCACCCAATCCCGTGTCTACAAGCTCCTGCGTCACCTCTACTACAATGTCAAGACAAAAGGGCAGACACAGGAAGAGCAGGACCAGGGATTCAGTTCGATCCTGTCCGCGGCCAAATCACGCCTGAACTGAGTGATAAAAGGAGTTGGTGAGTTGATCAGTCGGAGTACCCTTTCGGGCATAAAAGGGAAGAAACCAAACGGGCGTTAAAGGCGTTTGTTTCAGGCTTTCAACTTTCGACTCAATTGCCCCTTTCCCATCGCCCCTTGCCACTTGCCGGTAACTGGGACTATCTGTTTCCATGCAGAAGCCTTGGGTTCGGCCGGCATTCCTTCTTTGTTCCGCCCGACTGTGCCTCCTGAAACCTGTCGCCTTCTCTCCAACTCCCCAACTCTCCANNCTTTCCAACTCTCCAACTTTCTAGACGGGCAGGAGGATTTTGCGGCGATCTCCGATCCGGGTGGTCATCTGGCGCGCGTCCATGTATTCCATCAGTGGGATAATGGCGCGGCGACTCAATGTGGTCATTTCGCGGAAAGTGGGGATATCGATCATGTCGCCCTGATTGCGTTTGAATTTTTTCAGGCGATTGACGATGCGGGAGAGATCCGCCTGAAAAACGAAATCCCTTTCATTCAAGCGTACGACCTGTTCTTCATTCAACAGGTACCAGAGGGCACTGTTTATCGAGGGATACGACAACCCGGATGTATGCAGCAGGTCGTCAATCGAAAAAACCACTTTGTGTTGACGTTGAACTTCTTCTTCGATCAGGCGGATGTTTTCTTTTTCTTTTTCGGATAAGCCCTGACGCGGGAACACGATCTGGTCATCCAGGATGCGGAACGCACCCGCCTGAATTTCGGAGAATAACAGGTAGCGGAACAACAGGGAGGCGCCGGGGATTTTCAAATGGGATTCCAGGTGCGCCAGCGGAACCGCCCGGGCATTTTTTTCCTGTTTTGTTTCCAGCCACTCGCGCAGGGATTGGCGGATCAGTGTGAGGTTGTCCTGAGAAGTAACCAGCAGGGAAAGGGTCTCGATCAGTTTCAGCTCACCCCGCAACTCGGACTTGATCAGGCGTTTCAACATCTCGTCATGGGATACGCCGAAGAACTCCAGCATGCATTGCGCCTCGATGAAGCGATCCACATCCAGCAGCAGCCGGACCATTTCATCCGCTTGCGGATCCGGGTGGTTCTGGAGGATACGGGCGATTTTTCGCAGTTTGCGTTTGTTGTACTTGGACAGAACAGGGAGCCGCACATCACCCGGGATTTCCCGGTTTCCCAGGCGAATGCACTGGTGATGGCGCAAAAGGACCTGTTGCTTGAAGTGCACCGTGTACAGATCCGTGTCCACGCGGGTGAATGTCGCCTGGAGGTGGCTGTCGCCGACCGAGACTCTGCCGGTGAATTGCAGTTCTTCGTGTTGCAGGGCAATGAAAAAAGAATTGAATTTCATGGCAGGAAAGACCGCTTGGGGGAAACGCTGAGTCGATGTGCGGCGTCCATGAAGAGTCGGTGGGGTGAGTGAGGGGATTTGAACCCCCAACATTCGGTTCCACAGACCGATACTCTACCCTTGAGCTACACTCACCACTGCAGGTGATTTTACCCCATGAGCAAGGTATTGTCAATACGGAGCCGGGTTGACGACGGGTAACGGGATGGGCTAAACTGAAACGGAGCCAGGCGGATCGCCGGCCCATGATCGCTCGGGAGGAAAAAATGCGTTGTTTTTTGACTTCGGTTTTGATCTATTTGTGGATACTGACCCCGTCTGCTTCGCTGCAGGCCGAGGAGGGGATGTGGCCGTTGAGTGAGATCCATAAGCTGGACCTGGCTTCACGCGGATTGCTGATGAATCCGCTGGAGCTTTACAATCCGGACGGTGTCAGCCTGATTGACGGCATTATCAACCTGAGCGGCTGCACGGCATCTTTCATTTCAGCGGACGGCTTGATCCTGACCAATTATCATTGCGCTTTTCGCGCCATCCAGTCGGCGACCACGGCGGAAAACGATCTGTTTGCAAAAGGTTTCATGGCCGGGAGTCGTGCCGAAGAACTCCCCGCTCCCGGATATACCGTCCGCATCATCGATTCCTATCGCGATGTGTCGGACGAAGTCCTCTCCGCAGTCCGCGCCTCCATGCCTTATGCGCGCCAGACCCGGGAAAAGGAAAAGCGCATCAAAGCGATTGTGAAACGAGCCGAGCAGCGGCATGTCGGCAAACGCGCATCCGTTGCCGAGATGTTCCCCGGAAAGACGTATGTTTTGTTTGTTTACACGGATCTGAGGGATGTCCGGCTGGTATACGCCCCTCCACGGTCGATCGGCGAGTTCGGCGGTGAAGAGGACAACTGGATGTGGCCGCGGCATACCGGAGATTTTACTTTGCTGCGCGCGTATACCGGAGCGGATGGGAATCCGGCTGACATGAAAAAGGAAAATCGCCCCTATCATCCCGATGCCTTCCTGAGGGTGAATCCCCGGGGAGTCAGTGAAGGGGACTTTGTTTTCATCCCCGGCTATCCGGGAAGGACCTACCGTCATCGTACATCCTGGTTTCTCGAATCCGAAGAAAACCGCCGCATGCCCTGGGTGGTCTCCAACTACGAGTGGATGATCGATGTGCTGGAGAAGATGCCTGCAGGGGATCGCGATGTAGCCATCAAGCTGGCGCCGCGTCTCAAAGGACTCTGGAACGTAATGAAGAATTACCGCGGAAAATTGAAAGGCATGCGCCAGGCGGGTATCACGGCGCAGCGGCGTGCCGATGAAGATCGACTCCAGGCGTTTATCCTGTCCCGGCCGGACCTGAAGCCCCGGTACGAGACGGTATTGGAAGAGATCCGCGAACTCTACGAAGAGGATCGGCGGGATTGGCAGGCGCGGCTGGCCTGTTCGTACCTGCCGCGGGTTTCTTTCCTGCTGGGAACGGCCCATACTCTTTACGAGGCCGCGATTGAACGACGCAAACCCGACCTGCAACGCAAGGCTGCGTACATGGACCGAAATTTTTCCCGCTTGAGCCAGCGTATCCTGCGGGGTTATCGTGATGTTCACCTGCCTGCGGAAAGGGTATTGACCGGGCACATGCTGGCGCAACTGCTGTCGGCGGCCGATTCAGCTTATGCTGCACCGGTACGCGCGGCTCTGGGCGACATGGAATCGGCGGCGTTTCTGCAGCATTTGTTCACGGAAACGCAAATGAACTCGCGTGCAACCGCTGAAAAATGGCTGCAGGCGAAACCCGAGGAATTCCGGCGCTCCCAGGACCCGGTCATGCGCCTGGCAATCGCCATCCATCCGGTGCTGCAACGGCTGGAGGACGAGGACAAAGCGCGCAAGGGACGCCTGGACGCGTTGCTGGCGCGTTTGGTCGAGGTGAAAAGAATTTTTCAGGGACGGGATTTTATCCCCGACGCCAACGGCACATTGCGCCTGACCATGGGCCGGATTCGTGGATATTCCCCGGCAGACGCGGTGGAGATGGCACCCTTGACCACTCTCGACGGCCTGGTGGAAAAACATCGGGGAGAGTCGCCCTTCATGGCTCCGGAAAAATTGCGCCGACTGGTTGCTGAACGCCGTTACGGGGGGTTCGTCGATCCGGTTCTGGGGAAAGTCCCCGTAGCCATGCTTTACGATTGCGACACAACCGGAGGAAATTCCGGCAGCCCGGTTCTCGATGCCCGGGGCCGACTGGTCGGCCTGAACTTCGATCGCGTGTTTGAAGCCACGGTGAACGATTACGCCTGGAGCGATCGTTTCAGCCGATCAATCGGTGTGGATATCCGTTTCATTCTCTGGTTTCTGAGTGAATACAGCGGGGCGGATCACCTGCTGCGGGAGATGGGCGTGAGCGTTGCAGACAAAGAGGGATAACATGAGACCGGTATGGTGGATCCCACTGTTGTTGGTCGTGTTTTTACTGGGAGTCTTTCTGGCGGAACCCCTCATGAACGGAATCAATGCTGTTTCCGGTTCAGAGCTGTTCTCCACGCGCAGCTCTCTGCGCCAAGAACTCCGGATTGCGAAAGAGTCCAGGGATGTCCTCCGCGACCGGTTGAAAAGTGAACAGGACGGTTTGGCACGCCTGGCAGCGGAGATCCAGGCGCGCGATTTTGCCCGTTTGACCCGGGAGTCGCTGCTTGGCGCCGCGACGGAAGCAGGCGATAAACGCGTGCTGCTGCGTCCGGCGGAATCGGAAATGCTCCTGAGGCCCATGGATCGCGACAGCGCCGCCCTGGGCGCGGTTCGTTCTCTCTTTAACCGCAAAGTAAAGGATATTCTTGATGGTTCGCGAAGAATCCTGGGTGAAAAGGTTGGCCGGCTTAACCTGGAGCTGAAAGAGATTAACACCGATCTCCATGAACGCAACCTGTTGCTGAGCGAAAAACTCAATGAGTTGGAGGAGTATCGCAGCCGGCTGGAAGCCCAAAAAAACTATATCGGCGAACTGGAAGGCATTCGCACGGATTTGCAGTCAGCCGTTACGGACCTGGAGACCCGGATCGAGAACGGTCAACTGAAAGTATCGTTTCAGGGAGATATCCTTTTCGCATCCGGCAGTCACCGCTTGCGTGATCCGGGTAAACGCCTGCTTGACTCGGTTTTCCCCGTTCTGCTGCAACAGGCCGACAAGGTGGACATCTTTGTCGCCGGTCATACGGATAATGTGCCCATCCGGCCGGATGCCCGTGATCGTTACGCGTCCAACTGGGAATTGTCGACGTATCGTGCCATCGAAGTTGTCAAGCACCTGACGAATAAGGGATTGAATCCGCAGCACCTCACCGCAGCCGGATATGGAGAGTACAAACCGGTCACTGACAACTCGACTGCGGCGGGGCGGCAACGCAACCGCCGGGTGGAGTTGTTCCTGATCCCGCAGGTGATCCGCAGGCAGTAAAACCGGCTTTCAGGCCGGGATCAGGGGATAGACCCGGCGCCGCGTGAAATCCAGCGTGGAATACCCGTGCTGCACCAGACGGTTGATCTCAGCGGCGGCGGCCGCGGCGATATCGTTCAACCCCGGGATTTCTTCCTTGCTGAATCGCCCCAGCACCCATGACGTCACCGAGCCCCGTCCGGGGCGGGAGATACCCAGGCGCAGGCGTGGAAAATCCCGGGTGCCCAGCGAGTCGCTGATTGAGCGCAGGCCGTTGTGGCCCCCCAGTCCTCCGCCCTGCTTGATGCCGATCCAGCCGAAATCGATCTCGAGGTCGTCATGCACAACGAGGATTTCCTCAGGGCGGATGTCCAGGTATTGCGCGGCGGCGGAGACACTGCGTCCGCTGCGGTTCATCAAGGTGAATGGCTTGAGCAGCCATACGGATTGGTCATGCGGCGTATAGCGATTGATTTCACCCTGGAACTTCTTTTGCCATTGTTGCGGAGCGGGGTCGAGGCAGGCCGGCACTCTCCATGCGAAATTGTGTCGGGTTTCACGGTATTCCTGGCCCGGGTTCCCCAGAAAGACAACCATTTTCAGGGGAATAACCGCAGGTTGTCCGCCGGAGCTCACTGGGCGATGATCGGGCCTGCGATCCGTGCGACAGCGGTAATAAATGTCGGCGGCGGATCTTCAATACGGATTCCCAATTCGTTGGAGCCATGGGCGGAAAACGTTTTCTTGATCCAGCGGATCGTCCCCGAAAGGTTGAACTCCTCGCCTTCGAGCTGGAGAGAGATGCGGATCTGCCGATGGGTGGGTAAAGAGGGCAACGCCACTTTTATGCCATCTTCGCTGATATCCAGAAGCATGCCGGCCTTATCGTCTACCTTGATCAGGCTTCTTTTTTTCAGTCTTTTTTCTCTGCGTTTTTCCATCGCTTTTCACCCTTTCCCCCGCTTCGATATTTTTTTCAGCATAACCCATGGATTCTGAATTTGCAAGTTTTCCGGCGTCCGCTTCACGGGAAGGCTTGATCGAGTCCACGGGCCCCTGGTATTCAAGCAGATGGTGTTGATAGGCGTGCAGGCGGAAATGCAGCCCCCGTTGCCGAATGTCTGCGGCGGATTGGATCACTTCGCGGCCGCTGACAAGATCGCGAAAACAGAGGTCCCGGTTGCAGGAGCCCGGCAGTTTCAACGTGTCCGCCAGAGTGTTTCCCGGTAGCAGATCCGCGTCCCGCAGATAACCTTCCGTGGTCGCATAGCGATTGTGCACCAGCACCAGCATGGCGTTTCTTCCCGTACCCCGGGAAAAAGCCAGCACGTTGTCATCCGCGTCACCGCGGTGGGTGCGGAACGAATACATTTCCAGGTCATCGGCTGCAGAGAAACGCCTGCGCTGGCGCANNGGTGATGTGCGAACGGCTCGTCCGTTTGCTCGCTGCTGCGCGGAGCGGCGAACTCCATGCCGTACTTTTCTTCCAGGCCTTCCACCTGCCCGTGAGAAAACATGGGCAGGCCGGGAAGGGTCACCAAGAGGGTGCAAGCGGCAAAATACTTATCTCCCCGCCCGAATTGCCGTGCGGCGGTTTCCTCGTCCGGGGTGCTCAGGAAATTCACGAACCGGGAAAGGATCGCGGGGTTGTCATTCCAGATGGAGCGGATGTAGTCACGGAAAGCGGCGTTTTCTTCATTGCGCAGCATGTGCATGAATGCGCTGTTGTACACCCGGTGCATACCCAGCCGGCGGACAAAATAGTCTTCCATCAGCCAGAATGCCTCCGCCAGCAACAGGGTGTCTGAAAATTCACCGGCGGCGGCATCCACCACCTGTCGCCAGAATTCTTCAGGCATGAGCGCGTTGAAAACCGTTTCTTCAAGGGCCGATTCCGCTCGAGAAGGAATGGCGCCCGCCTCGCCCGGGGGCGGGTACCACAGGCGGCGGAAATGTCGCCTGGTCAAGGTCATGGCTGCGTCAAAACGGATGATGGGTACACGGCGCGCCACGTTGCGGATCTGGTCCAGGACGGTATCGCGGACTTTCTTTTGCAGGAAATCCAATTGGGCGGTGTCGTTCCAGGGGATATGCGTACCGTCGTTCCCATGATAGATGAAGCGATGCCGCCCCTCGCGATCGCGCATGCGGAACACCACCGCGGCGTCCGAGCGGTCATGGTAATGATCTTCAATGCGGATCGAAACGGTGGGATCCGGACTGAGTTCGGGGCCATTGAAGGTGTATCCGGCATACGGGCGGTCATCACGCTGAATGAAGAGGTTCGGATGATCCCG
>DBFQ01000074.1 GCA_002294665.1 Candidatus Aminicenantes bacterium UBA876
CTGCCTGTTTGGGCAACAGCCCGTCAAGACCTGACCCCCAGTCTTTATTTCATTGTTGAATTTTTTCCAGTGCTTTTTTTCTTCTGGAAATAGACTTGACGGCATTGGCCAATATGTCCCTGACTTTTTCCAGGTCGTGCTTTCTCTTGTTTAGAGCAATAATTTCAAGGGTTTGTTCATTGATCGTGACCTGGGCCCGGTTCAAAGCGGCTTTTGAATCTCTGTAGAAATGGGCATGGCGAAACCAGAAAAAAGCCGACAGACCAATCAAGCCGATGATTGCGATCGCCTGCAGGCGGGTCCTTGCGTTTTTCATTCATCCTCTCCCCTGATTCCAAAAAAACCATTTTCACCGATCATGTGCCAGAGAATTATTCCAGTCATTCGCGGAATATGGAAACAATACTCATGTAAAGACCGACCTTTTGTTTTTAAAGCGGCCCGCTGGCCCTGCCGGCGAGGAAGGCGCGCGTTGTCTCGACGCCCTCTGGAAAGAAGGAGTGAAAGGGCAGAACCAATGCCTTTTTTCTTTTCGAACCCGTAAAAACCATGCGCGCCCGTGCAGCGCGTGCGCGCGCTTCTTCAGCCGTTCCCATGTGCGTGTGGTCGAGCCAGTAATCTCCGTAACCCAGACGCAGGAGCAGGTCAAAGGCGCTGGAGGAGCGCAGGCGGTACTCCCGGCCATCCTGGAAATGCACGATGCCGTGGAGGTCGTCGCCGTAAGGTGGCGATGTATAAATCCGGGTTTCGGCCCACAGGCTGAGTGAACGCCCGGTTTCAGGCGCCAGGCGGGTGATGATCCGGCCGGTCTGGGCACGCAGGGTCCAGACTCCCGAAGCATGTACGTCGATACGGGCGATGCGGGTGAAGCGCAGCGAGATCTCGCCGGCGAAAAATCCGGCGGCGGCCAGGGCGATGACTCCGCCCAGCCACAGGAAGCGGATCCTGAACGGGCTTCGCGGAGAAAAGTGAAAGGCCAGGAGCAGCGCGGCCAGCGCCAGCATGAGCAGCGCCCCGGCTCCCAGCAGCGCGATCGTGACCCAGGCTGCGCGGGTACCTCCCGCGAGCAGGATGGTCGCTTCGTCGCTCATTGCGGTCCCCGATTCACAACGGTCCCGTATAGCCGGTGTTGGTTTTTCCCTGCCGGGCTACCCAGTCCACACGCGACCTGACCCCGGAAACGAATTCCGCAGTGGTCCAGTCATCCCCGGACCAGCCCATGTCGATTCGGGCCATGAAACGACCCGCCGCCCGTCCGGGTTCCAACAGGGTAACGATGTAATAGGCGTTCTCGTTGCGCTGGTCATAACTGTCGAACAGCGCCGTCCACGAGTGTCGCTCGTCGATGGCGATCGGTTCGTCGAAACGCGGCCAGGTGAAGTTCATGGGCCTCCTTCAGCCTGCGGCGGGAATCTCGCGGTCGAAATGGGCGTCGTATTCCGGCAGCCAGGGGGAGTCGCCGACCGGGAATGATTCGCTGCCTTTCGCAAAGCATTCCCACGAATCCAGGTCGGAAATGGCGACAGAACGCGCCGTTCGTTCGTCCTCGCTTTGATCGGGCAGCGATTCCAGCAAGCGCCGGCATACCCGCGCATGGGCTCCGGCCCAGGCGGTGAGGATTTCGGGGCAGGCGCCACGCAGTTTTTCGATCAATCCCTGNNAGTCTTCGCTGCCGTTGATGCTGTATTCGTGATAGCTGAGGTAATCGTACAGCGTGCCGCATTCGGGACAGCGGCGCGTATGCCGTTTCTCAAGGTCCTCGCCCGCCATTGCCGGCAGCACGGTCAGTCGAGCGGCCGTCGCGGGGAGCGGGCTGTCGAACTCCGGGGCCAGGTACTTGAAATAGGAGCTCTCGACCGGTTGCAGGCGGCTACAGATCGGGCATTCCTGCCACGTTGCCATGCTGACGATTATACACGCGTAAGAGGCCCGGGTCAAAAAGTGGGAAGGATGATTGCTGACAATTCGCCACGATGCGTTTTCTGCAAAGTGCCTGATTTTTCATGTCGCCGAAGGCCTGCGACTTCAGGCTTGCTGACCGGCATTGACAACCGGCGGGTGTGAATCCATAATGGTGCGAACTGGAGAAAAGATGCGAGGGATGCGAATCGGTGACGGCGTAGTGGCCCTGCTGGTGATGGGAGTGGCGGCTTTTTTTCTGCTGCCGCAGACGCGGCAGTTGTATGAACACGCCTACGCCCATGCCCCGGTGTTGCTCTCATTCCTGAAGTTCGCGCTGCTGGCGACCGGCGGCGAGATCGTGGCGATGCGCCTGCGGACCGGCAATTACCAAACAAAAGGCTTCGGGGTTTTTCCGAAAACGGTGATCTGGGGATTACTGGGAATCACCATCTACTGGGCTTTCATCATCTTTGCTTCTGGAACGCCCAACCTGTTTCCCGTGCTGAAGACGTTGCCGGATCCATGGAACCGCCTGGCGGTCGCGTTTGTCATCTCGTTTTTCATGAATATCATTTATGCACCCCCCATGATGCTCACCCATCACCTTACCGACCGGTTCATCGCGGACCATGGCGGCCGGTTCCCCGTATCCAGGCTGGATGTGTTGACGCTGGTGAAGCGGATTGACTGGGAAAAAATGTGGGGTTTCGTGTTCAAGAAGACCATTCCGCTGTTCTGGATCCCGGCCCATACCATCACTTTCCTGTTGCCGGAGCAGTTCCGGGTGCTGTTTGCGGCGACCTTGTCGCTGNNCAGGCATTTGACAGGTTCGCCTGTTCTCCCCTGCCGGGCAGGATGGGGAAGCCCCTGTCCGGGTCTGCCGCGATCCCCTTGAAATAAATAATGACAGGCCATAAGATCAATCCATTGGTACACGGGTTTTTTGCCGGCAGTCAGAACAGCAAGGGGATGAACAGTGGATGATCGCTTTATCATGGGGAATAATGACCCCCTGATCCGCCACAAGGCGCCGGGCATGCGGCAAACGGAGATGAACGCCTCATTGTCCGCTGATTTGATAAGGTTGGCCATAATCGAGGCCTTATCCTTTTACTCCGGTTTTTTTCATGTTGAACCGGATACCGCCGAAATCGACAACTTCACAAAGAGGTATGCCGCGCATCAAGAGGATGCGACTAAGCTTAAATTGTTCAGATCCGGAGGCGCGCGGCAAAAAGACCACTTGAACTTCTGGTGCCTCAGCCATGTTTTCAAACCCGCCATCTACATCGAATCGGGTGTTTATCTCGGCAGTTGCGAACTGGAGAAAAGATGCGA
>DBFQ01000068.1 GCA_002294665.1 Candidatus Aminicenantes bacterium UBA876
GTTAAGGCACTGCCGGACGAAAGAGGCAGAAACAGTCAGCGAAAGCCTAAACCGGCGTGATATGCTCTCTACCCGATGCTAATGCATTTTGGGAAAGATGGAGAAGGTAGTGGTTTCATTCAACCGGCTAAGCGTCTTCCCTGGAGGAAGCGCAGGAAACAGTGGATGGATTGCTCAAACCGTAATCATCCGTTTTTGCGGAACTGCGGTTGAACCCCGCTTCCGATTCGCGCTGTTATGGTTTGATATTTCAAATCCCCGACCCTAGAATAGGTCTGTGGGTAAAAATAAATTTCCAAGCTGTTCCGGGCGGACAGGAGGAGAGGCAACATGGATCAGAAATTGATTTGTCCGGTTTGCGGTTATGTCACGACCGAAGCCCATCTGGGGGATGTGTGTCCGGCCTGTGGTGTAAAGCGGAAGGCTTTCAAACCCTATGAAGACCGGATTTCAGCAAAGCGCAGAACCCTGTTGGATTTGAAGCTTCATCCCATGGCGGTGCATTTTGCCCAGGCGCTGGCCCTGGTGGTGTTTGCCCTGCTGGTGTTCAGCCTGGTGGCGCATCCGCCCCTGAAAGCCGATACCCGGTCGGCCGCCCGCATCCTCATGGTGCTGCTGCCCCTGGCTGTGCTGGCCGGGATGCTCCCGGGCATCCTGGATGGGAAAACCCGTTTTCGTCGCCTCGATGTCCCATTCCTGAAAACCAAGCTTCTGGTGTCGGTCATTTTCTTTGCCGCGGCCCTGGCGCAGGCCCTGATGGTGCTGTTGAATTGCGGCTCGGGATTATGGCTCTACCTGGTACTCAGCGGGTTGTGCAGCCTTTGCGCCATGGTGCTGGGCAGAATCGGGGGGAAACTGGGCTGTCTTTTAGTGGGCGGATGACGGGCGGGGAGCACCCTGAGTCGAAAATCTAAAGTTGAAAGTCGAAAGCAAAAAAGTGCGGTGATGGGGAAACCTGGAGTTCGGTGATGAAGATACCCGCCGAACGGTGATGCGGGAACTTTCCGGAGCTGTGATGATTGGCCCGTTGCCTCCGGTCACCAACTTTTATTCAGTCGGTCTATACCTTTCAGTACTGTTGGGCGGAAAACCAGCGAAATGCAGGGCGAACTCTCTGGCTTCTGCAATGGGCAGATGGTTCCAGTCCCCGGCACTGGGAATCGGGATCATCTCTTTGCCAACAGATCGTTGTTTTTGATCAGTGTCTCCCAGAGGCGCCGGATCAGCGAAATATTCCGGCCGGAATTTTTCCGCTTGACATTCCCGCAGGTCAGTTGGAATAATCTTTTTTTGAACGAAAAGAATTTTCGGCCCATTCGTTCAGACAATCACGCAGAAGTATCGGGAGGAAGGAGAAAGCATGAACTGGAAAACTTTGCTCAGACCGGGTTTGGCCTGGTTGATCGTCCTTGTTTTGATTGTATCCTGTTCACCCAAGGACCCGGCCGCGCGGGTGCTGGCGGTGCTTGAGAAAGGTCTGGCGTCCGCCGAACCCCATTACAGCCTGATGAACAACGTCGCCGCGGATGCGGTGCCCCTTGCCGTCCGCACCCGGATGGTGACGAAAAAGGCCGATGAGTACAAGGAACAGGCCGAAGCCGCGCCGGAAAACTCCATGGTCCGGCTTGACCTGATGACAAAGCGTCTCAAGCTCATCTCCGAGCAGGGCAAGTATGGAGTGGACTACCTGCAGCAGAAGGCATTGGTAACGGCCGCCATGAAGTCCGCAAGAAAGGCCTGGGGCTCTGCCCTTGACCGCTTGCGTGAAGCGGATATGGCGCTTGCGGTAAAAGCCGGTGCCACGGTCCGGCAACAGCTCGAGCCGCCGGTCGCCGATGACGGCGAGATCGGAAAAATGCTCGCGGAGCTTTCCAGTTACGAGAACCCGAGCGGGATGATGCTGCTCATGTTCGACGGTCGCGAGGGGCTGGAGCGGGCGAAGCGGGAGCTGGAAGGAAAAATTCAGGCGGCTTGCAAGGGGTGTACGGAACCCGTGCTGTACGAAGCCGCCGCCATGCCGGAATCCATCGCCTCCCGGGCGGATCTTATCGGCGCGCTGGGTTACCCGCCGTTTGCCCGGGCGCTTCTGGAGGACATCCGGGATCGGATGCAGAAGCCGTAGCAAGACCGGAATCTTGAATTGCCCCTCGCCTCCAGCCGCTTGCCGGGAACCGCAACCATCTCTCGGCCTTAAGATCCGCCTATGCTCCTCCGCCTGGATACCGGCATGGTCTCTATGCGGCGGGTTTTCTGACCCGTTGACTTTATGTTGGCGGGGGTTTAGGCTGTGTTTCTGTCGTGCGGCTACGGGGGAATCATGGGGCCGGCATCAGACGAGTTCTGAGTGAGCGGACTGGAGGCCTGACGGCCCTTGCGTCCGGTCGAGGGAGGGAGGAATGAACAAAAAAACATTGCATGCCCGGGCAGCGACCCTGGCGGCAGCCATGGAAAGCATCCAGGAGCAGACACCGCCGGGCTGGTTTGTGTTATCAACCAGTGAAACCCGGCCGCTGGAACACACGGTGCGGGAGACGGCCGACAGCGTTGAGGAAGCCCGCGAACAGGCCCGAAAAAGAATTCTGCTGCAAGCCCAGAATCAGCAGGAAAAGGTGATTCGTGAGCCGCTGCGAAAAACCGAGACTGTGTCGGCTTTTACTGAAGACGAAGCCCGGAGCGGGGTCAGTGGTATAAACGATGAGGGGATACAAATCACAAAAGTGGACATGGTGGCAAAGGGGAGCCGCGGCTTTCTGGGAATCGGGAAAAAGCCCGATCAATACGAGGTGGAATTGTTTTACCCGGCCATTGTCGAAATCACGTACGAAAACCTGGCTGAAGTAACTGCCGAGATCACCAATGACCGCCAGGCGGCCAATGAGCATTTCCTGGAGTACGCGGAAAAGGGCTACCTGGACCTGGTCAAAAAATTTCTCGAACTCGGCGCCGACATCAACGCCGTCAATCACAACGGTGCCAGCGCGCTGATTCTTGCCGCCTTCAACGGGCATGTCAAGCTCTGTGATTACCTGATTGAACAGGGGATCGACATCAACCGCACGGACCAGGGGGGGTTCACCGCGCTGATGGTGGCCTGCGAAGCCGCCAAGGCCAGCGCCGACCTGGTAAAAACGCTGATCGATAAAGGCGCAGACGTGAACGCCCGCAGCGGAAGGGGTTCCACCGCCCTGATGGCCGCGGCCAAGATCGGCCATGCGGAGATTGTGTCACTGCTGCTTGCAAAAGGAGCTGAGATCAATGCCCGCAATACGGATCACAATGTGACCCCGCTGATCTGGGCGGCCAACGGGGGGCATGTATCCATTGTAAAATATCTTTTGGCAAAAGGCGCCGATGCCGGTATCGTCACCCACAACGGCTACACCGCCGCTTCCATCGCCCAGGAAAACGGTCATCATTACGTGGTGGAGGCCATCAACCGGCATTTGTCGTCCTGAGCGCAAAAGCCGGGTAAGGGGCAACCAAGTCGAAAGTTGAAAGTCTGAAGTCGAATACCCAGAGGGCATACGAGTGAAATGGGCCGGGGCAAAGGACGATTTGTATCGAACACATAAATAGGGAAAAACTCCCGACATGACAAAGGAAGAGATTTTAGGCAGAATCAACCGGGTTCGATTCTGGTATCACCGGATTGATCTGGGAAACGGAATCTGTACCGCCGGATCTTCAGGGATCAATCGCTTCGACCGGTATTGTTTTTCTGAAGAATTGCGGGGAAAATCCGTTCTCGATATCGGTGCGTGGGATGGCCTGGAATCATTCAAGGCGGAACAGTTCGGGGCTACCCGTGTGGTGGCAACAGATGTATGGCAAGACGCCCCTGTGAATAAAAAATATTGGGAAGGGATCCGCAATGGCGATGAAGGGTTTCGCTGTGTCAGGGAAATCCTGAATTCATCGGTCGAACAACAGAACATCGATGTTTTTCAGATATCAGAGACAAAAACAGGCCAGTTTGATGTCGTGTTTTTCCTCGGGGTGCTTTACCATCTCCAGCATCCGCTTCAGGCATTGCAGATTATTTCCAGAGTGTGCACGGAGATGCTGGTGCTTGAAACCGCCATTATCGCCCCGGGGGAACTGCTGGCCGAGGAGAGTGAACAAGTCCCCGTCATGCAACTTCGTGGTACGTCCGGCTGGTTTCCCAACCGGCTTTGTGTGGAGGAGATGCTCAAGCTTGCCGATTTTAAAAAATTCGATTATTCCTCTTTCAAGAGAGTGCCGACAACGGCACGGGATGCCCAATTCGGTGTGATCAGCCGCGATACGATTGCGCGTGACTACGATCTCACAGAGGAGGCAGGCATGAAGCTGGCTGCCGGAACACCGGTGGCTGTTTTGAATACCGAACTGGGAGACATGGAGATTGCGCACCCGCAAGCCAGGCGCTTACGGATTCAATGGGGTCGTCCTGATCGCCAGGCATGGGTGGATAAGAACGTTGTAAAGATATCTGGAAAGAGGCCGGAAGCACTTGATAAGAGCAAACAGACAAAAACCACCAGGCTCATTCTGAAAGCCTATAAATGAAGCAGGACCGCGCATGGCGGCGGATGTTCAGCGGCAGTCAGGTTCTTTTGGCCGGGGAGGAAAAATGAAACTGGATGGATTCGGCATTTTCGTAAAAGACATGGCGGTGATGATTCAATTTTATCGCGATGTGCTGGGTTTCGAAATCAAAGAAGAAAAAGACACGACCAATGTGTACCTGGTAAAAGACGGAACCCTGTTTTTGCTGTATCGCAGAACTGACTTTGAAAACATGGTGAACAGGAAGTTTGAATACCTGTCCTCATTGAACGGTCATTTTGAAATCGCGCTGGGGGTTGAGAATTTCGCGGCTGTTGATGCGGCATACAAGCGGGTCATTGAACAAGGAGCTGAGTCCATTCTTGAGCCCACAACCGAGCCCTGGGGACAAAGAACCTGTTATATCGCGGATCCGGAGGGGAACCTGATCGAGATCGGTTCTTTTACCCGCTGATTTCGGGTCCAAACCTGGACGATGGAATGGCCGGGGGAGAGAGGCGAGGACTGCCTCAACTTGTTTGTAGCAATTCACGACCTGACCCCAGATCCAGATCGGCGGTTGACGAACCGCGACTCCCTGCCGGACCGGACGCCGGCCGGCAGAAACGATTTGAAATTCTATTTGCCTATGCGTACAATCAATCCGCGCAGAAATCGGTTTTTTCAGTTGTTTTTCTCCGGGCAAGACAGGGAGGCCGGCATGAAAATGAGGACAGCAGTACTTTTAATCCTGGTTCCGGCGTTTGTTTGCGCGGGAATTGATGCAGGGACGCGGGCTGCAGCCGGGCGCACGATTTCCAGCCATGCCGGCGCATGTCCTGCGAACGCAGGGGCTTTTCCCGGGCTCCGGGAAAGCGGAACCGACGCACATGGCCCGCTTGCATTTGTTGCCGCTCCAGACGAGCAGCTGGAACAGGACAAAGCCGAGGCGATCCGCCGGCTTGACGCAATCATCGACGCGATCAGGAGTTACGCCAACAGACGGCACACCTTGAGCGAGGAACAGGACCGCGCGGGGGCGGCGGAACTGGAGCGGGAGTTGAAAGCCATAGAAGATTTTACCCGGGAAAAGAATATTGACGGATACAGCGAAATCAAAAACAAGTACGGGGAGGCGGTTCTCCTCAATGACCAGTTCAACCTCAGCGAAACGTTGCAGGATATCGGGGACCTGAAAAAGGAGATCGAAGCGTTCAATGCCGTACGCGGCGGCTACAGTTTCGCACAGGAAGAAGAGGGCGTAAGGCGTTTTGATGATGCCATGGACAGGGTCGAGCGGTTCGCCAAAGATGTCTGCAACAAGTACGACGCGGAGGAGCGGGTCGCCGCTGAATTGCGCAAGGCCCGGGATCTGCTCCACAACTACGTGTCACCCGCCAAAGCCGACACGCTGCGCGCGCTGGATGAGATCGACCGGCGCATTCTCGCCTTCAACCAGGTCAAGCATACTTATGCGGAAAGTCGCCGCAACGCTTCCATCCAGGCTTTCGAGAACGAGATAAAAGAGAAAGATGCTTTCGCGAAGAGCCGGCGCTTTGACGGCGATCAGGACTTCAAAAACAAGGTAAAGCTCGTAAAAGAGCACCTGAACGATGACCGTACGCCGATGAGCGCGGATGTGGACGCGCTCAAGGCAAAGTACAACGCCATGTCCAAGCCGCTCTCCGTGGCCGACATCAATATCATGCAGAACGAGATCGGGACTTTCCAGTCGACCTACGGCAACGCACTGAACCAGGGCGCCAACCGGGGCATACAAAATGAATTCAACTCCCTCATCGACAAAGTGCGCCAGGCGATGGTCGAGCAGCTCGGCATCGAGCAAAGTTACCGCCAGATCAAGAATGCATTCACCGCTTACGAAAACAGCTACAAGTCCCGCAGCGCGGATGCCTGCCGGAAAGCCCTCGACGAGATCCAGACCATGATCGATAATTTCAAAACCGTGTTCCGCAATACGTCTACCCAGAACTTCGTCAGCTGGTTCACCGGGGACTGGATCAACGGCGACGACTACACGGCCTACAAGTCCGATATCAATCTGATTGAAAACAAGCTGAAAGATTACCGCAAGGAACTCGACACGGGAAAGCCGGCCGGGCCGGCCCTGCAAAACATCCCCACCGCCGCCGAACTCGACCGGGAGCTCGAGGCGGCGAAACAACTCCTGGAAAGAGCCGCGGATCAGGTTGCCCGGGGCCGGAATGACGAAGCGGAGCGCATCGCGGAAGATGCCGCCGCCAGACTCTTCCGGTTCAAGAACGACCACATGGCCAAAATCGAGGACGATTACAAGCAGATGCAGCAAAACCCCATGCGAATCCCCCAGCTCGAACAGGACCCCTACTTTTACGGCAAGCTCAAGGAAAAGTATGATGATTACAAGCGCATGACGGACAAGGTCGGTGCCCTGATCGCGGGTGAAACCGCCATGCTGGAGGCGATTCGCAACATGATGACCATGTATGAGCGTAACGTCCGGTGGCAGCAGCACCCCAACGAGCGCCGAGGCGCGCTGGGTGAAATCAAGCGGCACATCCAGGCCTTCGAGGACGCCTTCAACAACAGCTGGGACCAGGACCTGGCGCTGGTCCTGAAGCTCAAATTCACGAAGTTGCAGGATGTGTACGACAAGTACAAGGACGAGATCAACCAGATCAACCGGAAAATCGAAACCTATTGGAACGAGACACACCAGGGCGGCATGACTCCCCGGGAGGCCTTCAACCTCTTGAAGGGCGAGTTCGCCCGCTACGAGTCCCAGGTGAGGAACAAGAAGTCGAAGCAGGAGATGCTTGCCGCTCTCGACAACCTGCATACGTTAACCGAGAACTTCAAAAAGATTTATGAAAACGTGCTCTGCCTGCCGGAATACAGCCAGATGGCGCGGGAACTCGAGCGCATGAAACAGATGATCGAGGATTACCGCAGAGAGGCCCGGTCATCGGACCAAAGGCCGGTGCTGTATAACTACACGCCCCAGCAGCAGGCGATGCTGGACAAGCTGGCAAGCGACATCAACCAGGTGTATCGGGATATCGACTGGTACAAAAGCCGCAAAGACTCCATTACCAAGCAGGAAAAGGATATGTTCAAGAACCAGATGGAAAGGACCTTCGACGACCTGGAGAACCGCGTGAAGAACGGCCCTTTCAAGGACAACAAAGAGCTGAAAGACAGCCTCAAGGCCGCCAAGGACTACTGGAACAGAATAAAATAAGCGGCGGGATGCGGGAGGTCATCACGGAGCACGGTGATGGCGGTCCCACTTATTCTGGCTGAAAAGAAAAGGGAAGTTGCCGCTGACTTCCTCAGTTGCTTCCGAAAACGAAACGCCAGGCTTTGCTCCAGGGGCCCCAGCCCGCGGCATTTCCGGCGCTGACGCGCCAGTACCGGGTCTTTTCCCCGGTTTCGTTCTGAATCTGGATGTTCTTGACCGGCGTGGTGCAGGATGGGGTTGTCGTCTCCCGGCTGAAGATACTGCGTGAAAAGGCCGGCTGATCGGAAATCTGGATGCGGTACTTCGTGGCGCCCGCAATCGGTTTCCAGGTGAATGACACCGGCAGGGCGGGAATCCTGGCTGCGTTTGCCGGTGACAGCAACGTGGGGGTCTCCGTCGGAGCGGTCAGGGTGCCGTTTGTAAAGGTTTTCCAGGCCGACCATTCTCCCCAGCCGGATTGATTGCCTGCACGCACCCGCCATTCAAACTGGGTGCCGTCGTCGGGGAATTTGCCGGTGACATCCAGTATGGTCTGATTGCCGATCTCCTGCTGGTGAAAGGGAGTGTGCGCGCCGAGCTTGCGAACGAAAATGGAATAACTGGCAGCCGATTGCGCCGCTTCCCATTGGAAACGCACCGTCGTGTGGTTCATGGCACAAGCCTGGGTCGGAACCGGGCATATCGGCATGGGTGCCGGCGGGCAGGAAATGAAATTGTGCTCCTGGCCATAAGCCCAGATCTCCACGTGGTTGCGCGCGCAGGCGCGGTAGTAGATCACCGTAGCGGGTGGAATATCGATCTCGTGGCTGTACGTTCCGGAGCCATAGTCTCCCGTTTGGGTCCATTTGTGGCTGTACGGGGCTTGCGCGGCCGGGATATTGCCCGGATCACCGTGGCTGACCGTGTCCCATACAAAACCGCGCCGCTTGATCAGGGGCCCCTGATTCCAGGTCAATTGGCCGCTGATTGTGGCCGTAGTCGCCTGGATGTTTGTCGGTGGGAAAATGGTGCCTACGGAAGGCGGCGGATAAGGGCCGTTGAAGAATTTCCAGGGCGTGGTTTCCTGCGCGTTGGGACTGGCGTTCTGGGCGGTGACGATCCAGGTGTATTCCTGGCCGTCGTTCAAAAAACCGGTAACCGTTTTGGAAAGGGCGTTTCCGACATCCTGTTTATAAAACGGGACCGTGTCACCCTTTCTGATACGCAGGGAATAATGGGTGGCGCCCGGGGAAGCGTTCCACTGGAACGTGACCGAGTTCCCCTGCACATAATCTCCATTGATGGGGGAAACGCGCACGGCAGGCGCGGGCGGGGTAAGAAAGGACAATTCCCCTCCGTATCCCCATTCATTGTCGCCGTTTTTCGCGCAGGCGCGATAATAGATCGTGGTCCCGGCGGCAAACGTGCCCGCGGGTGCGGAGTAACTGAGGTTGATAATGGAGTTCGGCGGACTCGTCGACCATTTCCCGGAATACCCGCTCTGCCCCGGGGCGATGTTGCCGGGCTTATCGCGGCTGATTGTATCCCAGACAAAGCCGTACTCGATTATGCCCGGGCCCGCGGGATCGCTGTTGATCTGGTTTACATGTCCTTTCAACAGCGCGGAAGTCGCTTGCACATTCAGCGCGGAATCGGTTATCACGACCGGTTGTGTCGCCATAACAGGAAAAGCGGTTGCAAGAAAAATGCCGATTACCAATAACAAAGCAGGCGCAGTGTTCACTTTTTTTGTTTCCCTCATTTGAATCCCCCTTGTGAAATTTTGGCGTGCCGATCTTTTGCACAAGCCCGGCCCTATCCAAAACTTATATATAGGAGTATCCGCGAAAATATCGCAAAGGGCCAAAAAACTTCAACAGGAAAAGAATAGGCGCAAGGGGAACCAGGGTGTCAGGTATCCGGTGACAGGAGGCAGGCCCTGCGGGCTATGAATAAAGAATAAGGTAGAACAGGCGAGGGGCAAGGGGCGATTGGCGAGGGGATGGGGCGGTTCGTGAACCGCCCGGTAGAACGTAGAAGGTAGAAAGTAGAAAAAAAACAGCCCGGTGATGAAAAAACCAAAACCGATAATGAATAAGGAATAAAGAAGAGAAAGTAGAAAAAAAACAGCCCGGTGATGGGAAAACTTGAAGCCCGGTGATGAAGATACCCGCCGAACGGTGATGGGGGAACTTATCGGAGCGGTGATGATTGGCTCAATCTCCTGCCTTCCTGTCACCTGTC